>CAYJFA010000004.1:0-134097 GCA_964369545.1 uncultured Holosporaceae bacterium
CTCGTTGATTTAAAGCAATTTCCTGTCAAATCAGATAGAATAGATTCGCCTCCCTACGGCGGTGGACGTGGAATGATTTTATCACCAATTTGCTTTGAACAGGCATTTAATTCATTGTCTGAAAAATCCAAAGAAATGCGACGTATATACTTTTCTCCGCGCGGTCGTCAATTAAAACAAGAGGATCTTTATGATGTCAGCAGATCCGACGGATTGACAATGATTTGCGGCCGCTATGAGGGCATTGATCAAAGAATATTGAACGCGTATGATATTGAAGAAATTTCCATAGGAGATTTTGTTCTGCTCGGCGGAGAGGTAGCCGCTATGGCTATTATTGAAGGATGTGTGAGGCTACTACCCAATATTGTAGGTGAGCAGGAATCTATCGCTAACGATTCATTTCAGCAGAATCTACTTGAATATGATCAATATACCCAGCCTAGAACATTTCGTGATATCGATGTTCCGGATATACTCCTTTCCGGCGATCATAAGAAAATTAATAATTACCGCGAGACGCAGTCAAAAATATTAACGATGAAAAAACGCCCCGATCTATGGGCAAAATATATCTCTGAGCAGATGTCCGAAATTTTTGAAAAAACGTAAGGTTAGGGTACTATAAAATTCAACGATGTTTTTGAATAATGATTCAAAAAACAACTATTATTTTATAAAAATACTATTATATAAGTTAGTAATTTATATGATGTTTATTTCAAAAATCAGAAAAATGGAGATAAAAAATAGAATAAGAAAAAAGTATATGCGTAGCGGATAACTATCGATAGTTATTTTTGTATTAATGTGTGAGATTCACAGATATCGTTTTAATTTTTGAATTTAAGAATCTGTTTTAAAATTCCGTGAGTTAATAATTCTTACTTTTTAGAATTGTACTCAAATTTTTTCTACATCAATTCGGAATACTTTTTATTAGGAGTTTTGCAATTAAAAGTTGTATTATCATTATAAATGCAACGAAAAATTGTAGGAGAGAATTACATTGGGAACTGAAAATACAGATGATAACAAAGACGGTGGGTCAATATCAGGAATATACTTTACTCCAAAAGAGATGATAGTTATTCGAGAACTTGTAAGTGGAGAAGCATATAAAATAATTGCGGCAAGGCTCTCTTTATCAACTAGAACGCTGGAATATCATATAAAAAACATTATGAATAAAGTGGGGTGCAATTCAAAATCAGAATTATTGGCATTCTTTAATGCTAACGGTATATTTCCAGATGCCGAATATCAAAATAATCCCTTAAAAGAAAAAACGTCCTTTTTTAATAAGAACAAAAAACTCATTGTTGCTTTGATCGTTATACTTACTCTAATATCAGTTGTTTTGTTTTGTTTTTTTGAAAAACATAAAGATATAGCGATAGTAGATATACCGAAGCTTCAAGAAAATTTTTTGGAGCGTTCCGATCTGATAAGCAAAATAATGAAAAATTTGGACCTGCAAGAGAATATAAGGACAGTAGTTATTGTCGGTGGCGGTGGAGCCGGGAAAACTACTTTAGGGAGAGAGGTTTTATCTTCGTTCAAATGCCCAGTCAGATGGGAAATAAACGCAGAAACCAGCGATAGCATTTACAATTCTTTTTTTGATTTAGCTGAACATATGGCTGTTAGGCCAGAATCTCAGAAAGAGCTGGAATCTATAAAAACACTTCAGAGTTTTGAAGAAAAAAGAAAAAAATTGATAAAACTTACTTCTGGCCTCCTAAAGCAATCTAGGGATTGGTGTTTATTATTTGATAACGTAGATGCTTTAAAATATGTGAGTTCATATCTTCCTCATAATACTGATTCTTGGGGAAAAGGTACCGTGATAATTACCACACGTAACGAAGATATAAAAAATGTGAGTTTTATAAAATCTTCTTGGATAATTAACGTAGGTTTGTTGACCGAGGAAGAACAGCGTAATTTGTTTTGTGAGATATTTTATAAGTCTGCATTTGAAAAATTAGATAAAGACTTACAGTCAAGAATAAAAAAATTTCTGTCTAACATACCGAAGATGCCTCTTGATATCTGTGCAGCGGCATATTATTTAAAAAACACCAAAATATCTTTAGATGACTATGAAAAAATTATGTCTACTTCCTGTAGAGATTTGAATGACGCTCAAGGAGCTCTTTTAGAAGAAAATGTTAACTACAGTAAAACGAGATACAGTATTGTAAGTTCTGTTTTTGAAGAGATATTGAAGGAAAATTCCAAATTTAAATCTCTATTGTTATTTATGTGTTTACTTGATTCTCAAAATATTCCTAAAAGTATATTGAAGATGTCAATAGACTCTATCAACGTGGACAAATTTATATATAATTTAAGAAGGCATTCTTTAATTATTGACAACGGGAGCACTATTTCTATACACAGAAGTAGTCAAAGTATAGGACTCGATTATATACTTACTGTATTAACCTCAGAAGAAAAGAAAAAAATAGTTTGAAAATTTTTGAGGCGATTTATTGGAAAAACTACGAGTTCACCAAATACTACATTGCTGAAAACATAAATCTTGCAAAAAATTAATCCAAAGCTATGTATATTAAATCGGATAAGATAATATTCTTTTTACAATATGCCTACTTTTTCATTTTTTCCTTTAGTAGTTCTATATTCTTTAAAAGTTTCACTATTTTTTGCGTGAGGAGAAAGACCCGCTAATGAAGTTGTAGATTTTTGATTAATACTCAAGTATGCTACCGGCGCTCATTTTAATTCATTCTCATTCTTAAGTAAAATATTTTGAATGCAAACGAGCTCATAAGAGATTACAGAACACCTGTTTCAAGCTTGATTATAAAAATCTTTTGATTATTTTTGAATAAGTTTTATGTTACTCTTTTGAGTATTCTTTATATAAAAGAATAATATTAATTACAGGATATATTGTAAGAGTGACTATTTTTAAAAATAATTTTTGTTTCAATTTTTTATTATTTTTATTATTTGTAGGGTGTTCTGTAGAGCCGCTTTACGAGCATAATGCAGAATCTTCCACAGAAAAATTTTCTGATATTTATGTAGATGTTATAGCGGGACGTGACGGGCAGAAATTACGTTCTCACCTTATGGATTCCTTTAGAGATATTCGTTTTTCTAAGAAGAAATGCAAATTATCTGTTAATTTGATAGGATATGAGAAGTCATTTGCAATTGCGAAAGATGGAGCAGCAAAGCGAGTTTTGTTTACCTATGACGCGCACATTACATTGCGGGATAATACTAATAAAATCATTTTGAAAAGAAAAGTTTCTACTTCAACGAGTTATAATATTGCACATTCACACGGGGAGGTTACTTTATCATTGTATGGTCGTCATAACGATGCTCTCATTAAAGATTTGTGCAGAAAAATAGTTGAAATTGTAAGGATGAATTTGTCTAGTGAAAATTGATTTTGCAAATATATCTGATATTCATATAGAGCCAGGAAAAGTCTTTTATTTATACGGAAATTACAAAAAAACCTTTGATGTTTTTTGCGATTTCATTATAGAAAAATTCAAGAATAAATTTAAATGTGCAAAAGTCGATGTATTTCACATTTCATTTTCGGAATACATGAAAATTAAAGATGAACAATGTGATTTATTTGAAACGCAAACTAGTTTTTTTTGTATTAAAAATATCGAGGACAATCATATAGATAATTTTAGAAAGTTATTTAGTCATTCAAGTGATATTTTCGTTTTGGATAGTGGTGACTATAGAAAGTCTAAAAAAGTCAATGATTTCTGCTTGAAGCAGGATGGAATTAATGCGATTGCTTCTTTTAAAAATAATTCAACATTACTATCGTTATGTAAGATGTTATTTCCTGCTGTTTCAGCAGCGGTTCATTATGAAATCGCAAAAATTATAAATAATACTGATGAAGAATTGTTCTCTTTACTTAGAAAAATTTCTATATTGCTGGATGAAGGAAATCTAGAATTATTAAAACAATACACAATTTATAAACAGTCGTTTTTGCAGGACATGGATTTTATTCCATTAGCTAGATATTTGCTGAGGTTATCAATTCAGGAAAAAATTTATGATAAGAAGCATGAATTTATTACATTAAATCTTTTAAAGGAAAACGCAATCGAAGATCTTATAAAATCAGAGATATATCATAAAATTGGAATTGTTCTGGAGAAAAGTCACTTATATCACATACTTCAGCTTCAAAAAACAAAAGTTTAATTATTTTTTATTCACAAAGTTATAAAATCGTTTATATTGATGTGATAATATGTTTGTTATATTGATGGCCTGGTAATTGTTAGGAAAAAAATGCTAGAGAAAAATTTTGATCCCAAATCTTTTGAAAAAAACTTTTCCTTTGATATAGAGGCATCTGTACAAAATCATAAATCTGATCCGTTTATGATTTTATTACCTCCTCCAAACATTACTGGATCTCTGCATATAGGGCATTCGTTATGCTATACACTACAAGATATACTTGCCAGATATAAAAGACTGAAGGGGTTTGATGTTTTATTCCAACCAGGTCTTGATCATGCGGGTATTGTAACACAGTTGTTAGTCGAAAAACTGCTTTATGAAAAAGGGGTGGAAAAGGGCGCTATTACAAGGGAGGCTTTACTAAAAGAAATATGGCATTGGAAAGAAAATTCCGGATGTGCAATTTTGGATCAAATGAAAGCACTGGGAATTTCGTGCGATTTTTCTCGTCTCAGATTTACTATGGATGAAGACAGTAAAAAAGCTGTCACAAAATTATTCGTTAAACTTTTTGATGATGGGCTTCTTTACCGCGGTGAGCGAATGGTCAACTGGGATCCGCTGATTTGTTCCGCTATCTCTGATTTGGAAGTTGTTGAAAAGGAAGTGGATAGTTATTTATGGCATATAAAATATATGTTGGCGGATTCATCTGATTTTATTACGGTTGCTACTACGCGCCCGGAAACAATTTTTGGAGATACTGCCGTTGCTGTTAATCCAAAAGATGCCAGATATAAGCATCTAGTAGGAAAGAAGGTAATTGTTCCATTAATGGATCGTGTTATACCTATAATTTCGGATAGTTATGCAGATCCAGAGAAAGGATCTGGAGTAGTAAAAATTACTCCAGCTCATGATTTTAACGATTTTGAAGTCGGAAAAAGACATAAACTTCCAATCATAGATATCATGAACGAAAAAGGGGAATTAAATGGAAATGTGCCAGATATTTTTCAACACTTAGAGCGTTTTGAAGCAAGAAAAATGGTTGTAGATTTGCTTGAAAAGAAAGGGTTTTTGGATAAAGTTGATCCGCTCAAGCAGATTCTTCCTTGCGGTGATCGTTCTGGTGCCATATTGGAGCCACGTATTACTCATCAGTGGTTCGTCAAAGCAGAGGAATTGGCTAAACCAGCTATTGAGGCAGTGAGAACTGGGAAAATTAAGTTTATTCCTAAACATTGGGAAAATTTGTACTTCGAGTGGTTGGAGAACATAAAGCCTTGGTGTATTTCTCGACAAATTTGGTGGGGACATCGAATTCCAGCATGGTATGGTCCTGATGGACAGATATTTGTCGCCGAAACATTTGATGAAGCACATGCTAATGCTGTTAAATTTTATGGAAAAAACATTATTGAGCTTACGCAAGATAACGATGTCTTAGATACATGGTTTTCTGCTGCTATGTGGCCATTTATTACTCTAGGATGGCCGAAGACAATAGAAGATTTAAAAAGATTTTACTCGAATATTACTATTGTCACAGGATTTGACATTATATTTTTTTGGGTTGCAAGAATGATAATGTTCGGGGTCTATACAATGAACGAGATTCCATTTAAAGACATATATATACATGGACTTGTACGTGACGAAAAAGGTCGAAAAATGTCTAAGTCTAGAGGAAATGTGATCGATCCTCTGAATTTATGTAATAAATACGGAGCAGACGCTGTTAGATATACTTTGGCATCAATGTCCTCTCCTGGGCGTGATTTAAAAATTAATGATCAATCTGTAGAAACGGGAAGAAATTTTCTTACTAAGCTTTGGAATATAGTGAGATTTTCCCAGATGAACGGTTGCGTATACAATAAAGAATTTGATCCTGGTAAAGTTACAAATCATATTTCCCGATGGATTATTTTTAAAATTAAGCAAATGGTATTGGATGTCGAAAGTTCTATTGAGAATTATAGATTTGATGATGCTTCTCGGAATATTTATCATTGTGTTTGGGATTCATTTTGTGATTGGTATATTGAGTTTATAAAGCCCATTTTACAGCATTCTGCAATAGATATGAACAGTAAAAATGGATATGACTTAGACTTTACATTATTGAAAAAAGATATTAGAGATACTACTGCATGGGCTATTTTGCAATTTGTTCGTGTATTGTATCCTATTACGCCATTTATTTCTAAAAAATTAAGTGGAGAGCTTGGAATATTGGATATCTGCTGGCCTAATTTGACCGATCTTGATGAAGATTTCACAGAATCTGTTAAAAAGATTGAGTTATTAAAAGAAACGATAACCTCAGTAAGATCTATGAGACAGTATTTACGAATTTCACCTTCTGAAGTTTTAAAAGCGAAGATTGAGACTTCAGATGAACGCTATATTGAATTAATATCGGAAAATAAAGAAATTATAAAAATGATGGCCGGAATAGAAGTTTTTAACAGCATTTCTCGGCAAACTTTTCCAGTTATAGTAGGTGGGACGATAATTCATATTGAATTCAGCGGAGAAATAGATGTTAAAAATGAAGAACAACGGTTAAAAGCAGAAATCGAAAAATTACAGAAAGTTAAAAATGATGCTGTGTTAAGACTGAGTAACAAAGAGTTTATGTCTAAAGCATCTGATGATATCATACAAGAACACAAAAAACGCGTTGAAAATACAAATGACAAAATACAGCGATTGGATTACGTTGTACAAAGTTTGGCGAATATTTAGAATACTTCATTATAAGTGAATTTAGTAACTAGAGGCTCTTTTTAGTAGAGTTAAATATTCAACAATTGCATTGTTATGCAGGTATTATACAACAATATACATAGAAAAATATGGAATTAGATGATTATATCAGTGATTTTGTTAATTCTCCAATAATGCAAAGAATAAAATATGTTGATTTATCGGGGCCCGTTAAGTTTATGTGTGCCGGTATTCCTGATATTTCACGTTTCGAACATTGTATTGGAGTTTGGAATCTACTAAAAAAAGTTGGAGCGAATAAACAGGAACAGGTAGCTGGCTTGCTACATGATACTTCTCATACGGTTTTTTCACATGTAGCAGATTTTTTGTTTTCTGAGGATAGTAGCGCAGAGGAATATAAAAATAGTTCATATCAAGATACTACCCATATGCAATTTTTGAGTAATATGAACATATTTCCAATACTTGAAAAACACGGATTAACTCTAGAAGATGTAGATATTTATCAAAAAGAATATTTAGCTTTAGAACAACCGTTGCCTGATATGTGTGCAGATCGCATAGACTACAATATTAGAACAGGTGTTGCTTTTAAAAAAATATCTAAAGATGAGGCTCATAAAATAATAAATGATTTACAATATGTAAATAATAAATGGTTTTTTACGAATATAGAAAACGCAGCTATGCTTGGAAAATTATCTCTTAATTTCACAAAGAATTTTTGGGGAGATAAAGAAGGATATTCCATAATGATGCATTTTGCAAACGCGTTGAAAAGGGCATTAAAAATATCTTTAATATGTTACGATGATTTATATTCAACTGATGATGTTGTTTTTAATAGATTAGCTGACTCAAAAGATTCGATAATTCAGTTGATGCTAAAACAATGTAAAGAACCAGTTCGAAAATTTTCGGAATATAAATATAAAAAAATAAAGGTTTATCCTAAATTTAGAGGAATAGATCCTCTAGTAAAAAGTGCGCATTCTGGAAAAATATTGAGATTAACTGAATTAGAACAAGAATTTAAAGAAGAATTTGATTTTGTTGATTCCTGGTGTCAAAAAGGATATGTAATAGATATTTTAAAAGAATAATTTTCTTTCTGGGCAATAGATTATATAAGATCTTGTTTTTTTGAAAAAATATTATCGGAATTTATTCGTTAAGTAACTTTATTATATCTTTGTTCATATACTCTGTTCTGATAATTGTTTGTTCTTTTGTCTCTAGATTTCGTATGATTGCCTTATTTTCGAGAAGCTCCACATCATTAGCTATAAGCGCATATTTAATTCCTTTTTTGCTGGCATAGCTCAGCTGTATCCCAAGATTTTTTTCCTGTAAATAAGTTTCTGTTTTTATACCCAATTTTCTGAACTTTTCTGAAAGCTTCATATAACTTCCTATGAAATTACGATTTTGCACTGTAACCAACAGTTGCGCAGTGGAAAATTTATCATATTTTAAATGTCCTATTTCAAAAAGCTTTGGAATAAGTCTGGAAATTCCGATTGTTCCTCCGACTCCCGGGAATTTTTTATCAGATATCATGGCAGTAAGATCGTCATATCTTCCGCCGCCCGCGATACTTCCTATGTCGTTTATATCATCAAAAGTAGTTTCAAAAACGCTTCCGGTGTAGTAGGTGAGCCCTCTGGCAAGCTTCATGGAGATTTTTATAAATCTGTCTTCAATTCCAAACTTTTTCAAAAGATTTATAACTTCCTCAAGCTCCGAAACTCCAGAAGCAAATTCTGCATTAAAATTAAGTCCTTTTAACCATGATATTATTTCAGAGTTGTCTCCTTTTTTTTCCGCTTCCAAGAAATTCTTAATTTTATCTGCATCTTTGCTTTCAATGTTGTATTTTTTAATAGTTTCATTAAATTCTTCCGAAGAAATTTTATCTATTTTATCTATAAGCCTGATGGTATCTGTAATTTTATCTTCATTAACAAATGATTTCAGAAATCCGCTGAGTATTTTTCTATTGTTTATCTTTGTAGAAAACTTTGGAATATTCAAGGCTAATAACGCGTTGTTTATTAAGGAGATAATTTCTGCATCATGAGCTATAGATAATTCACCATTACCTATAATATCAATATCGCATTGATAAAATTGACGATACCTTCCGAATTGAGGTCTTTCTCCTCTCCATACAGGCGAAACTTGATATCTCTTAAATGGAAATATCAAATATCCATTGTATGAAGATACGTACCTTGCTAATGGAATGGTTAGGTCAAATCTTAAACCTAAATCTTTTTTATCGTTTTTATCTGCCAATCTATATAAACCATAGATTTCATTATCATTACCTTTTGCTAGTAATGTATTTATACGTTCGACGGCAGGTGTATCCATTGGAGCAAAACCATATGATTCAAAATGATTTTTAATAGTGTTAACTGCATTATTGAACGATATTTGCTCATTTGGTAAGAATTCTGGGAATCCCGAGATATCACTCTTCATTATTCAACTTTCCATTCAAGATATCGGTATAAATTAGCATTTTTTATTATTTTATAAAACAATTTTACTTGTTCTATTATATTAGTGAAAATTATATATTTTAAATACGAAATATTTATTAATATTTTCATTTTTGTCTTTTAAAAATTGTCAATTGCGGATCTTCATTAATTAATTCTTCAGCAATTTGCACGCTGTTTAAAGCAGCACCTTTTCTAAGATTATCTGATGCTATCCAGTATAATAATCCATTTTTTATACTTGCATCCTTTCGTATTCTGCTGACATATACGTTATCTTCCCCTTGTGCATCTATAGGTGTCGTGAATTCAGCATATTCGTTGCGTCTATCGATTGTTATAATTCCATCAAATTTTTCAAATGCGTCATAAACGTTTTTTTCGGAAATCGTTTTATTGAACTCGCATGCAACAGACATACAATGTCCGACAAATACCGGTACTCTAACACAAGTAACCGCTACCTTTACATCTGATTTTAAAATTTTACATACTTCTGATGATATTTTCTCTTCTTCATCGGTGATTCCTGATGCTGTAATATTTCCTATCGCTGGAATAACATTATATGCAATCTGCTTTTGAAAAATCTCAGGCTTCAGCGTTTGAGCGGATATTATTTTCTTTGTTTGATTAAATAACTCGTTTACAGCTTCTTTGCCTGCACCGGATACAGATTGGTATGTTGATACAACCACTCGTTTTATGGGCGCTATTTCAGATAACGCTTTGAGTGTCATAGCGAGAGGAATCGCGACACAGTTAGGGTTCGAAATAATTCCTAATGAAGAACCTTTGCTTAAGATTTTTGCATTGATTTCCGGTATTATTAACGGGACTTTTGGATTTAGTCGAAAATGAGATGTTTTATCTATTATAACGCACCCTTGGTTTGTTACTGCTTCTGCGTTTTTTCGAGAAAATGTACCGCCAGCACAAAAAAATGCGATATGTATTTGAGAAAAATCAATACTTTGAAACGGTTTTACTTTGAGAGTTTTATTTTTAAAGGAAATACTAGATCCTACTGATTTTTCTGAAGCAATTACAGTAATATTATCAATTGGAAAATTTCTTTCAGCGAGGATTTGCAGAGTTTTCATGCCTGCATTTCCTGTGGCTCCTACAACTGCAATATTGTATTCTTTTGCATATTTCATTGTTTCCTCAATTACATATTATTACCTTTACGAAAGGCATTCTAGAACTTAATATTAATTAACTCAAAAGAAAACATAATATTTTAAAATATATTTCTTAAAAGAGGCATCTTTTGCAATTATTTGAACAAGCACATCCACTAGCCGATAGAATTCGTCCTACAGCAATTGATGAATTGATAGGACAGTCTGTATATGAACAAATTCAATTTACTGATAATATACAATCTCTAATTTTCTGGGGCCCACCGGGATCGGGAAAAACTTCTCTGGCAAAAATATTGGTCAACAAAAGCGGATTAAGATTTGAAGAAACCTCCGCAGTTATGCATGCAACTGCTAAGTTTAAATCAATATTTGAAAGCGTAATAAATGATCCCTCGCAAAAAGTGGTGATTTTAATAGATGAAATTCATCATTTAAATAAAAGTCAACAGGATATTTTTTTACCATATCTTGAGAGTGGTTCTGTTGTGCTTATTGGAACTACCACAGAGAATCCTTCATTCGAATTGCGCCCCGCATTATTGTCGCGCTGTAAGGTAATTACGTTTAATAGATTGCAACTTGAAGACTTAGATAAGATTTTGTCGCGTGCTGAAAGTTTTATGAAAAAAGAATTACCGTTGACATCTGAAGCTCGACAGCATTTATGTTTAATGTCAGATGGAGATGGAAGGTATTTATTGAATCGTGCGGAAGAATTATTTTCTTTGAATATACAAGAAAAAATTTCTATTCAAGAACTTGAAAAGTTAATGCAAAAAAGAGCAATGATTTATGATGCGTCTCGTGAGGAGCATTATAACTTACTCAGCGCTTTTCATAAATCTTTACGTGGATCCGATGTAGATGCGGCTCTTTATTGGACAAATAGAATGCTGGTAGCTGGAGAAAATCCATTGATAATTGCCCGTAGATTGATAAGATTCGCGGCTGAGGATATAGGACTTTCGGATCCGAACGCTATACTGCAGGCCATTGCCGCACATCAGACATATAGCATACTTGGATCACCGGAAGGTGAATTGGCCATTACTAACGCTGTTATATATCTCGCAACTGCTCCGAAATCAAACGCGGGATATATGGCATATAACCAATCCAAAAAATGCGCGACGTTTTACGGATCTCTTCCGGTTCCAAAAAAGATCAGAAATGCTCCCACTAAATTGATGGCTGAGATGAATTATGGTGAAGGGTATACATATGATCACAATGAAAAAGACGCATTTTCCGGAGATAATTTTTTTCCTGACGAGCTTTCCAGGAAAAAATTTTATAATCCTGTTGAGCGAGGCTTTGAGAGAGAAATTAAAAAGCGCATCGAATGGTGGGATAGACGCCGTAAAAAATAACGTTGAATTATATTCATTTCAATTATTTGTTATATTTTTAGAAGTAAGTATTTCTGAGAATTTTTAAAGAATAGTTTTCTAAATCCATTATTAATACTTTCAGAATATTATACAAATAATGGTGATTGCTATGACAGCTTTTGTAATATTCCTAAGAAAATTTTTGAAAAAGTTTATTTTAGATTTCGTTATAGTATTCCGCATACTAAAGCGTTTTTTCAGAAAAATTAGTTTAATAAGATTAATTGAAAAAAAAATTAATCGGATTACGAAATTATCTCTGTTCAAAAATAACCGAACAGGAATCGCGGTGCTTGAGGCAAGTTTGACTCTTCCGGTTGTTTTAATGATGATTTTTTTCATCATAGAGATGATGAAAGTTAACAATACCAGAACAGCAATGGATAGTATGGCCTTGGAAGCGTCGCTGGATTTCGTTTCCAACAAAAACACCAATAATTTTAATGATATTATAAAAAAATACAAACCTTCTTATATAGAGGATTCAAATATAAAGTATTATTTTGCTGTATATGAAAGTTTAGATAAAATGTGTGCTATAACCCCATTTGGGAGCGAGGAAGTTTTTTGGCCTTCAGCTGATAACAGCTATGCTCCTGGTAATACTTTTGTTGATAGTGATGGGAACTCTGCACACTTAGCAAGAAATATAACCGCAACTTCCGGGCATATTGCATTAACAAATTATAGAACTCCGGAAACAAGCTTTTCTTCCTCTAATTCCTCTCCAAAAGATACCTTGATAGGAAGGGCATTTGTTTTAACGTTTGTGTGTGACTATAAATTTTCCAGCGGGTTTGTTGGGCAGCTGTTTGTAGGTGGTGCCAACACAAAAGATAAGTCAAAGTTTCTTATCTGGGGCAGAGGTGTCGGCATCTGCAATTAATTACTATAATATCAATAATTCGGATATTAAAATGTACTTAAATTACATCTAAGATATTGTATTTTGAGTTGTAATGTGTTGTAGTGCAAGTAATTATCTTTTTGGAGATTACTATTGGCTGATTGGAGTTTTGTCGTTGGCAATTCCGTGACCAACAGATATGTGAGATCATTATACAATATAGCCGCGAAATCTGGATTAGAGCGAGATATAGCGAAAGAGATCTATAGCATAAAGTTATGTATTTTTAATATTGATGATTACGAGAAGTTCTTAAAGCGAATATCTTTATTATCGGAAGATGGAATAAGATTTGTTGAGTCTATTAAAGTGAAGTTAAATTTATCGGAATATATGAGTAATTTCATGGATCTGCTATTGCATAATAAGCGTATGGATATGATCTTAGACATATGCGCTGCGTATGAGGCTTTTTTAGATAAAATAGATAATAAAAAGTTTTTTTATCTTACATTTGCGAAAGATATTTCTGATTCTTTAATAAAGCAATTTACAGAATATCTCGAGAAAGCCTTTGGAGGAAAGGTTGAATGTATTGTAAAGCACGATCAATCTTTAATTGAAGGTGTTAAAGTACAGTATCAATCGAGAATTTTAGATTATTCTTTAAAATCTAGAATAAAAAGATTGCATTGCGTTATTAGGAGTGGGAGCTATGAAAGTTAATTCATCCGAAATCGAATCAGTGTTGATGGAGCGAATTGAAGGATTTGACTCCGGACCAGAATTTATTGAAATCGGACGCGTTTTATCCATTGGAGATGGTGTTGCTAGAGTTTATGGACTTGATGATGTTTCAATGGGTGAGAAAGTTGTATTCGAATCCGGTATGAATGGCATGGCTTTAAATCTAGGTGAAGATACAGTAGATATTGTGTTATTTGGGGAAGATCGTGATGTATACGAGGGAATGGAAGTCCGAAGAACAAGGAAAATTATTGATGTTCCCGTAGGAAAAGGTCTGCTTGGACGCGTTGTAAATGCGTTGGGAGAGCCTATCGATGGAAAAGGAGAAATAAAGTCTTCTGAAAGACGCGCTGTAGATATTAAAGCTCCGGGGATCATAGAAAGAAAATCAGTTAACGAACCGATGCAGACGGGGTTGAAAGCAATAGATGCTCTTGTCCCGATTGGAAGAGGTCAACGTGAGTTGATTATCGGCGACAGGCAGACTGGCAAAACAGCTATTGCAATTGATACAATTCTGAATCAGAAATACGCGTTTGAACAGAATATAGAAAAGGAAAAACTACACTGCATATATGTTGTTATTGGTCAAAAAAGATTTTCTGTTGCGCAAATAGTAAAAACTCTGACGGAAGCCGGCGCGATGGATTATACTACAGTTGTTGCAGCTACCGCTTCGGACGCTGCTACAATGCAATATCTGGCTCCATATGCAGGCTGTGCGATGGGAGAATACTTTCGAGATAATGGAATGCATGCTTTGATTATATACGATGATTTATCAAAACATGCTGTTTCCTATCGTCAAATGTCATTATTATTGAGGCGTCCTCCTGGGCGTGAAGCTTATCCGGGGGACGTCTTTTATTTACATTCTAGATTACTCGAGCGCGCCGCAAAATTAAGTGATGAATGTGGTGGAGGATCGCTTACTGCTCTACCAATTATTGAAACGCAAGCAGGCGATTTATCCGCATATGTTCCTACAAACGTTATTTCTATTACTGATGGCCAAATTTTTTTGGAAAGTGACTTGTTTTATAAAGGTATTCGTCCAGCGATCAATGTTGGTCAATCCGTTAGTCGAGTAGGATCTGCTGCGCAAACGAAATGTATCAAACAAGTTTCTGGAAAAATTAAACTTGAATTGGCTCAGTATCGTGAAATGGCTGGTTTTGCTCAATTCGCGTCGGACCTAGATTCTTCGAGTAAGCAATTAATCGCGCGAGGAGAGCGCCTCACAGAATTGTTGAAACAAGCACAATATTCTCCTATGAATGTAGAGGATCAAGCTGTAGCCATATACCTCGGTGTTCATGGGTATCTCGATAATTTAAATTTATCATTGGTGCGTAAATTTGAAGAATATGTACTAGAGCGCATGAAAAGTGAAAACAATGAAATTCTGAACAAGATTCGTGAAGAAAAAGCAATTTCAGATGAACTTGATGAAACTCTAAAAGAAACAGTCTCTAAATATTTGGAAGATTTTAATAGGGATAATATTTGAGATGGCTAGTTTGAAAGAACTGCGAAATAAAATCACGGTTATCGAATCAACTCGAAAAGTAACTGCAGCAATGAAACTGGTCGCTGGTGTTAAATTGCGCAAAGCCGAGCAGAAAACAAATTCTTCCAGAGAATTTTCTCGAGAGTTAAATGGAATTCTTTCGAGATTGCGTCGAGATTTTTTGGATATTGAGTCCGAATTGTTCAATGGAAGAAAACGTATTGAAAGTGTTTTATTGATTATTTTTACTTCGGACAGAGGCTTGTGTGGCAATTTTAATTATCTCATGAATAAAGAGGTATCTGGTATAGTCAATAGCCTGCATAAAGAAGGGAAAAAAATTAAAATTCTCTGCATTGGAAGCAAATTATTGGAACATTTTAAAAGAATGTTGCATCCAAATGATTCAGTTGAAATTATAGAAGATTTTTATAGGGACAATGATACTTATGCAAAATCAAAAATATTAGCCGATAAAGTTATATCTCTTTTCAAAAATGATACTGTAGATGAAGTATCAGTTGTGTATACAAAATATTATTCAGCCATGAATCGGAAAGTAGAAATTAAAGACATTATCCCATTATCCTTTGAAGAGAATGAAGATAAGACAGTCACGATTTTTGAGCCGAATTCTAAGAAAATTTTGGATGAATTATTGCCGTACAATATCGCAATTCAAATTTATCAATGTGCGCTTGAAAGTATTGCAAGTGAACAAAGTTCTCGAATGACATCTATGGATAACGCGACAAGAAACGCGGACTCTTTATTATTTGAGTCTAAAGTAAAATATAATCGCATTAGGCAAACACAGATTACGCAGGAACTTGTAGAAATAATTTCAGGGGCGAAAGCAGTAGTTTAAAAGATAGGATTGAATTATGTCTGAAAATAATAAAGGTCATATATCTCAAGTATTGGGTGTTGTTGTAGATGTTGTTTTTGATAAAGAAGTTCCCGCGATTCTTAATGCTTTGGAAGTAATAAATAACGGAAAAAAAATTGTTCTCGAAGTTGCTCAGCAGCTTGGGGAGCGTATAGTACGCACCATTGCTATGGATGTTACTGATGGCTTAGAACGTGGCCAAGAGGTTGTTGATACGGGAAAAATGATAGAGGTGCCGGTTGGTAGACAGTTACTTGGAAGAATCATTAACGTTATCGGAGAGCCGGTTGATAACCGTGGACCAATTGAAGTTGAAAAAGTTTTACCAATTCATAGGGAGGCTCCTCCTTTTGTTGAACAGGCGACAGAAACAGAAATCTTAATTACAGGAATTAAGGTTGTAGATCTTCTTGCTCCATACGCAAAAGGCGGTAAGGTAGGTTTGTTTGGTGGCGCAGGTGTTGGAAAAACTGTATTGATCGAAGAATTAATCAACAATGTCGCCAAAGCACACGGGGGATTTTCTGTTTTTGCGGGTGTGGGAGAACGTACGAGAGAGGGCAACGATTTATATCATGAAATGATAGAGTCTGGAGTTATCGATCTTGAAAATGGAACGTCAAAAGCTGCGCTTGTATATGGACAAATGAACGAACCTCCTGGAGCTCGAGCAAGAGTCGCGCTTACGGGACTCACTCTTGCGGAATATTTTAGAGATTATGAACATCAAGACGTTTTGCTTTTTATCGATAATATTTTTAGATTTACGCAAGCTGGTTCTGAGGTATCCGCACTGCTCGGAAGAACTCCGTCGGCTGTCGGATATCAGCCGACACTTGCAACAGATATGGGAGAATTGCAGGAACGCATTACTAGCACTATTAACGGATCGATTACCAGTGTGCAGGCAGTATACGTTCCGGCAGATGATCTGACAGATCCCGCTCCGGCAACATCTTTTTCACATTTGGATGCAACAACGGTTCTTAGCAGAAAAATTTCTGAACTCGGTATATATCCAGCAGTGGATCCTCTTGATTCAACATCACGAATGTTAACGCCGCATATTGTCGGAGAAGAACATTATCGTGTCGCGAGAGAGGTGCAACGTGTGTTACAGAGCTATAAATCTTTGCAAGATATAATCGCGATTCTCGGTATGGATGAATTGTCAGAAGAGGATAAATTAACTGTTGCGCGCGCAAGAAAAATTCAAAGGTTTCTTTCACAACCGTTTCATGTAGCAGAAGTATTTACCGGTATGCAGGGGAAATTTGTTGCTCTCGCGGATACAATAAAAGGATTTAACGACATTATTTCCGGCGAATGTGATCATCTGCCGGAAATGTTTTTCTTTATGGTAGGAACGATAGAAGAAGTGTATGAGAAGGCGACCAATATGGGGGTTGCCGTTTAATGCATAATGCGCTTTTTTGAAATTGATTTTGTCGACATTCTTCTTTTTTAGGATATTAGTGCCTTTCGAAAAATAATATAGGTGGCATATGAAAGTAAAAGTTCTGGAATTAGAAAAGAAAATATTTGATGGAGAGGCATCTAAAATAATTGTTCCCGCAACAGAAGGGGAAATGTGTCTTCTTCCGAATCATATATCGATAATAACTTCTCTTAAAAAAGGCATAATAAAGATATACAGAGACGGAATAGAACGACCGATATCTGTTTCGGTGAATTCTGGTATCTGTTCTTTTTCTAATAATTCAGCAGTTTTTATTCTGTAATTAATAAAGTATAATTTACTCGTTTTTATAGAAGTAATTGTAAAATGCTTTCAAATGTTGTTGCGGTTATAAATCAAAAGGGAGGAGTTGGAAAAACAACGACTGCTGTAAATTTAGCGACGGCGGTTGCTGCGGTTGGTAAAAAAGTACTTGTTCTTGATTTAGATCCTCAGGGAAATGCAACAACCGGATTTGGTATGCAAAAGGGAAGGGGTGTTCATAGCAGTTACGGCGTATTGCTGGGGATATCCGATGCAAAAAACATCGCTCAAAAAACATATGTAGATGGATTATATTTAATTCCTTCGACTATTGATTTATCTGCTGCTGAAATTGAATTGTTTTCTCAGAAAGATAGAGACAGTAAGCTGAAAAATTCTATTGCTCATCTCGAATATGATTATATTTTTATAGATTGTCCACCTGGATTTGGATTTATTAATATTAATGCATTAAATGCTTCTAAAAAAATTATCATTCCGCTCCAGTGTGAGTTTTATGCTATTGAAGGTCTCGCGCAGTTATTCAATACAATACAAAGCGTCAGAAATACCATCAACAGCGATCTTATCGTATCCGGGATTGTTCTTACTATGTATGATCGCAGAAATAGCTTGAGTTCAAGCGTTGCAAATGATGTTCGTGGACATTTCAAAAACCTTGTTTTTAATACAGTTATTCCAAGAAATGTGAGGATTAGTGAAGCCTCATCTCACGGGAAACCGGTGATTTTACATGATATAAGATCTATGGGGGCGATATCATATATAGAATTAGCAAGAGAATTTTTAGCAAGAGAAAAGGGACATGAATAATAAGAATTTGGGGCGCGGATTATCAGCGTTTTTAGATTTAGATTCGCCTGAAGTCGTAGGTGATAGTAAAAATATGATTGTCACAATAAATGTTGATAATATTGTGACTAATCCATTTCAGCCCCGACAGGTATTTGACGAAAAAAATCTACTGGATCTAGCTGAATCCATAAAAAGAAAGGGAATATTGCAGCCGATTTTGGTAGTAAAATTAAATGACGGCAAATATCAGTTGGTTGCCGGAGAACGTCGTTTGCGAGCGTCTAAAATAGCTGGAATGAAGGAAATTCCGGCGATTGTGACAGATATAAATAAAAAAGATCAGCTTGAAATTGCAATTTTAGAAAATATTCAACGGGAAGATTTAAATCCGATAGATGAAGCTGAAGCCTATAAAAGATTGATCGATGAATTTACGTATACGCAAGAAGAATTATCTGAAATTTTAGGAAAAAGTCGCAGTCATGTTACCAACATATTAAGATTACTGGCGCTACCGATTGAGGTGAAAAATATATTGAGAGAAGGAAAGCTTACTTTTGGGCATGCTAGAGCTTTAATTGGTTTAGAAAATGCTGTAGATATCGCGAATTTAGTTATAAATAAATCGATGAGTGTTCGCCAGACAGAAGATTTTATCAAACATAAGAAAACTATTTCTAATGTAAAAAATCAAAAAAGCGATAATTATGTTGATCCTGAAGCTTTGAATGTAGCTGAACAGATTGCTTCTTTGATAGGATTGAATGTTAATGTAAGGCTAAAAAATCATGGTGGTATAGTAGAGATACATTTCAACAATTTTGAGGAGTTGGATAATTTAGTACAAAAACTTAATAAATTATCGTGATCCCGTGTTAATGACTAAATGGATTTTGAATATTCTGGTTTACTTTACGTTGTGGAAGGAGCTCAATATTGAAATTATTTAGATTAATTCTACATACAAGATAATTGTTGAGATTATCATAGCTAGTTATCACAACGTAGTTTACGTTTTGTACTTCTGTAATCTTTATGAATCTTGCATTTTTTATCGTTGGAATTCCTTGGCTGCTGTTATTTATCAGATTAACTACACGTGCTTTTAAAAGACCATTGTTGTCACGATATGTATATACAATCTTTTCTACAATTTCTTTTCTACCGGTTATATTATAGTTTCCTTCTAATGAATTATTTTTTGTAACTATAACACGTTCAAAGCTATTATCATTTGTAATGTAGGCTATTCTATCTCCTTGTGGACTTATTCCAGCTGTTTTTATATTACTTATACGTATATTATTACGAAGAAGGAAATTTTTAACCAATTGAATACCAGTTAACGGCTGTGGCCTGATTTGTTGTTTGGTAAAATTTTGATTTATTGGATTCATATATTGTTGTCTATTTTGCTGTATGTAAAGATTTGCTTGCTGTAACGGCATGTTTTGATATTGTTGAGTAGTGCGATTATCTGAGGTCTTGAATGGAGATACCATATTTTCGAACCCTTTAATTCCCGTTACTATTTGCTCTAATCCAACAAATAAATCAGCGTGTACATAATTAACAAAAAGGCATAATATAACGCAAACAATTCTCATTGATTCTACCAGATATAGTAATTTATATTTACAATAGACAATTTTGTTTAAATTTTTCTTAATTGCAAAAAAATATTGTGATTTTGCGAAAGATCTTAAATATTGAAAAATCAGAAATAAGCATATATTTTGTGAATGTATAAATAAAATATATATTGGATGAATAAAAAAATTATAACCTTTGGATGCAGATTAAATGCGTGTGAGTCTGAACTTATACAAGATTTCGCTGAAGAATTAAATCTGTCAAGTTTCATCATCATAAATACATGCGCGGTAACAGCCGAAGCAGAAAGAAAATTACGTCAGACCATAAGAAAAATACACCATGAAAATTCAGAGGCAAAAATAATTTTGACCGGTTGTGCGTCAGAGTTAAATCCAGATTTTTATATAAAAATGGATGGTGTTGCTGGTATTATTGCAAACAAATTAAAACTTTCTAAGAGTGAATACCTAAAATTTTCGTCACAAAACACTTTTGAGTGTGAAAAACGTGATGAGTATAAGGATTTTAATAAGAAAATAAGAGGATTTCTTAAAATTCAAAATGGCTGTGACCACCAATGTACTTATTGTATTGTAAGGAAGACGCGAGGACTCAATGTCAGTGTGGATGAGCAGGAAATAGTTAATCAAGCGAAAGATTTATTAAATAAGGGTTATAAGGAAATAGTCCTTACGGGTGTAAATATTTCCTCCTATGGGGGTGATTTAATTCCTAAGCGTAGCTTGGCTTATATTGTGCAATATATATTGCGTAATATTCCTGAAATAAAGCGTCTTCGTCTATCATCTCTTGATCCTGCTGATATAGACGATGAGCTAATAAATATTATAGCGAATGAAGAGAGATTGCTCCCGCATATTCACGAAAGTATTCAATCGGGAGATAATATTATTTTAAAGCGTATGATGAGACGGCATTCGAGGGAGCAGGTGATTGAGATTAATCAAAGCATTTTGCAAAAGCGTTCTGACATAATTTTCGGTGCTGATATAATAGTTGGATTTCCGACGGAAACAGAGGAAATGTTTTTGAATACCAAAAGCTTTATATATGAAGCGAAATTATCTTTGCTTCATATTTTCCCTTTTTCTCGGCGTCCCGGAACTCCAGCATCTTTAATGCCAAATGTTGAAAAAAAAGTTATCATAAATAGAGCTCAAGAACTCAAATTGTTATCAAAAAAGATTTTATTTAACAAATTATCTGAGTATATTGGAAAGAATGTATTTGTGCTTGCTGAAGACGCAGAAAGTGCGAAAACAGATTCGTTTTTGAAGGTGAAATCTAAAAATAAGATGATTACCGGAAAAAGATATATATTCCGATGTGAATCCGTTGATGAAGAAAATATAGTTGGTATTCCAGTATATGAGGAGATTTAGATGAGCGTTTTTTCAAAGATTAAATCCGCGTTACAAAAAACGTCGGAGAAGATCTCCATATCAATTACTGGTAAAAAAATTGACGATAATTTTGCACAAGAAATAGAGGATGCTTTAATTATAGCGGATGTTGGAATTGAAACGGCGGCTGAATTATCAACCAAAATATCTGAAAAAAAGTTTTCTAAAATCTCTACAGACATCGATATAAAGCTATATCTCGCAAATGAAATTAATGAAATATTGAAACCATATGAAGCAGATCTTTTCGATATTAATTTCAACACTTCACCAAATATCATTATGATAATGGGAGTAAATGGAAATGGAAAAACAACGACTGCGGCAAAAATCGCGCATCTTTTTAAAAGTCGCGGACACTCTTCATTGCTTGTTGCTGCCGATACATTTCGCGCTGCCGCGGCGGAACAGTTGAAATATTGGGCTGAAAAAATCGGTGTGGATATTTGTGTGGGAAAAGAAAAATCTGATGCGGCAGGGCTTGTATTTAAAGCAATTGAACAGGCGAAAAAAAATAACAATAATATTGTTTTGATAGATACAGCTGGAAGAATGCAGAATCGCAATGATTTAATGGATGAATTAGAAAAAATCAAGCGGGTTATAAAAAAAATAGATGATACGGCACCTCATACTACAATTCTTGTGTTGGATGGTTTAACAGGACAGGCTGCACACAACCAGGTTGATGTTTTTATGAATAAAATAGGCATTGATGGAGTTATAATTACAAAATTGGATGGAACAGCAAAAGGCGGAGCTATAATTTCATTAACAAAGAAATATAAGCTGAAAATTTTTGCTATAGGAATCGGGGAATCTCTTGAAGATCTAAAATCGTTTAATTCGGAGGAATATGCCAAAGCAATTATAGGCATATAAACTTTTATTCAATATTAAAAACTCTAAAAAATAAGAAAAATTGTACGATTTACATGAAAATTCTTGACTTTTCAATGAGAAGTTTGTAATAACTACCTCTGAAAGGGAGATTTTTTATGAAGGTAGTGAATTCTTTAAAAACTATCAGATTCAGGCATAAAAACTGCCGTCTTATTAGACGAAAAGGCAGAATTTATGTAATAAACAAAACAAATCCTAGGTTTAAAGCCAGACAGGGTTAGTTTTTATTTATGGATTTTATGGTAAAAATATTTTTTAGTTCAATTATTTATTAAAATGGCAGTTGGATTTAGTTTGTATTTATTGAAGTTTCTAACTGCGGTGAGGAGATATTATTAATGTCAGAAGAAAATGTCGTTCAGGGAGCAAGTTTTGCTGAACTTTTTGAGCAGGCGTGTAAAGCATCTGCATGGGAAAATAAGGTAGTACAAGGAAAAATTGTTAGTGTAGATGATAATTTTATAACCATAGACGTTGGTCTTAAATCAGAAGGGCGAATTGCTGTAAGTGAATTTACAAATGCTGGAAGAAAACTTGAGCTTAAAACCGGTGATACAATAGATGTTTTTATAGATCGCTATGAAAACAAAAGCGGCGAAATAGTGTTAAGTCGTGAAAAGGCTCTTAGAGAGGCAGCTTGGGAGGATTTTGAGAAATCATTTAAAGAAGGCAAAAGCGTTATGGGAACTATGTTTAATCGCGTAAAGGGCGGATTCATGGTCGATTTAAATGGTGCGACTGCTTTTT
The DNA here is from genome assembly GCA_964369545.1 of uncultured Holosporaceae bacterium. Classification (GTDB taxonomy): domain Bacteria; phylum Pseudomonadota; class Alphaproteobacteria; order UBA3830; family UBA3830; genus BNWE01. The sequence continues at coordinate 23,197 of CAYJFA010000004.1, forward strand.
TACCCGGAAGCCAGGTTGATGTTCGTCCCGTAAAAGATATTTCTCCACTGATGGGGGTTGCACAACCATTCTTGATTTTAAAGATGGATAGGATACGCGAGAATATTGTTGTTTCTCGCCGGGGAATTTTAGAAGGAGCCAATGCAGAGGAAAGAGCAAAAGTAATCGCTAATCTAGAAGAGGGACAGATAATTACCGGCGTTGTTAAAAATATCACAACATACGGTGCTTTTGTTGATATTGGAGGCGTTGATGGATTGCTTCATAACGCGGATATTTCTTGGAAAAGAATTAATCATCCTTCAGAGGTTGTCTCTCCAGGACAGGAAGTTACAGTAAAAATTGTGAAATTTAACAAAGAAACAAAGCGCATTTCTTTGGGGATGAAGCAACTTACTAATGATCCTTGGGAAGGAGTTGATGTCGAGTTTGGTGTTGGAACTAAAATTACAGGACAAGTTACTAATGTTACAGATTATGGAATTTTTGTTGAAGTCAAGGAAGGTGTTGAAGGATTAGTTTACGTTTCTGAAATCAGCTGGAGGAAAAATATTTCTCCATCAAAAATCGCCAATGCAGGATCTAAGCTAGAGGTTGTTGTATTGGATGTTGATGTCGCAAAAAGGCGCATGGGACTTGGAATTAAACAGTTGCAAGAAAACCCATGGAATTATATAAGCAAAGATTTTCCAGTAGGACATGTGTTTGAAGGCATTATCACAAACATTACAGATTTTGGTATTTTTGTAAAAATGAGTGGCGATATTGACGGAATGGTACATATTAATGATCTTTCCTGGGAAAAAGTTAAAGAAGAAGACTTAGCTAAATACAAAAAAGGCGATAGTTTAACAGTAAAAGTGATCGAAATCGATCCCGAGAAGGAGAGGATATCTCTTGGAGTTAAGCAACTTACGGAAAATCCGTATGGAAATTCTGATGCTGAACTTAAAAAAGGAATGGTTGTTACTTGCATCATTTCCGAAATTAAAGGAGATGAAGGTATTGAAGTAATTCTTACTAATGGATCTCATGGATTTATTAAAAAGATAGATCTTGCTAAAGACAGACAGGATCGCCAAACAGATAGATTCGCTGTAGGTGAGAAAGTAGATGCGAAAATTTTAAGTCTTGATAAGACCGGAAGAAAAATTGGATTGTCCATTAAAGCTCTTGAAATAGAAAAAGAAAAGCAGGTAATGGAAGAATTTGGTTCTTCTGACAGCGGAGCAAGTCTCGGAGATATATTGGGTCTTGCTATTGGAAAATCCACACAAAAAGATCAATAATTAGTCGTATAATTATAAAGCGCGTCCTTAAATAGGCGCGCTTTTTTTATAGATAAATGTTGATTTATTTATTATAATTAAGGAACTTTTTTAAAATATTTGGCAATTAATCATGGCTCGTATATCTATTCTATTCGTTATTTTTATTTTACTTATTGATTTAGCTTTTACTAAGACTTCGGCAGACATTCATCAAAGATTTTCTGTGGATCCACTTTCTATTACTTCTAATGCTTCTGGCATTCAAGCCCAAAAAGATCCGAAAAAATTTATAACTCTTCTAGGTAATGCGGCATTAGAGATTATAAACAGACCGAATATTACTAACGAACAAGTGATTAGGGAGTTTCAAACTCTTGTTAAACAGTGTTTTGCTATAGAAAATATAGCAAGATATTCTCTTGGCATAAGATATAAGCAACTAACTAATAAAGAAAAAACTTCTTTTTTGCAATCTTTTTTAAATATGTTGGTCAGACTTTATTCCTCTGAATTTAGTAAATATAAAGCAGCTAAATTTGTTGTTAAAGAAGTAAAAACAAAAACAGAAGGCAGGCACTATATAGTAGCTTCCACAATATCCATAGAAAATAAGGTAATAAAAGTTAGTTGGTCTGTATTTAATGTCGAAGGTATTTTGAAGATTTTTGATGTAACGATTGAGAGCACCAGTCTCAGTCAGATTCAAAGAGCAGATATAGATGGAAAAATAAGTAAATCAGGCTTTAAGAAATTTTTATCCGATTTTATAAAAGAATTTGGGAATTAATAGGATGGATATTCGCATAAAATTTCTTAAAAATGGAAAAGGACTCGGCGTTCCTTTTTATGCAACCGAAGGAAGTGCAGGACTTGATTTGCGTGCGGCAATAACAGAAAACATTACTCTTAAACCTGGAGAAAGATATTTGATCCCAACGGGGTTTATTATTGCTATCCCTGAAGGATATGAGGGAGAGGTACGTCCTAGATCTGGTTTGGCATATAAGCATGGTATTACAGTTTTAAATGCTCCCGGTACTATCGATAGTGATTATCGCGGAGAATCAAAGGTGCTTTTGATAAATTTAGGCGCAGAAAATTTTGTAATTGAGCGTGGTCTAAGGATTGCACAGATGATTATTAAAAAATATGAGCGCATTTCTTTTTTAGAGGTTGAATCTTTAGATGAAACAGAGCGGTCTTGTGGTGGACATGGTTCTACAGGTATGATGTAAATACTTTAATTAAAGGGTTATTTTTCATGCGTCGTTTTTATACTTTATTTTGTTTGTTACTATTGATAAGTTGTTCTTCTAAGAATTCAGATGATATAAAAAATAAGACAGCGGATAATTTATACGGCAAAGCGAAATCTCTTTTAAAATCTGGAGATTATGCAGATGCTGCTTCGACTTTTAAAGAAATAGAGACACTTTTTCCATATTCTGCTAAAGCAAGTGAAGGACAGGTTATGGCTGCATATTCTTATTTCTTAGCTTGCAATTATCAAGATGCTATGAGAGAGTTAGAAATTTTTCAGAGATATCATTCATCGCATCAGCTTGTTCCATATGTGATGTATTTGAAAGCTATGTGTATGTATATGCAGGTTGCTTCGGTTGGACGTGATTCAAAAATAGCAAAGGAAGCAAAAGACGCATTTATAGGGCTTAACAATCGTTTTCCTGAATCTATTTATTATACAGATAGTATGAAAAAAATAGTGATTCTCGATGACATAATTGCCGCGCATGAAATGATGATTGGAAGGTTTTATCAAAAAAAATCAAATATGTTGTCTGCAATCAGTAGATATAATTTTGTTGTTAATCATTATTCTAATACAAATCATACACCGGAAGCTTATTATAGGATTATTGAATGCTGTAAATCAGTAGGGCTTGATAAAGAGGCTCTTGCTGCTTATGATATTCTGAACACTAAGTTTTCTAATAATCCATGGAAAGCTAAAGCTGCTACTATTATGACAAAAAAGAATAGCCTAAAGAAAAGACAATAGGATTTTTTAATATTTTTGTAAGGGTTTTTTGATATGAATAATATAAGTTTTGAAAAAGATGAAGAACAACATTTTTCCATAGAGGATATTGTGTCATATTCTAATATAGAAATTACTCATGTGAATGATAATAAAACACCAATAAAAGTTGTTTTATTTAAATCTGTTATATGGTTGGTGATCATATCATTAATTGCCGGTTTGTTTTTTCTATAAAAATCAATACAGAGTTCTAATTAACTATTAACCTTTTCATAAGCAGGCGATTTTTTAAGTATCCATAATTATAATGTGTAACAGTAAATAATATCTACTAATTATGTGATTTTTTCCTAAGTAATATCCTAGAATTTTTTCTCAGTATTTTTCCTTAAATAACAATGCAAAGCTGGAATCAGTTTTATAGGAGAATATTTATGAGAAAGAAATTGGGGTTATGATGGTCACATCTATATTTAGATTGTCTGGTTTTAGTATGGAGTTACCACAAGAAGCATCAGATAAGAAAGCCGCTAATGCCGAAATTTATTGGAATCGAAAAAGCATCAATGAAAACACTGAGGTATTTGAACCGATGCTACGAGTATCTGTATTAGTCGAGAAAGCAATAGAATTAGGCTTTTTTCAGGAGAGTAAACCGCTGTCTATAACAGACTGCGATATAACTTTTATTTAAGGTAATGATAGTTCTGCGCGATGCGGTGAATCTTCTTCTTACAATTATTCTACTGACTATATAAGAAATTTTTATAGCGATATTACTGTAAATAATGAAGATGTCGATATTTCAAATTATGAAATTGATTAATGAAAACAAAACGGCATGTTATTTACTTTGCATTTGCATTTAAAAAGAAATAAAAAAAATAATAACACGCCTATTTAATTGACGTAACAATATTTTAATTTTACTGTTCTTTTTTCATGCCAGTTGTTGAATCTAGACCTGGACATTGGTATTGACCAATTCCAAAGCGAGGATATTTTACTGAAGATGGAGGATATAAGTAGAACCTGTATAAGTCTATATTCCCGTACTGGATTATAAAATTCTTAAAAAATTCTTTCGTTTGCTCTTGTGATAATTGTGTACTTCCAATAGTTAGTGTACATTAATGCTGAAAAGTGTGAGACTCTAATAAAACCATATTTCCTTGCTAAGTAAGCTGCTTCATTCAATAAATTTACTCCTGAAGATGTAAAACCAAACATTGTTGCGTATTATTCTTCATCGTTAGAAAGAAAGTATTTCCACACTTCTTCTATTTTGCCTATATGAAATGTATCAACTCCTTCTACAGTAATAGCCCAGCTTGTGGTTGATGTGTCTTTTCTATCATAACTGTTTGTTTTAATCTTTCATATGCACCAGGAAGAGAGTGAAGGATTTCGTGCAACAAAGCTCTTTCAGGGAGAAGTGCTCCTGGACTTAAAAGAAATTCGCCATTAGTTTTATTACGGCTCCATACATAAGATGGAATTGAACGCTTAGATTCATTAAAAGGAAAAATAATAAATTTGCTTTTTTTTAGGTAAAGCTCTTCTTCCTGTTAAAGTAACATGATACGCTTCTTCAAGAATTTTTTCAGCATACTGGTTTTCGCAAAAATAAAATGAACGATCATCCTGATCAGTTGGAACAAATATAATCTTAGGTAATTGATTAGCGGCGAATTTTGCTGTTACTATACGTAACAATTTACATCCTATTAGATCTTGTGCAAGCATTGTTAAATAGCTCATTATTTGCCTTTTCAAATTTTCATTAAAATTGTAAAGACGCGAGCAAGTGAAAAATGCTACTGATGTGCTGATAGGTACTCCCCTAGTACTAGAGATATTTCCCTTATGCAAAATGGCTATTTGTTCACCAGATGAAGTTTGGCCATATAAAACACCATTTCTTTCAGGTGTTTTTGTTTTAAAAGAAAAATCAACACATGTTTCTATAAAACTATCCAACAATCTTTCCTTATTTTCTGCTAAAATGATGGATCCCATGTCTTTTTATATATTTCCATTTCAGCCGGGGTTGATATAGGATTTATAATTGGCCATTCTGAAAGCGGTTTTGAAGTAAAGCTGTCTGTTGTTGAGGTAACTACTCTCATACAGTCAGCATTTTGAAAATTCAACATAATTAACGTTGCGGCCGCGCATAACATAAATTTTTTCATTGTTGTTACCTCCATAAAATTGTTGAGCCAATTCTATTAAAACTGCATATTTTAAAAAGATCTTCTTAATTTTAATATTGAGTGCCTACAAAGTATAACCCGCAGGCTGGAGCGGTTTGTCCTGCTTGAGTCCTGTCCTTCGCATGAAATGCGGCTAAAAAATCATCTATAGTCCATTTTTCTCTTCCAACCAGCATTAGCGATCCGGCGATATTTCTTACTTGATGATATAAAAAAGACTTTGCTGCGACAGATATTGTAATGATATTTTTGTCTCTTTCCACTACTATTGTGTTTATTGTTTTTATGGGTGATTTTGATTGACATCCCGCAGCTCGAAACGAAGAAAAATCGTGTTTGCCTACTAAATATTGAGCTGCTTGATGCATTTTTTTCTCATCGAGAGGGGCTGTAATGTTCCAAACTCTATTTAGATCTATACTGGCCTTTGTTCTCCGATTTAGTATTTTATAGATGTACGATCGTTCTTTTGCATTTAATCTTGCGTTGAAATCATCTGATACTTTTTCTATGGACAAAATGGTAATTGGAACTTCTGCTAAATAAAAATTCATACATTCCTGTAGCCTGAAACAATCAAAGTCTGTTTCAAAATCAAAATGTGCAACTTGACATAAGGCATGGACTCCCGCATCTGTTCTTCCGGATCCATGAGTGGTAATTTTCTTTTTTAAAAATGGTATCATGGATTCTTCAACGCATTGTTGGATGGAATCAAAACCGTCTTGCCGCTGCCAACCATGAAATGGAGTTCCATCATACTCAATTGAAATCTTATATCTACTCATAATATACTTTATTTACTATATATTTATTTATATGTATATATCTTGAATGGCTCAAAAATGAAGAATATTTATTTTTATGAAACTCCCATCGGAAAAGCTGCTATAGGTTCGGACGGAGAGAGTATTACAGACTTTTATTTCAACACTGAAAATATTAAGGAGAAGTTTTACGAAAAAGAAATTCCTCTGATAAAAATAGCGTCAGCGCAGCTTATGGATTATTTGTCTGGAAAATTGAAGCAGTTTTCGATTCCGCTTAATCCCTCTGGAACAGATTTTATGAGAAAAGTTTGGAATGCTTTGCAGAAAATTCAATATGGGAAAACTGTCGCTTATAAAGATATAGCTGAATTAATTGAACATCCTAAAGCATATAGAGCTGTTGGATTAGCCAATAGCAAAAATCCTATTCCTATATTTATTCCCTGTCACCGAGTGATTGGAGCGAATGGTAATCTTGTAGGTTTTTCCGGCGGTGGATTAGATCTAAAACAAAAGCTTTTAGATTTAGAGAAGGAAAATAATCATTAACGATCATAAAAATATTTTTTTATAAATACTTACATAAAGATATATAAAATGTTGTGAATAAAACTCCTATATGGAGAAAATAATGTACTAAGTAAAAAAATATTGATATTTAGGGTAAAAGTTTTTATTGTTATAGAAATAGGAGGAAAAGAAATGAAGAGATTAAAATTATTAAGCACGATAAGTATATGTTTTTTCTTTAATTTAATAGGAATGGTAAGGGAGGATGGAATAACAAATAAAGCTATGTTACAAGTATGTTCTTTGTTTTCAATGTGTTGTGATAGACCAAATGCATATCCTAAGTATCCTTTATTCGAGTGGAAAAGTCTGGATCAATTAGCAGAGGATTCTGAAAAATTAGGAAATATTGAAAGGACACTCCCGAGAACTATCCCTGAGGCATTAGAAGAATGTGGAGCAGACTCGATATTAATTGATATATGTAAGACAAGACCACACATTTTATTAGCTTTAATTGTGATACGTGGAGAAGGAGCAATAAAGTTGTTTTCTTTTTTGCTTCCATTAATAGGAGATGAAATTGCGCAACGTAACGCTATCCTTGCTACTACTACATCTGGAATGAATGTATTACATTTGGCTGCGGATAATCGAGATGCATTGGGGTTGTTTTCTTTTTTGCTTCCATTAATAGGAGATGAAGTTGCACAACGTGACGCTATCCTTACTGTTGATGATCTTGGAAGGAATATATTACATTTGGCTGCGGGTAATCGAGAGCTTGTTGCTTTTTTAGGATCCTTTTTAATAATAGGCGAGCCTATAATAATCATGGATTAAAATTGCTAGGACTTTGGTTCAGCGCATATTTGTTTCATCAATGATATTGCTTCGTCAAAACTAAGGGTTTCCTGAGATCCATCTATTTTTCTTAATGTGATTGTATTGTTTTTTGTTTCGTTTGTACCTAAAATGGCCATAAGAGGAATTTTTGCAAGCGAATGCCCTCTGATTTTGTAGGAAATTTTTTCCGCGCGTATATCAAGCTCCGCTCTTATATTATTATCAATTAACGCATTGAAAAATTTCTGCGCATAATCATTTTGGTCATTGGTGATAGTAGCAACAACAATTTGTGTCGGAGTTAACCAAATAGGTAGTTTTCCTGCGTAATGTTCTAACAAAATTCCAATAAATCTTTCAAATGATCCTAGTCCTGCACGATGTAGCATAATCGGACGATGCTTCTCTCCATCTTCTCCTATATACCACGCATCCAATCTTTCTGGCATTGAAAAATCGAATTGCAGTGTCCCACATTGCCAATCGCGACCTAATTTATCTTTCAATATAAATTCTAGCTTCGGGCCATAAAAAGCGCCTTCTCCTTTATTTGTCGTATACGGCAACCCGGTTTCAGTAATTGCTTTTTGCAATAAATCTTCGGCTAAATCCCAAGTTTCATCGGATCCTGTTCTTAAGAGAGGACGATCTGAAAATTTCACAGAAAACTCATCAAATCCAAGATCCTTATACATTTTTGCTAATAGATTGCAGAATTTTTGTGTTTCTGAATTTAATTGACTCGGTGTACAGAAGATATGCCCGTCATCCTGAGTAAACGCACGTACACGCATTGTTCCATATAAAGAACCGGATGGCTCATTTCTATGACAGGTACCAAATTCAGCCATGCGCAGAGGTAAATCACGATAGCTTTTTGTTCCTTGTTTAAAAATTTGTACATGTCCAGGGCAATTCATCGGTTTTATTGCTAATACTTTATCTTCCGATTCTGAAGTGAACATGTTTTGTCGAAATTTTCCCCAATGTCCGGATGCTTCCCATAACGCACAATCGATCATCTGTGGAGTGTTGACCTCGACGTACCCATCTTTTTGAATGCATTTTCTAACATAATTGCGCAATGTGCGATACAGTGTCCATCCTTTTGGATGCCAAAATATTGATCCAACTGCTTCTTCCTGCATATGGAATAAATCCATTTCTTTCCCGAGCTTTCTATGATCTCGCTTTTCCGCCTCTTCAAGATTTTTAATATACGCATCCAGATCTTCTTTTGAAAACCAAGATGTGGCATATATTCTTTGAAGCATTTCTCGTTTAGAATCTCCACGCCAATAGGCACCAGCTAATTTCATAATTTTAAAATGACTCGATGCAGCGCCAGTTTTTGGGAGGTGAGGGCCGCGGCATAAATCCACAAATTTATCTTCGTGATGATATAAAGTCACCTCAGCAACATCCAAATCGCGAATCAGCTCAACTTTGAAAGGCTCTTTCATTGTGGAAAACATTTTTAATGAATCGTTTTTGGATATTACTTCACGCGTTATTTTGTAATCGGATTTAATAATTTCCAGCATTTTCTTTTCTATTTTTTCAAAGTCATCAGGAGTAATTTGATGATCGCATGAAATATCATAGTAAAAACCATTATCTATGGTTGGTCCAATAGCAATCTTCACATTAGGAAATAACTCTTTAAGCGCATGTGCCATGATATGCGCCGTTGTATGACGCATAATTTCCAATGCCATAGGATGGTCTTTTGTGATTGCTTTAACTGTTGCTGTGGTAGAGAATGTTGTCGATAAATCAGCGGGTACTCCGTCAATAAGAAGCGCAAAGGCTTTTTTGACGTTATTATTTTTTATGAAATCAAATCCAGAAATCATTTCGCTCATTATAACTAACTCCATTGTGTTTTATGGTGCCGCCGGTGAGAATCGGACTCACGACCCCATCCTTACCAAGGATGTGCTCTACCACTGAGCCACGGCGGCATAAGATATCTCATTAAGAAAACAAAATGTGAGACACTCAGATAATATCATTATGAATTTTCAATGCAATGCTTTGTGACAAAAAATCTCATGTGATCTTTAACATTATGAATTCTGAGGTAATCAATCTCTGCAGCCGCTAAAGAGGACGCAGCAATTGTTTCAATATCTCGGTCTTTTGCTGACTCATTTGAAAAAAATGATATAAATGATTTTCTGGAATGACCTAGCAGGATTTCGCAATTGATATCTTTTAAATTTTTTATATTTTTTATTATATTGATATTTTGACGTTTAGTTTTTTCGAAACCAATTCCAGGATCTACGATTATATTTTCATATCTCATTCCTAATTTTTCTAGTTCCTGAATACGTTTTTTAAACCATGAAAAATCTGTGCCATGTAGCATTATTACTAATTTCAAATTTTGATCCGCGATTAATTTTATTGTTTTTGGACTTAATTTCGAATTCTGATCGTTTATCCATTTGATGTTTTTATGTTTTTTAATAAAACATTCTATAACTTCATCAAAATAAGTATCTATACTAATACCGTCTATATCGCTGCATCTTTCTAAAACTTTGCCTAATCTATTGATTTCTTCCGATGGAGAAATTTCGATATAATTTGGTTTAGTTGATTGCGCCCCAATATCTATTATCGCAGCGCCATCGCTATATAATTTTCTCACATGCTGTTCTGCTTTTTCTGCTTCAAAAAAGTATCCACCATCGGAAAACGAATCAGGAGTTACATTCACAATTCCAATGAATTTCGGATTTAAAACAAAGTGATTAAGAGCAGAATAATTGTTGATATCAATTTTTATATTTTTAGGGATTTCATATCCTATTTCTGTAAGCAAATATTGAAGAAAATCTCGATTTTTAATCTCTTTATGTGGAACTGTCAGGAAATCGGTACTAATTTCTTGCTCGTAATAGGAAACTATATCGATATCAATGATTCTTGGCGACCACTTTTTGTCTGAGGGCTTGCGTCCAAGTTTTTTTTCAATTTTTTTTATTTTTAAAAGCAATTCTGAAGGATTACAATGTGTTGTTCCTGCGATTATCATGTTTAAAAAAGGTGTATTCCATTTTTCAGATGCATTTTCCGGTAATAACGCATTTGTTTCGATTATATGAGATGTAGTTTTGATAGTGAAAAATTCAGCAAGCTCTGAAATCGCATTTTGAAGATTAACTAATCTGTTCCCCAGATTTGTGCCAAGGGACAGGCAGACTATTTCTGGTTTCTTTAACATAATGTTATTACCAATCTGAGCATATGAATGAGCTGCTTTCTAAATTTTTGGTAGATGGTCGAGGTTTTATAACTTCAACACGTATCGATATTTTATTATTTTTTAAATATTCAGAGATTATATTGTATATATATTGCGCAGCTCGTTCTATCAAATTAAAACTTGCGTTTGCCAAATGTTTTTCAATGAAATTTAAGAGAAAAGAGTAGCATAGAGTGCTATTAAGTTCATCATTTTCAACTGCCGGAATATTATCTAAAAAACGAAGGCTGATATTTAAAATTACACGGCGTTTTTGAGATTTTTCGCCTACGTTATTTCCGAGAACAAAGTATGTTTCATAATTATTAATATTTAATTGTCGAATCATTTAGGATCCTCTTTTTTGTTTTGATTAGAATATATGATTTAAAGGATTTTTTTAACGTCTAATCTTTTTAAAGTCGAATAGATCTTTTACTTTATAATATGACGAAATTTCGGGTTTTTTAAGAGGTAACAGCGTGTTTTTTTTATAAATTATGATTGCATCAACAGATCGATACCTTAATTAATCTAGATCCCGGTATTTCTCAATTCCTGCAACAGAAGCAGGTATAGAACATTTGCAAAACACCACTTTAAATTGGTCGCCAGATTTCGGATGTGTGTACCATTTACCGGACATATTGAGAATTTCACACAGTATTTGATGCAATATTATTGGATAATAGTGACTAGAGCGGAGTTTCCATAAACTCTCACTTTGGCTACAACGTAGTCATTCTCCTCATTTTTTAAATTATACATTCAAGTTGATCCCGGAGATTTATTAAATTCGATTTTTGTTGAATTGATAAATTCATTTGTATTAATTACGTTTTCCATACTTTATAATCCTAGTGGATTGTATATAAATTTAATATATACGTTCTTGTATATTAACTTCAAAAGGAATAATGGTGACTGTAAAAAGGTGTTCGTGGGCGAATTCCAGTGAATGGTTGAGAAAACATCATGACGAAAAATGGGGAAAACCACTTCATGATGATCAAAAATTGTTTGAACTTCTTATTTTAGAAGGAAAATCATGTGGTCTCAGCTGGGAACTTATCCTCAAAAAACGTGATTATATAAGAAAAGCATTCGATAATTTCGATCCGGAAATTTTGGTTAAGTACAATGAAGCAAAGATCGAATCACTTATGCAAGATGCGGGAATTATTAGGCACAGAGCAAAAATTGAGGCTGTTATCGAAAACGCGAAAGCATATCTGAAACTAAAAGAACAGAAAACTCTTAATGATTTTCTGTGGTCATACGTGAACTACGAGCCAATTATCAATGATGGAACGCAACGCATTACAAGAAGCGAAATATCTGACAGATTAAGTAAAGATCTCAAAAAGCTCGGATTCAAATTCGTTGGATCTGTTAGCATATATGCGTTTATGCAAGATATTGGTATGGTTAACGATCACGACTATGATTGCTATGTAAAATAATAACGCTGATAACTTTATATTTTTCCAACTATTCGACCCATATTTTTCGAAAAATAAATGAGATAGATACAAATATTATCTAAAAACAGACAATATACTTATTTTAGAAAATTTTTTTGGAAAATTATTGGCTATTTATGGTAATAATTTTGTATATATTTGTGACCGTATATGATTGTTATGTTAGTAGTTTTTGTCGTCATATTCCAGTTTATATGGTCTGTTGGATTTCTTTTTTTGTTTAAGAAGCATAAGTTTCGTAAGGGAGCTTATTTTGTCTTTGTCAAAAAAATAATCCTTCGCTATATAGTATTTAAATTTTTCATATTAAAAAATGGAGAATGTGATAACGATGAAAAAAATGTTAATAGCAGCGAGTTCAGCTTTTCTGATTTGCTGTAATTCTGATGCAATGGATGCTGACGTAAATAATCTACAAAGTAAGTCTGCGACAACAAATTTAGCTGAATCAACAGTTAACTATCCTATAGCCTCTTTAAAGCCTATGCATCCATTTGTTAATAGAATTGAAATGGTTGAATTTTATAAAACTTGGGATCAAACATTGACTTTAGAGGAAAATCAAAAAAAATTATTAAATGACGTTTTGGAAACATGCTTTGATCTATCTTTTAAAGTAAAAGAGTCTACCGTAGACAGTGTTTTGCGTGGAGAAACAAACTCAAACGAGCAGATAACGATTTTTAACAAGAAAAAGTTACCCAGTCACATTGACGAAAGCATTCTATTTACTTCAACCACTACGCATTCAGAATGTCAGCAACTCTATAATTGTGATGGTAAAATAGCAAGCATGATAATGAATTCTTTAAAGATGATTGTGCAAGAGCCTCTAGGATGTAAGTTGTTTCGCGTTATGTTAGCTAAACGCAAAGCGAATAGTTTATCTAAGCTTGTATTTATTCCAAGAGATAAAGACAAAAATACGTTTCTTTTTTCTTCAAGCGATTATATTGCATCTTTTACTAAGAGATAGGAAAACTTGTTGCACTACAGGAATCTCCTTATAAAAAGAGTAATTTTATTTTTGTTCCTTTCAACGAATCTGATCGCTCTATGCAAATTCATATATTAACACGAAATATAGAAAAAGATGACTGTTTTTTAATAAAAACTATAGCAGGCCCGACTGATGTCAGCTTGTTTCATGAAATAGTTCATGCCATTTATATATCAATGGCAAAGCTCAGCAGCGTAACTGCCATAGAAAAACGTTATATCGAAAATATAGTGCCTTTATGGAAAGTTTTTCTTAGTAACGATGAAGAATTCGCCACAATGTACGGCGTGGAAAATTCTACAGAATTAAATTCAATAAATGAATCAGATTACTCAGCAGCAAAATATCGATACTATTTAGATCCTAATGCTCCAATTAAGTATCCACGTTTTGGTATTGGACAATATCAATGCCTAGATTTAGATCCTAGAACCGGTTTAAAACTAACATCACTGTAGGTATTTATAAGCAAAGTAGACTGATCATGAATTATCGCAGATGAAAAGGTCTACTTATTTTATTCAATCAATGGGTTCTAATTCAAAAAAACTGTTTTCCTTTTACAAAACAGTAACTGCTATACTTTCTCGAATCATCTTCGTTGGTCATGCAATCATAAGTATATTAGACATAGATGTGGTGGGTGTATAATTTTTTACGGCAAAATCATCAGCAGAACGACAAACTGTTACATCACAATCTTTTATTATACGTTTATTATAAGGAGAGCTTTCTTGCAAAAGAAAGACCTGTTCTAATTTAAGCAATTCAATCATTCTACTATGATCTGCTGTTTCAGTTATTGCCTTGTCCTCTTTGATTGCAGCTACTGTTGAATAGTCACAGCAGAATCAGCGCTTGTATTGGTAACGACGTTGTTCATCCAGTTGTAGTATCTAAGCATGCAACTAAAGGGACTGTACATATAATTTTCTTCATAATATTCTTCTATAAAAACTGATTTCAGCTTTGCATAGCCCTTTAAAAGTGGAAAATACTGTGAAAAAACTCTAGGGATATAATTTAGAGATCACAGGCTGCTAAGTATCATTTACTGCCGTATTTTTCTTTTAATTACGATCATGACAATCAGATAAGCGAAGTTTTATATTATCATTGAAACTCATATTAATTTTTCTAACTTGTTTGCTATGTTCTTTTAGCTTGTGCTGCAATGCGGCTTTTTGCGATCTCAGACAATTGAGGGATATTTCGATATCCGTAATTTTTATTAAAATTACGCTGCATAATTTGTTTCTTTTTTGTTTATGTAAGAGCCAAAATAATCAAAAAAAATTGTTTGCAATCGAAGAATAAATCTCATGAATTTTTTATGCAGGAAATCATGTGAGAAACAACTTCTTTCTTCTATTGAAGAGTGTAATAATTTGTGATTTTTAGAAGTTAGCGGTGATATGTTCCAATATTGATTAACGCCACCAGCGTTTATGGGTAATATGTGATGAGCTTCATAATCGGAAATTGCGATATTTGTTTTTTTAGTAAATTTTACTTGAGGCCATTTTAGTTTATATTGCGTTTCCCATTTTAGTTTTAATTTGGATTTTTGTTTGTTGAATTCAGCGCGTATTTTATGTCTTTCTTCTTTTAAAGGATCTCTATTTCTATTGTTTAGATAGAAATTTGTAACCAATGATTTTTGTTCTTTTTGTATTTTATGATCTGATAAAGATTGTAATTTGTTGAGGTATAAAACTATGGCTTCTTGATCATTCACAGTAAAAGTAAAGACAGAGATTATAAAAACAACGAAGAGCCACAAAAGTCCAGTTTTGTGTTTTGTTGCGAACAAGAATTTTGTGGCATAAAGCAGAGGTTTATTTCGCGTTAGTTGCATCGATTAATGATTCCATTTTTTTAAGTAAAGAGTGTTTATCACCATTATATATATCTTTTTTTAAAAGATTTTAGCGATTTTTTTAGATATACCTTGCGCAAAATCTTCTTGTAATTGGTTTTTAAGTTTTTGGAGATTGTAAATTTTTTGCATTAATCGCTTCTAATTTTTTAGTATTTTAGTAGGTATATTTTTACCCTCAATATTTATATTTTAAATTATAACATGCTTATCACATGTATCTATGAATTATATACCAGTGTGAATTTTCTATAATCAAAGATCACAGTCGCTCAATAGGCATATTTGCACAAAATTTTAATCTACTTACTATGAGAAAGAAGCCGGAATGGTTCGCACACAAGAGTGGAAAACAATGCTGGATACAGCAAAATAGTCTAATTCCAAAATTATCTCTGTCGATGACGATAATCAATTTAAACCGATCTTTGCCGGAGACTGTTTTTCATATTTTGTAAACCAAAAAGAAACCGTGAACAGTGATATGCTACTTGAAGTAGATACAATCGACAGCATCTCTAAAAATAGTTTTGTATTTAAACTTAACGAAATTTGTTGTCAGAAAGAATCATGGATGCGAGAAGCAAGTATTTGGTTCTCAAAAATGAACGTTGGTACAAAATTACGCAAACAAATAGCGGAAAAACATCTTGAGTTTAAAAAGGTTGGTGCTTCAGATGTTTTATGTTCTACCGACGATGAATGTTCTACGATTAACAACGAGATTCGTTCTCTGAAAAAGGAAAGAGGAGAAATCGGAGAGGATTTTGTAAATTTATAAAAACAGAACTTTATATAAATAACTGAGATTGGGTAGATTTGTCCTGCTATAAAATCACCAGATCCTTAAAAAATTGACGATATATTTTGGAGGCTGGCTAATTCTACGTTATTATGAGAGAATCTCATTGCTGTCGTTTCTACTTATACTTTTATCAAAAAAGACTCGTTTGATTTAACGTTGGAGTTGATCGGACATTTTCTGAATCATGATCATCATTTAATACACGCAGCATGCGGTTGGATGTTGCGAAAAGTTAAAAAAGTGACGAACGTTTAATAACTTTTTGCGTGGATACCTAGAAATATGCCGAACGTTATGATGTCTTATGCTAAAGAAAGAATTAAAAGTATACAAATTTAAACAATCGCGACTAGACATTTAATCTATAGGTGAAACCATGATACGTTATTATTTTTGTCATGAAACGACAATTGGACGTATTACCATATGTGCAAACGCGAGAGCCATAACAAAATTGCATTTTGATGATAACGCCGTTATCAATGCTGAAAATACAGAAACAAATATCATCACAAAAGCTTTTCTTCAATTAAGAGAATATCTAAATGGGTCGAGAAAAAAATTTGATATAAAATTAGAGTACACTGGCACAGAATTTCAATTGGTAGTTTTTGATCAATTAAAAGGAATTCGATATGGAAAAACCAAAACATATAAAGAAATCGCCTGTAGGATACATAATCCACAATCTAGTATGGCATCGGGGGAGCATATGGCAAAAATCATATTCCTATATTTATTCCATGCCATCGAGTAATTGGCCTCCAATGGAAACATAACTAGCTACTCAGGTGGTATAAATCTAAAGAAAAAATTATTGGAAATTGAAAAATATTTGACACTAACCTCTCATTTGGTCTATGATGTACTTATATTTATCGACTGTTTAGTTTATTATTCTCAAGACAGTACAAACAACTAGAAAAGATAGAAAGTAGTAAAGTTAGGCTCACCTGCATTGCTATTTTCGTTTCTTAATTTTTTATCAGAAAAAAGTGAGTATAATAATATGGCAAGACAAGCTGTAGAAGTCTGTGCAAAGCATATTTTAGTGGAAACCGACTCTCAGGCAAGTGAGATTCTGCAAGATATAAAAGAAGGGAAAATTACCTTTGAAGACGCAGCTAAAAGATCATCAAAATGCCCTTCTGGAGTAAGGGGGGGTGATTTAGGTTATTTCGGGCGCGGTGCTATGGTAAAAGAATTTGAAGATGTTGCGTTTTCAACCGCAAAAGGAGAAATATCATTTCCCATGAAGACGCAATTTGGATGGCATCTTATAAAAATTATTGATAAAAGATAATAGAAAAACATTTTTAACTTTCATTACCTATTTTTAGTTTGGAGTATGTTTTCGTAGAAAAGTAATGTACGGTGATGTGCTTAATAAAAGTAAGATACTTTTACTACTTTCATAAAGAATGGATAATTAAAATATATGAAAACTTTCGAACAATTGGGAATATCGGAATTCGTCATTCCTACACTCAAAAAAATGAATTTTTTAAGACCGACAGATATACAGAAGGAGACAATACCATTTGCAATAGATAGACGAGATATATTGGCATCAGCTCAAACAGGAACAGGAAAAACAGGTGCATTTGCAATTCCACTTGTTTCGTCTATTATTGATTCCCATCGATCTGGATTAATATTAACGCCGACTAGAGAACTTGCTGCACAGGTTATGGAGATTGTTCGAAACTTAATAGGTACAAATTTAAAAATTAAAACAGCATTGTTGATTGGTGGTGAACCAATGAATCATCAATTTAAGCAATTGCAAAATAATCCAAGAATAATTGTTGGAACACCAGGAAGAATTAACGACCATTTAAAAAGAGGTACTTTAAAAATTTCTAATACAGATTTCTTAGTTATAGATGAGACTGATAGAATGCTAGACATGGGATTTAGCGTTCAGATCGATGAAATTATAAGGTATATGCCAAAACAAAAGCAAACTCTGATGTTTTCAGCAACTCTTGATAAAAAAATAATTAGTCTCGCAAATAAATATCTAATAAATCCTGAAAGAGTATGTTTAGATTCCAATCTATCAACAAAACCTAATATAGATCAGAAAATTTTAAGAATCTCTGAAGATTGCAAATATGATGAATTGAAAAAACAGATAAACAACGTCGAAGGTTCCGTTATAGTTTTTGTTAATACTCAGCATGGAGCAGATAAACTTGCTAAAAAAATAACTGCTGATGGCTATGCTACAAATGCAATACATGGCGGTTTAAATCAGTATAAAAGAAATACTGTTATTAAAAATTTTAGAGAAAAAAAATATAGAGTAATGATCGCAACCGATGTTGCGGCTCGAGGACTAGACATTCCACATGTAGAACATGTTGTAAATTATGATTTACCTAAATGTTTAGATGATTATACACACAGAATTGGAAGAACTGGTCGAGCTGGATCAAAGGGGTCATCTGTCTGCTTTATAACAAGACAAGAGCATAAAAAAAGCTATTCTATTAGAAAAATTATAGATCCTTCAATAGCTACAATTTCAGAACACAGAGATAGCAGAAAAAATCAAAACACTCACCTCAAAAGTAATAACGAAAGATTTGCATCTAAAAAATCAAACGCTGGTAAAAGAAAAAGTAATTTCTCATCAAATAGAAGGTCAGCAACATCATCAAGTTTTAGATAAATATATTTTCCGATTTTAGATAAATATATTTTCCGATAGAACGCATTGATTTAATTTTTAACTAAAATATAAAAACGAGTTAAGGCTTTTTATAAAAGATGATAAAAATTTAAGCTGCCAAAAAATCGCCTCCATTCTTTTGGAAATTACTTAAAATTCACATAAAAACCAACATTACATGATCAATGCAAATTTTTAAAATCATATATTGCTACTGTGAGGTTTTATTTGATTTTCGTTGGCTCCTCGGGACGGGCTCGAACCGCCGACCCAGTGGTTAACAGCCACTTGCTCTACCTCTGAGCTACCGAGGAACATATGAAACTATAAATATCAAAAAAAAACATATTTGGCTAGAGTGTTTTTTCTTTTTTCTGGTACATTAGTATTTATAAATTTATTATAGATATGAAAAATAGTAATTTTCGCATTTTTGGTTCATGGAAATTTTTTCGGCGTTTCAAAAAAAAGAAACCAAAATCTCAATTGTTTGTGTGTTTTTTAATTATTTTGATATTGCATATTATTGGTTTTCAAAGAATTTTTGATAATGCAAAATTTTGCATAACTTCTGCAGAAGTTTACCTAAATAGGACAATAAATAATGTTTGCGGTAAGTTGTTAAATTTTTGGTATTTTATTTCATATGATATCGATAAAACTATTTTAAAATTGTATAAAGAAAATATAAAACTTCTTAGTGAGATAGAAAACTTAAATCATTTAAAATTTGAAAATGAAGAGCTAAGAAAATTATTATCTATGAAAAATGCACTAAACCAAAATGTGGTAGTTGCGAAAGTAATTAATGTTTTCTCGAATGATTATGCAAGGTCATGTTTATTAGATGTTGGGACAGATGATGGAATTGCTATTGATGATATAGTAAGAAATCAAGATGGATTAATCGGAAGAATTTCAGAAGTCAGTACCGATTGGAGTCGAGTTCTATTAATAACAGATACCAACTCTAATATTCCAATAAAAATAGGAAATGAGCATATTAACGCAATTGCCGCTGGAGATAATTCCAATGTTATTCGTGTATCGGTAAAGCATGAGGATATTGATATTAAAAGTGAGGATGTTGCTGAAACATCAGGATTCGGAAACGTATTTTGTGAAAAAATTCCCGTTGGAAAAATCATCGAGAAAAATAAAATTTTTACGATAATTCCTTATGTAAATTTTAATTTATTGAATTATGTAAGTATTTTAAAGAAGAAATGAACAGCAGATATGTTTTTAAGGCGTTTTTTACATATATTATTGATTACACTGTTATTTATATTTCTATCTTTTATCTCAGCTGAATTTGCAATTGCCTCTTTTTATTGCTTTATTTTTATTATTACTTTATCGAAACCGTGGGCTTTAGAAATAGTAACTATATTTGTGGTATCGATTTTTTGCGATATTTACAACTCACAAATTATAGGTATTTCTTTTATTCAATTTATTATTTTATATATGATGGTTTTGAGATTTAAATCTGTTCTTTTAAATTCACGTATAATTTTTGGGGTATATTATTTTTCTTTATTAATTATCGTTCCGGAATTTTTTCTATTTTTAATATCTCTTACTTTTAGAAATTCATTTAATGTATATGATCATATTATGAGATGGGTGATGTCGGTATCGCTTTGTTCGTTCTATTGTTTTGTTGCATTTATAATGAGAAAAATTAGAGATAATAATGAATAATAATCATGATTATAAAAAAGATATTCAATTCAGAATAAGATTAATTTTTGTGTTGATTTTCTGTTTCACTGGTATTTTGGTGTATAATCTGTATTTTTTACAAATACAAAATTCTCAAAAATATTTACTACTTTCTGATAAAAATAGAATAAGACTTTCACCTGTATTACCGAGACGTGGAAGAATATTAGCATCGGATGGAAAAATTATAGTTCGGAATTATCAAAGGTATAAGCTTTCTGTGGAGACTTGTAATGAAGAAGTTTTTTTGAAAAATCTTAATCTTCTCTCTAGTTGCATTGAACTTAATATGGATGAAAAGAAAAATATCCTTGAATTAAGGCGCACTTCTCCACTGTATACTCCTATAATGTTGAGAGATAATTTGTCTTGGGATGAATATTCAAAAATCGCTTTGATTTTTTTCAAATTACATCATGTTACCATCGATAATATTTTTGTTAGAAATTACTCAATGCCGGTGGAATTTAGTCATATAACAGGGTATACAGCGAAAAGTAATGATAATTTTCAAATTTTACTTGGAAAAGCTGGAATTGAATGGTCGTTAAATGAAGATTTGATGGGAAAAATCGGAAATATTCAAACAGAAATAAATTCTGTTGGTAAAAAAATAAGAGTAATTGATTCTGTTGAGCCAGTAAATGGAAATGATGTAGTTTTAACGATTAATTCGGAGATACAGAAGTATGTGTATGATATCGTTGCCGCCGAAAAAGCTGGGGCTTGTGTCATACTAGATATTACAAATGGAAGCGTTATCGCGTTAGTATCGGTGCCTGGTTTTGACACAAATATAATTTCATCAAAACTTACGCAGAAACAGTGGAATGCTATAATAACTGATGAACTTACTCCATTGCTTAACAGGGTAGTTTCTGGCCTGTATCCGCCTGGATCGATATTCAAAATTATTACCGCATTTGCAGCCCTTAGCGAAGGAGTGATTTCTCCAGCTGATACTGTTTATTGTTCGGGCAATATAGTGATGGATAATAACACGTTTCATTGTTGGAATAGATATGGGCATGGAAAAGTGAATGTTTATGATGCTTTAAAAGTATCATGTGATTGCTATTTTTTCGAAATTGCAAAAAAACTGGGAATTGATAATATCGTGAAATACGCTAAGAAATTTGGGTTTGGCGCAAAAACTGGGATAGAATTACCGAATGAAAACGCTGGGCTTCTTCCAAACAAAGAGTGGAAATTTTTGCGGTATGGAAATTCCTGGAAACCCTATGAAACTTTAATTACAGGAATAGGGCAGGGCGCTCTATTATCAACATTATTGCAGACAGCGGCAATGTTTGGAAAGATATATACCAATAATTACGATTTTTCTCCCACCATTATTAAAAAATCTGATTTTTATCGTAAAAAAATGTCAGTTAACCCAATTATTGGAAAAAATATAGATGTAATAAAACATGCGCTTTATCAAGTTTGTAATTCCGGAGGTTCTGCTATGGGGTCTTGTAAAACGGAATATGGAATTTCCGGAAAAACAGGGTCATCACAGGTGCGAAGGATAAAGGAAAATGAGGCTGGAATAGATAAAAATTTATTGCCATGGCATCATAGAGATCATGCGTTTTTTGTTGGATGCGCTCCGTATAAGAATCCAAAATATGTCGTTGCTGTTATGATTGAACATGGGGGATGGGGCTCTGTTACAGCAGCGCCAATCGCCAGAAAAATATTTGATAAATTAATGGAAATGGAAAGTGTAAATGCTGCACATGCTGAGCATAACAGACTCGTGGAAGAAATTTAAAATGAAATTAAGCAGTTTTAATAAACGATTTTTGTTTCTTAATGAATTTAAAATTTTATTTATTATATTGTTTCTACTTTTTTTTGTAAGTTTTTTAGGCCAACTTAGTGCAGCTAACGGAATGTTCAATAAGACTGTTCAACAACATCTTTTGAGAATTATTATCGGTATAGTAATTATGTTTTCTATTTATATGTGTAATTTCAAAATATGGAATAGTTTTGCATACGTATTTTATTTTTTTATATTTATTTGTTTATTAGTTGTCGAGATTATTGGAATTATCAAGCTTGGCGCGCAACGCTGGATAGATCTTTGTTTTTTTACATTTCAGCCTTCTGAGTTAATGAAGCTAGCCCTAATTCTTGCTCTTGCGAAATATTATTCTATGCTTTCTATTTTTGAAATAAATGAAGTAAAAAATCATATCGTACCAATATTGTTAACCATATTGCCGACATTGTTGATTTTAAAACAACCGGATCTAGGGACTGCAGGATTGCTATTTTGTATAGGCATCGGAATTATTTTTTTATCAGGATTTCCAAAAAAAACATTTATAATATTTATATTATCGGCTATTTTCATATGTCCATTTGGATGGTATTTTTTACATGATTATCAAAAAAATAGGATTCTTACTTTTATCGATCCCAATAAAGATCCTCTTGGAACAGGATACCATGTTTTGCAATCAAAAATTGCAATAGGATCAGGAGGCATTTTTGGAAAAGGTTTTTTACTTGGCACTCAAAGTAAGTTAAATTTTCTGCCGGAAAAAAATACTGATTTTATTTTTACAACAATCGCGGAAGAAATGGGTTTTTTATGGGGCATCACAATAATAATTTTATTTCTTAGTTTAATAATTTATTTTTTCTGGACTGCCTCAGAAGTAAAATCAATGTTTTCGAAATTATTGTGCTATGGGTTAGGTTTGTTGTTTTTTTTACATGTTTTTGTAAATATAGCGATGGTGATGGGTGTTGTTCCAGTGGTTGGAATTCCACTGCCTTTTTTGTCCTATGGTGGCAGCTCTATGATTACGTTTATGATAAGCTGCGGTTTAATAATGTCTGCTCTTGCAAATAGAAAAATTTAAAAGGCTATAATTTATATTAATTATAGTTTTATTTACTTTTTTATGTAACATTCAAATTGATATTTGTTTTTATAAATATTTTTATTCTTTTCGAAGTCTGTTGTTTTAGTTTTTAGGATGAGGATGCTTAATTCAAAAATTGTGACAATTAATGAACTGAAAAACAAGAAAGTTCTTGTAAGAGTGGATTTTAATGTTCCTGTTGATGAAGGTGTTGTTCAGGATATATCCAGAATGAAAAATATAGCTTCGACGATTGATTTTCTTAAAAAGGCGCAGGCAAAAATTATATTGATCTCGCATCTCGGAAAAACAACTGTTGGCGTACAAGCACAAAGCCTAAGATGTGTTATAGATATATTATCAAAAAAATATAATTCGAAAGTTGTTTTCATAGAGGACTGTTTAGATATAAACGCAAAAGATATTATTGAAAAATCGTCATACGATGATTTAATTTTACTGGAAAATCTAAGATTTCACAAAGAAGAGGAAGAATGCAATACACAATTTGCAAAGAAATTAGCAGATTTGGCGGATTTTTACATTAATGAAGCTTTTTCCGTTTCACATAGAAAGCATGCATCAGTATATGAAATTCCCAAGTTTCTGCCTCATGCTTTTGGTTTATCTTTTTTGAAAGAAATAAAAGTAATAGATGATTTTTTAAATAATGCCAAGCCTCCGAAAATGAGTATTGTGGGAGGTTCTAAGTTATCTACTAAAATTAAATTATTGAAAAATCTTGTAAAAAAAATTGATAAACTTGCTCTTGGAGGAGGAATCGCTGGAGCATTTTTGGCTTTTCAGGGTAATAGTTCTCTAAAAGTTTTTGAGCCTGGTGAGTATGAAAATGATGTCATAGAAATTTTAGAAAATGCGAAAAAATATGAATGTGAAATAATTCTTCCAATAGATTTTGCTGCTTTAATTAGCGATTCTGACGCAGGTAGTAATGCTATTATTACATCTGAGGCGAATACATCGGTATTTGATATCGGCCCAGCTTCGATTGAGTTGTTTAAAAAACACATTATGGAAAGCTCAACGATTTTATGGAATGGACCGGTTGGCCTGTTTGAGAAAGCTCCATTTGATTTTGGTACAATGTCATTGGCAAAGGAAGTAGGGAGGCTTTCACGCGAAGGTAAGATCACGTCTATTGTTGGAGGCGGAGATACGGCCTTCGCAATGAATAAATTTGGGGTTGCACAGGATCTAACTTATCGATCTACTTCTGGAGGAGCGTTTTTAACTTATTTGGAAGGTAGTGAGTTACCTGGATTTATCGCCATGAAAGATGCTTGTATTTTAAAATGACAATTATTGATATTGGTTATTTTTAGTAGGCTTTTATTCAGAATATAATTTAATTTTATATCAAAATTTAGTTGGTTGTTTTTATTTTATGCTATAAATTATGTATTTAGTGGAATAAATTATGTTAAATTAAGCTTTATTTCCACAAAAATTTTTACAATGAAAAAAATTTTTATTATTTTAATGTTTTTTTGTGTGGTTGCGCACAGGATACTCCAAAAAAAGAGCCGGTTCTTGTTTTTTGTTTTACAGGATAAGGGGGGCAGATTGTCGGTGTAGCGAAAGATTTTTTTGATAAATCGAGAAAGGCGAAAAATGTTTTCAAAATTGCAGATAGTATTTATGGTTCAAAAATTAGCGATAATGTATTAAATGGATCAGCAGAATATTTTTCTACGACAGATAAAGCTCAAATGGGTTTAGCCATTACTGATCTGGCAATTTTTGAGGGAATGCGCGATAAATTTCCGGAGCTGGTAAACACAGCAAAATTCATTGTTGGCCAGTCTTTGGGACAATATTTTGCAGCTTACGCCTCTGGAATGTGTTCTTTGGATGAGAGTATTAGATTAGTTGGAAAAAGGGGTGAAATTACCTATAGGATAGCGGCTTTATATCCGAATCAGTATTTTAGTATAGTCGTGTCCAAAATGTTGATATACAATTAGTGCGAACATTAATAAAACAATATAAAAATATTTTTATTGCTGGAGAGCATACTTGTGATTTTTGTACATTGGTTGGTTTAACTGATGAAATAGTGTCAATAAAAAATAAAATTGATGAAATTCGCGGATCAATAGTTGTAAAAATAAATGTTTCAGCACCATTCCCTTGCAAATTTATGAATGATGCAATAAAACTATTAAAAAAAGAATTTTCTTATATTAAATGGAATGATCCAAAACTTGGCTTTATATCCGATTTTGATGGAGATATATGCTATAGCGCAAAAAAAATTGTAAATAATTTTTATATAAACAGTTAACAGATCCAATGCGGTGGTATGGCGGGGTTGATAATACATTTCGTAGTTTAGGCATTACTCATGCAATAGTGTTTGGAGATGGGGATTCATTAAAAAGGATTATCAATTCAAACAATAAAGGCATAAAGGTTTTTGTTGTAAAAACTGTAGAAGATGCGCAATCAGCTTTTAAAAAATACGTGAATGATATGAGTAAATAAATTAAATATAAAATTATTTTATATATTTATTAAATTGCTTGTTTCCTCTATGGTTGATATTAGAATAGCATGATTTATGTTAATCATTTTAATCGTAAACTGTAATGGTATGTTGAAAAAATTTAGTAATATATACAATGAAGATGGTTTATCTTCTTATGTTTCCGAGATTAAAAATTTTCCAATTTTAGATCAAGATGAAGAATTTGAATTGGCGACTAAATGGAAAGAAAAAGGTGATAAACATTCATTAGATAAGCTTGTAAAAAGTCATCTTCGTTTAGTTGCGAAGATAGCGCGAGGGTATTCAGGATATGGGTTGTCTCAAGCTGATCTTATCGCAGAGGGCAATATTGGTATTATGCAGGCCATTCGACATTTTAATCCTCAAATGGGATACAGATTTTCTACGTATGCGACTTGGTGGATAAAATCGAAGATAAATAATTTTGTTTACAATTTTTGGTCGATAGTAAAGACAAGCGATTCCAAAAACAATAGAAAATTATTTTTTGGGTTAAGAAAGTTAAAGAATGCACTTGGTTTAGATACAGTTTCGGATCAGGATGCGGCAATTATCGCGGATAAATTACAGGTTAATAAAGGGGAAGTTTTGCTTTCAGACCGCAGGTTTACCAATAAAGATTTTTCTACAGACGCTCCAATTGGAGAAGACGGAACAAGCACTTTGCAAGATTTTTTGGTCGCTGCGACTCCTAGTCAGGAAGAAGAGGTTTTTGAAAAACAAGAATACAATCATAGAAAAAAGGTCTTACACGATGCTCTTAACACGTTATCCAAAAGGGAGTACGATATAGTTTCGGCATATCGTTTGCATAATCCTACAAAAAGTTTAAGAGAAATTTCAAGTTATATGAATATTTCTCCTGAACGGGTTTGCCAAATAGAAACAGCAGCTTTTTTAAAAATTCAAAAATATGCAAGAAATATAGAATGGAAATCGGCGAATACCATTAATAAAAATTACCATAGATTTACGACTTGCTTCATGAATGTAGGTATTTTTTAATGTATTTATATTAGAATTTCCATTACAATAAAATGCTTTATAAATTACTGATATATACCAGCGTATTTTGCTGATGGGGGAGCATATAATGTTATCTAATTTTTTAAAATCTATTTTTGGTTCGCATAATGACAGGATCGTGAAGAAATATATGCGAATTGTTGAAAATGTTAATGCTCTTGAACAATTTATGATTGAACTGTCCGATGAGCAGCTTTGTGAAAAAACATCAGAATTTAAGAAAAGGCTGGCAGAGGGCGAAACTCTTGACGAAATTCTTCCGGAAGCGTTTGCTGTCGCCAGAGAAGCATCTAAAAGAACACTGGGATTGCGTCCTTTTGATGTTCAGATAGTTGGTGCTCTAGTTTTACATAATGGTATGATCGCTGAGATGAAAACAGGGGAAGGAAAAACTCTTGTCGCAGCGATTGCGGTTTATCTTAATGCTCTAGAGGGAAAAGGTGTACACGTAGTTACTGTCAATGATTATCTTGCTCGCCGCGATGCCGAGTGGATGGGGAAAATTTATAAGTTTCTCGGATTATCTGTTGGTATTATTGTTCACGGTTTAACCGACTCTGAAAGGCGAGAGCAATATGTCTGCGACGTAACCTATGCAACCAACAATGAGTTAGGATTTGACTATCTGCGCGATAATATGAAATTTTATGCATCTGAATTGGTTATGCGTCCATTCAATTATGCGATTGTCGATGAAGTAGACAGTATTTTGATTGACGAAGCGCGTACTCCACTGATTATTTCTGGATCAGCAGAAGATTCCGCAGATTTATATATGAAGGTGGATACGGTTATTCCGAAGCTTATCAATGCTGATTTCGAAATTGATGAAAAACACAGAAATGTGACTCTTACGGAAACTGGAAACGAGCATATAGAGCAGCTTTTAAATGAGGCAGGATTAATACAATCCGGGAATTTGTACGATATTCAGAACATATCGGTTGTTCATCATGTAAATCAAGCGCTTAAAGCGCATCATTTATTTAAAAGAGATGTGGATTATATCGTAAAAAATGACAAGGTAATTATTATTGATGAATTTACCGGACGCATGATGGAAGGGCGTCGCTATTCAGATGGGCTGCATCAGGCGATTGAGGCAAAGGAGCATGCAAAGGTTGAAATGGAAAACCAAACACTTGCTTCCATCACGTTTCAAAACTTTTTTAGAATGTATAAAAAATTATCTGGTATGACTGGTACAGCAGAAACTGAAGCTCAGGAATTATCAGAGATTTATAAAGTTGAAACAGTAGTTATTCCGACAAATATGCCGGTTGCGAGGCAGGATTTTGATGATGAAGTCTACAGAACAGCACGTGAAAAATATAATGCAATTATAAAACTTATACGTGAATGTAATGAAAGGCAGCAACCTATTTTGGTAGGTACAATCAGTATTGAAAAATCAGAGTATATTTCCTCTCTTTTGAAGAAAGAGGGTATAGCGCATAATGTTTTGAACGCAAGATATCATGATGTTGAAGCGCAAATTATAGCAGATGCAGGAAAACCTGAGGCTGTGACGATTGCTACAAATATGGCTGGTCGTGGAACAGATATAAAACTTGGTGGTAATCTTGAGGCGCGACTTGCCAGAGAACTCCTTGGTGTTGAAGATATAGAATTGCGGCATAAAATTCAAGAAACCGCGGAAAAAGAAATATCGGAAGCCTGCGAAATAGTTAAAAAAGCCGGCGGTCTTTATGTTATCGGCACTGAACGTCACGAAAGCAGAAGAATTGATAATCAATTGCGTGGGAGATCCGGACGCCAGGGAGATCCAGGTGCGTCAAAATTTTTCTTGTCTCTTGAGGACGATCTTATGAGAATTTTCGGGGCTGAAAGATTAGATGCTATGCTTCTAAAACTTGGGATTGAAGAAGGAGAGGCAATTGTGCACCCTTGGGTTAATAAAGCCCTCGAAAAAGCTCAGATGAGAGTGGAAGCACGCAACTATGATATCAGAAAACATCTGCTGAAATTTGATGATGTTATGAATGATCAAAGAAAGGTCATTTATGGGCAGCGATTTGATTTAATGTCTGAAGATGTGGATTTGCATGAAGATATAAATGACATGCGCCTGGACCTTATCAAAAAAATTATTTATGGCAATATAGAAGAGAATACACCATCGGAATATTGGGATTATCAGGTCATTAATGAAAGGTTGAGCGAGTTTTTTGGTAATGATATTGTATTGAGCAAAGAGGAAAATCTTTCAAGAGATAACGCAGTTGATGATTTATTTGAGAGAGTAATACAGAAAATGCAGAAAAAAGAGAAACTTTATTCTGCACACATGATTAGATACATGGAACGCACAGTCTTACTTAGGTTAATTGATCAATATTGGAAAGAACATTTGTTAAATCTCGATAAATTGCGTCAGGGGATAAATTTACGGGCTTATGCACAGCGTGATCCATTGAATGAGTATAAGCAGGAAGCGTTTTCGCTATTTGAAATAATGTCGGAAACAATTAGAGAAGAAACAGTAAAGGTATTATCTTGGTTCGAGCTTTCAAATATCGATAACAGCGAAGCATTAAATAGTCTTCTTTTGGAAAAAGGCAGTAAAAATGTTTCTTCAGAAGAAAATTCCGAATTGGAGTCAAAATCTGAGAAGGAAGATTTATTTACTATTTCCCGCAATGCATTATGTCCCTGCGGAAGTGGCGCTAGATATAAAAATTGCTGCGGCAAAATTAAATAATTTAACTATATTTGATATTTTAAATAATACTTATATAAGTCCACAGCAATTTGACTCTGAAGTTATTTCCTATATTTTAAAATGGATTTAGTTGAGGCATATTTCCTCCAATTTGTATAAACTGTATTCCTTTTGCAAAACCGGTTTCGCTATCAATATCTATCAAGCTTCCGGAGAAAGTGGGTATTCAGGATGCTGAGGTGATTTGAGCATTTGTATCTCCTAAAAATAATCTAGAGACTGCACTTTTTGATTCCATACCTAAAACAGAATCATCTATGCCGCACATGCCGATATCGGATTGGTGTGCTGTACCATTTCGCGAGACTCTCCAATCAAATGTTGGAATATGACAATGAGTTCCTATGACAGCAGAAACTCTACCATCTACATATTGAGAGAAAGCTCTTTTTTCCATTGGACTTTCTGCGTGAAAATCTATAAAAATTCCGTTAACTATTTTTGCGTTTTCCGAAATTCTAGTATCTCCTATTAATTTATATTTTTGTAGAAGCAGATCAGCTGTAGTAAATGGGTTGGCTATTTGAAGTCTTTCGGTTTTCGAAGGAGCATAGAGCATTTGCGTCATATCTTTTTGCCATAAAAGATGCATAATAATTATTGTCTTGTCTCCTATAATTATTTCACAAATTCCTGATCCTGGCACATCACTGCTAGAGGAATCAAAGAATAAATTATAAGGTCGAAGTATTCTTTTATCTGTACCTATTAATGGATAAATAGATGATTTATCGAAAATATGATTTCCGCCTGTTAGAACATCGGCGCCATAGGAAAAAAGTTCGCTAGCCGTTTCTGGAGTAGTTCCTAATCCCCCTGCAGAATTATCGGAGTTTATAATTGTTAGATCTACACCGAATTCTAATTTTATTTTTGGTATATATTCTCTAACTGCATTTATTCCAGGTCCATCGTTTACATCTCCAACCATTAAAAATCTTGTCGTTGATGGAGGTTGTTCTTTTGGAAAGTGAAAAGGCAGAGAATGCATGCCTATAGATGGATTTACAAAACACATACATAAAAAAACACATAATGAGCGTACTAATAAAAGTATAGTATGCATTATAATGCTCCACTTGTTGTATATATTTTCCCAGTATATCACAAAAACAGAGGATTGTCAAAAATTTATTTAAAATACTTGGAAAAAAATGTATGCGTGTTGTAATTAATTTGTCTAAATTAATCTTTTATTAATTAATATTAATATACAATGTTTTTTTAATAATGGAAAAAATAAAAATGAAAAATATTAGATATATATTTGTTTTTTTGCTAATGCAATTTTGTTTCATAACCTTTGCAATGGAAGATATCGCAGACGAAGGTGAACAGCAAAGGGGTGGTGTTTTGACTATACAAAGCAGAAACATCGATCAAATATACGATACATTGTCTGATGATATTCGTTCTGCAATAGGAAAAAGAGATTTTGGATATATATTATCTGATGTTGAAACTCTCAATTGTTGGCAAAAAAGGGAAATATTAATACAAAAACTTGATTCAGGGAGTCATCATCGTTATTGGAATTTTTTGCGAGGAGTAAGGAGAATTGTTAATATTGGTGGTTGGGTTACCGAGTTAGGAGTCGCTGCTTTTTCTCCATTTGTTTTAGCATTTCCGGATGTCTTATCACCGCGTGTATCTGCTGGCATAATGTCGGGACTTGGTATTGGAACAATAGTTTTTGCTATCATAAAAAAATCGCTTGAATCTGAAATAAAAAAAGAGGGTAAAACCATTTTATTTAAGATGTTTCATTCATCATTACCTTTTTCTTCAGGGGATAATGCTGCTTTTACAGGACCGTAAAGTTAAGTAGGGAAGTGAGCTCTATATAGTTTTTTTAACTTATGATTCGATACTTCACGAGATGAATTTCTGAATTAGAGATATTTGATATATTACCAAAGGCTAGAGATATAGCTAAATTATGGTAAAGAAAAAATCCAACAAGCAGGTACACTAATATAACATCATCAAGGACAATCTAAGGTAAGACTTGATGATGTTATAGAGGAAAGACGGCGTGAAACAGGTCGCTTAGAAGAAAATAAGAATAATCTCAATAGCGTATCATAAACCGCTTTCTATATTTGATGAGTCATACAAAAAATCTATATATAAAAACACATAGATTAATTATATAAATAATACTTACATATATCAGAACAGTAAGCACACAATAACTAATTATTGGGATTGTTCATCAAATATAGAAAGCGGTTTATATATATTTATTCAGCCCTTGCGGCACATTCTTTATCTAACGCCATTATGCCAGCCTCATTACTTGCAATTCTCTTGAATTTTTCTAGCAGATACGTAGATTGACTTTCTTCTTCTATTTGCTCATTGATAAACCAATTAAGCATGTTTTGTGTTTCGTAATCTTCGCATGTTATAGCTATTTTTTTTAGATGCCTAATCATATTACTTATCTTTTTTTCGTGATTAAGAATAGTTTCAAATATTTCCAAAAAAGATGTCCAGTTCTGATTTGGTGCATCAATGGCTTTAAGTACAGGCTTTTTTCCGCAATCTTGTAGATATTTTATAAAACGATCAGCATGTTCCATCTCTTCCGTATATTGCTTACGCATCCAATGCGCAAAACCTCTATAATTCAAATCTTCAAAATGAAATGACATGCTGAGGTATATAAAAGCTGAATGCATCTCTTCGTTTATTTGATTATTCAGTAGATTCAATAATTCTTTGTTCATGTTTGACCTTTCAATGCAGACTTTGAATGATAACATATACTTATTCTAGAGTAAATTTTAGTGACGAAATGGGATTGTCCTATAAAGATATGGCGAGATTTTTATGAA
This sequence comes from uncultured Holosporaceae bacterium, assembly GCA_964369545.1. Lineage (GTDB taxonomy): Bacteria > Pseudomonadota > Alphaproteobacteria > UBA3830 > UBA3830 > BNWE01. The sequence continues at coordinate 55,662 of CAYJFA010000004.1, forward strand.
TAAGTAAAATTAGAGACAGTCTGAGCATCTTAATTGATTTTGAATAACGCAGTGTTTTTCTGTGTAATCGAGCAGGATAATGCCGTAGCAGGAAATTATAGGACTCCATCAAGTACATTTTAGACTTCGTTATAAGATTTTACGTCTATATTTTCCTCAAAAATCTCTGCATAATAAGGATTTCTGTCGGTGCATACTATCAGATCTCAAAAGAGAACTATCTTCAGAACTTGGTATTCTCAATAAAGATGTGAAGGTTTTCAAAGAGCATTGTTTATTGTTGATCCTGAAAATATCAAAAAATTCATTATGGTTACTGATATGAATCTCGGCAGAAATCCACAAGAGATACTTCGTGTTCTGAATACCATCCAAAGCGGAGAACTATGTCAGTGTGGATTTATAAAAAGTAGTAAAGCTATCAATCTAGCTGATAATATTTAACTAGGTGAGTATTAAATTATACATTAAAACATGAGTCAGATTTTAAATAGAGCTTGCTTAAACCTGTATATTTATTAGTTTTATTGGAAACGCAAGCTCTTTATGAATTTATCTTGATATAGAATTACGTATTACAAGCCAGCATCTTTTATCTGTCTACCATAGAGTAATTCCTCATTGCTTTTCTCTTTGGCTTTTTCAGATTTTTTGTTCTCATCTCCGTGAGTAACAGTTGTACCTTCAGGAGTTTTTTTGATTTTCGTTACATTCCCATTGTCATCATAAAGCCATTCTTCAACATCTCCGACTTTTGAATATCTTTTTTCTGATCTATAGTTTTTTACTTTGGTATCCTTATCTGTTTTTAAATTTTGATCTGACATTGTTGCGCTTTCTGTATTTTCAAAAAATTCGTTGAAATCACTAAAATTCCAAAAACGATTAAAGATACGTCCTTTGAGATGATTTAAACTCTCATTAAAAGCTTTTTCATGTTGTAGTAGAATTTCATCACTGTTGGACGTTAAAGTACAAGATGTTCTTGCAAATTCTCTTCTTTTCTTTCTAACTTCAGCTCCTTGCTTGTAATATGTATCGTAGGCATGAAACCATTTGATCGTACCATATAAAAGTAATGTACTGCCTCCAAACGGCTTAATTACTCGTATTAAACAATTGCCATTCCTATATTCGATATCATAACTTCCATAAAATGTCTTTCTACTAAATGTTTTTGGATATTTCTTGTCCAAGTCAGAAATTAACTCATTTGTGTTATTTGTACTATATTCAAGAATTAATGATTCGATGATTCCATCTGCATTTGAGAAAACCTTAGCTGCTTTTGGGTGATTATCATTTAAAGAAAACATCTCTGTCTTCAAATGTGTACAAGTATATCCGGGTAAGTTTTCAGATTTTATCGCGGGCAACTTAATACTTTCACTTTGAAGGTCTTTGATGTTTGTTTTTTCAATATTTAAACCAAAAGGACTTTGGTTTGCTGATGCATATAAACAACTTAAACAAGTAATTGCTATAGCTAACTTCTTAAACATCTTTTCCTCCTTTTCTTAAGAATAAAAAGTCAACACTCTACTGTATGATTATACCACTATTTTCGTTAATAAAAATTATAAATGCATAAAAAACAACACAAAAAATAATTACATATCAGACATACACGAGGACCATTAATGATGATGAGAGCTCCCGCGCTTTATATCAGGATAACTGAGATTTGATGGTTGACGTAAATGTTTTAGGTTATCTCTGTACTACTTCGTAATATATTCTGCTTTTAAGTTTCTCCATATGTAATTTATTGAGTTTATTTCGAAAATTAGAGGTAGAACAGAGGTAAAAAGTTCGCAAAATAAAATATAAAATTTATTATAACGAGTTCTAATTATTAATAATATTGTTCTAACAGAGAATTGTATTATAAAATTAGTATATTTTACTATGGGGTATTAAGTTGAGCTGGATATATTTACTATTGGCTTCTTTATTTGAAATAGGTTGGCCATTTGGTCTAAAAATGGCGCATTTAACACATCAAAAAATCTTATATACTATGTTAGCTGTAATTTCGATGGCATTAAGCGGAGTGTTTCTATATTTGGCACAAAAAAATATTTCTATAGGTACAGCATATTGTGTTTGGACAGGATTAGGAGCAATTGGCACATTTATTCTTGGTGCTGTAGTTTTTCAAGATACGATAAATTTAGTAAAAATTATAGGTATTATGTTCATAGTTTTTGGTGTTTTTATGCTAAAAATCGCTAATTAAAAATTTTCGAAAATAGCACATTGAAAATTACAGAGCTCCAAAAAGTATTTATTAATCTTAATAGTCGTAGTAATAATTCATACTTCTCTTAATAACAAGCTTTTTTCTCCAAACGGATTTTTGTTCGCTATATTTCGCTATATATGTGACTGTCGCATATATGCTTCTATAACATGTTATATATGGGATAGTAAGTAAATGGAGAAAAAACTGAAAAATTATTACCTAAACGAACGTTCTAGTGTGTCGTTTACGTACCATTTTCTCTCTGAAGGCGTTAATGCAGAAAAGGCAGAGGTGGAGTTTAAAGACAGGTCGCTCAGCATATCAAAGCCAGTCAAAAAGTTGCTAGATAAGAGTACTTAGGAATAAGTCTTTTTTGCTTAAGTGGTATAAAGTAGCATTTGTTTTATCTAATTTAAGCACTTTAACAATACAAATTGTAAATCTTCATCCCAATAATTCAAAATATATTTTATTTGCAAAAAAGTTAGAAAATAAAAAACAGTATTGCATTCTTAATAATTATATGATCTTATAATTATGTAATCATATAATTATATATTTAAGCATAAACTAAGGGAAGAAATGACTAGGCCTTCAAAAAATTTAGATAAGAAAATGATAACAGCAGGGAAAAAAATTATTATAGAAAGGGGGATAGATAAATTAACGATAAGTAATATCTGTAAAACAGCTAACGTAAATTCCGGGATGTTTTCATATCATTTTGGATCTAAAAATGAGTTTTTGTTTGAACTTTTCATGTCTGTGTACCAGGAGTTTCTGCAAACTATTGACATAGAAAAAATGAGATTATCGTCTTCGTTGGCAAGGTTAAAATACTGCCTACTTTGTTTGGCGAGATTTTCCATAAAAAGAAAAAATTTAATATCTGCTATGTGGTTGGAGGTTTTGAAGGAAAAAGAACTAGTTGGAAAACTAATTGATGCTTCCGAAAAAAATATTATTTTAAACTTGATTTATGATTGTAAAAAAGAAGGATGTTTCGATACAACTCTGCCTGTTTTGGAAATATATGCGATTTTGATTTTAGGTGGTATTCATCCTTCAGTAATCTCAATGTCAGGAACGGAAGAAAATTATGAAGACGCGCCTCACGAGAGGTTAAGTATTATTTTTCGCGGTTTAACAAAAAAGGAGCTGTTATGAAAAAAATATTAATATGGATAACTTTTGCTATAGCAATTTTAATAATTGTTTTTTGTTTTGGGAATAAAGATTCAAAAGATGATTTTAAATATTCTGGAACTCTTGAAACGACAAAAATTACTTTATCAAGCAAAGTGGCGACAGACATTAAATCATTTGACCTTGAAGAAGGAGATAACGTTCAAGCTGATCAAGATTTGGTACATCTAAATGATGAAGCATATAAGGTAGCATCTAAACAACTAAATAACGAATATGAAAGATCCCTTAAGCTCATGAACAATGGACATACTTCTGGAGAGCAGCATGATCGTATAGAGCGAGCAAAAAAAGAAAATGACCTATATATTAAAGTGGTGTGATATTAGATCTCCTATCAGCGGAACGATAATAACTAAATTTAAAGAAGAAGGAGAATTTGTTGCTCCCGGAGTCAATATTGTATCTATAGCAAATACTGAGAATATTTGGGCATATTTTTATGTGGAGCACAATTTAATAAATAAATTAAAAATTGGAGATATTCTTAAATGCTATCTGCCTGAATTGCCGGGGAAAGTATTTTTGGGAAGGATAGTAAAAATCAATGAAGAAGCAGAATTTACTCCAAAAAACATTCAAACTAGAGAAGAACGGACTCGTTTAGTATATGGAATAAAGGTTAGATTTAACAATAAAGATCATATATTAAAATCAGGTATGGTACTGGAAACATCTTTTGAAGGTTACTAAAGGGACAGTTATTATGAATGAATTGGCTGCCATAAAAGTATCTTGCGTAAACAAGTCTTTCGGTTCAATAAAAGCTCTAAATAATATTTCTTTAAATTTTTCTGAAGGTGTTTTGCATGGGATAATAGGGCCTGCTGGGGCGGGAAAAACCACTCTTCTCAGGGTTATGATATCTCTTATGAAAAATGATTCAGGGGAAATTTCCTATTTTATCAATGAGAAAAAAATGGAATTCGAAGATATGCGTAAAAATATAGCATATATGCCTCAACAACAGAGTTTATATGCAGATTTATCTATAGAAGAGCATATGAAATTTTTTGCAAGTTTATATGGTATCAACAAGCGAGAATATCTTGAGAGATCCAATAATTTATACTCCATAACCAGACTTGGAAAATTTAAAGACAGATCGGCCGGTCAACTTTCTGGCGGAATGTACAAAAAACTCGGACTAATGTGCGCTCTTCTTAGGTCTCCTAAAATAATTCTACTGGATGAACCAACAAATGGAGTTGATCCGATTAGTCGAAGAGAGTTTTGGGATATTTTGAACGATGCATCAAAAAATAATGTGCTGGTAATTATGACAACCGCATATATGGATGAAGCTGAAAGATGCGGATGTGTACATCTTATTGAAAATGGGATTGTGTTAGACGAGGGGGAACCTAGAAATTTGTTAAATCAAGCACAGGTCGAAAATTTCGATCAATTTTTTATAAAACGTTCTAATTTACAAAAGAATAGGTAGCGTTATGGATAATATATCTTCATCTAAAAGTTCTGAAAAGATAGTCGTTGTAGATGATCTATGTGTCAGATTTGGGGATTTTTTTGCAGTAAAAAACGTTAGTTTTTCTGTAAATCAAGGAGAGATTTTTGGATTTTTAGGAGCTAATGGTGCGGGAAAAACCACCACTATTCGAGTTTTATGTGGATTGTTAGCGGCTACTTCCGGAGAAGTAATTATTGATGGAGTAAAATTTGTAGCCGGTAAGGAAGATATTATCAAACGAAAAGTGGGATATATGTCTCAGAAATTTACTTTATATGACGATTTAACAATAGAAGAAAATTTTCAATTTTCAGCAGCGTTAAAGCAAATTGACGACAACACTTATCATGCAAGAAAAACGAAATTATTGAATTTTATAGATTTCAAAAACGATACGAATCAAATAGTTGCTGATCTCCCAGGGGGAATCAAACAAGAAATTGCGCTCACGGCATCACTTTTGCATGATCCTAAAATAATATTTTTGGATGAACCTACCGCCGGGGTAGCTCCGGCCGCAAGAGACAGATTCTGGTTTTTGATTAAACAATTAGCTAAATCAAGAAAAACTATTTTTGTAACAACTCATTATATGGATGAGGCTGAAAATTGCGATAGAATAGCACTTATGCGTTCTGGGGAATTAATTACCTTGGATACTCCAGAAAACTTAAAAAAAAATACATATAAAAAAAATATTTATTTGATCACAGTAAATAATATCCAATCAAGGAAATATATAGAAGAAAACGCAAAATCTTTTTTCGAGATGTTTTCTCCATATGGCTTACATTATCACGCCATTATTTCGAGTGATTTCGACGAGAAAAAAATTGTAGAACAACTAAAACCATATTGTTCGCTAAACATAGTGTCTCCGTCCTTAGAAGATGTTTTTATAAAACTTGTTGAAGGAGATAGATGATGAGCTTTAGCTTAAATAGATGCAGATCGGTTTTTCAAAAAGAAACAAAGCATATAATGAGAGATCCATTTACTCTTATCCTCGCTTTAATTGTTCCATTACTTATAGTGCTTATTTTAGGAAATTCTGTAGAATTTAATTTAAAAGATATATCTACTGTTGTTGTCGATCACGATAAATCGAAAGAATCCGCTGAGTTGATTCAATCATTTAACAGTTCTAATTATTTTAAAACTTATTTTATGGAATCAACAGAAGATGCATTTCAGGAAATTCTGAAAGAAAAAGCGAGGGCTGTTTTATTTATACCCCCTAATTTTGATAATAAAATATCTTCAAATAATCAAGCTAAGGCACAGATATTAGTTGATGGAGCGAACAATTCATCTGTAACTGCAGTTAATAGCTATATTTCCGACATAAGCATGATTTCTGCTGCAAAAATAACAAATACAAAGATGCCAAATAATTTTCTCAAGATAAGGTTATTGTTTAATCCTGAATTAAATTCAAAATGGTTTGCGATTCCAGGATTATCGGCGGTAATAATTGCTTTAGTTTCCATCTTGCTTACTTCTCTTACAATATGCAGAGAGTATGAGCAAGGCTCAATGGAGCTTTTGCTTTCTACTCCCATCGAATCTACTGAAATTATAGTAGGAAAAATACTGCCATACGCGGCGCTAGGATGGATCGGATTTTGTATCGTATATATTGCATCTAGATTTTTCTTCGGAGTGCCGTTTTCCGGTAGTCTATGGATATTACTTTTAGCAACTCTCATATTTATTTTGGATTACCTTGCCATAGGATTATATATCTCTGTTACATCAAAACAACAGCAAATTGCTGTACAGCTTGCAATGCTGGTAGGATTATTACCAACCGCTCTCTTATCAGGGTTTATATACCCCGTGGAATATATGCCGAATTTATTGCAGTATTTTACGATGATTTTTCCAGCACGTTGGTACGTGGAAATTACCAGATGCGAGTTTTTAAAAGCGTCATCATTTACTGATCTGCTTCTACCGTTTTCCGCCATGATTCTTCAAGGAATCGTTGCCATGACAGCAGCTATTTCCAAATTTAGAAAAACGTTAGAATAAAGGCCATAATTATCGTACTAGGAGTAGTAAAATGAGATTATTTGGATTCATAAAAAAAGAACTTATACAAATGTTTCGCAATCCTATTATGGTTGTCGCTATTTTTATCATGCCGCTTGTACAGGCTGTATTAATAAGTTTTGCTTTAAACAATGAACCAAGAAATATAAAATTAGCGATGGATTGCAATGCAAATGATGTCGTCATGCAAAGCATATATAATAAATCTATTGCATCCGGATGGTTTAAGAAAGCTGATCATACACAAGAACCTGCTTTTAGAGCGATTCAAACAGGAAAAGCTGATGTAGCGATTATCGCTCCGGATGGCGGTTTTACCAAATCGGTAGGGAATAAAGAGCCAAAATTACAAGTACTCATAGATGCGACAAATGTAATCAAAGCGCAATCTATAGAAGCATATGTAAAAGCAATAGTCACCTCATCGATATTGGATAGCAAGCTTCTCCCTATGAGTAATCATTCCGCTATATCATTTGAAAGACGTATTCTTTTTAATCCTGAGATGAATTCAACATATTTCTTATTTCCTTTTTTGATTGTTGTGATAGTAACTGCTTCGATATTGAGCTTAACATGCATATCCATAACAAAAGAAAAAGAAACGGGAACTATAGAAACTCTTATTTCCGCTCCTATAAAAAACTATCATATAATTCTCGGAAAAATGATTCCGTATATTGGAATTGGATTTGTTAATTTAATCACTATTTTGATATTCGGCATGATTGTATTTGGAGTCCCATTTAGAGGAAGCTTTGCTCAATTTACAATTTTATTTTTCGTTTTCGCGTTCGCGATCTCTATTTTCGGAGTGCTTCTCTCGACATTTTGTAAAACTCAGCAACAGGCTATGTTAGGAATGATGATATTTTTATTTCTGTCATTGATGCTTTCCGGCGGCATGGGAGCGATTGAAAATATGCTACCATTTTTAAGATGTATTTCTTATGCGCTGCCTCTGTCCCATTATACGTCTTTGGCTAGAAATATTTTATTGAAGGGAAGCGATTTGTACAACTTTCTATATCAAGCACTTGCAATATTAATATTTGGAATTATTACATCGGTTTTTGCGGTAAAAAGGTTTAAGGCTACTCTAAATTAGGAGAATAACAATGAAAATTATAATAACTCTGATGTTAATTTTTATCCCTATCAATCTCGTGGCAGAAGATAAAGTGCCAACAAGTCACAAAGTAACAAAAGAAAATCAGATAGATGAAGGTACTTTGGAAGAGGTTATAGCGCTTGTTTTTAGACATAATCCCAAAATACTTGCTAAAAGAGAACAGCTGAGATCCATAGAAATGTTGGAAAAACAGGCTTATAGCGGTTATTTACCAAGAATTGATATATATGGCGGAGTTGGGACAGAACATAGAAATTATAAATCCACGTTTGTTCCAAATTCATATACAGAAGATGTTGCACCTCATCGTATTGGCATAAAAGCTAATATAAATTTGTATGAAGGAGGAAAGACAGAAAGTAATATTAAAATAGCTAAAAATAAAAAATTGGCTGAATCATATGCATTAAAAGATGAAGAACAATCTATATGCATGCAGGCAATAGAAGTTTATTTAAGCTATCTTAATTCCATAAAAATACTGGATTTAAAAAAGAATAATAAATTCATAATGCAGGCGCACTATAGAGAATGTAAAGATAGAGTGTCATTAGGTAGAGGAACATCAACTGATATAGCGCAATCGGAAGCAAGATTATCAAGAGCTGATTCTCAACTTATTTTCTCAGAAATAACATATAAGAATATTTGTGAACGTTTTTATAGAATTGTTGGAAGGATGCCGAAAAAATTAAAATCATTGGATACATCAAAAATAGAAAAGTTTATGCCATATTCTTTAGAGGAAGCTGAAAACATTGCTATTAGTAATCATCCAAAACTAAAACAGCTGATGTATTTAAAAAAAATAGCAGAGGAAAGTGTGGTTTTAGCAAAAAGCGGATTAATGCCTAAGGTAGATGTCAGTGTTTCAGCCATTCATCAAAAAAAAGATATGATGTTAAATAGATTAAGCAAGTGCCAAGCAGAGCTGACTGTTACTGTTCCTGTATATGAGGGTGGAGTGTCAGGTTATAAGGCGCAAGAAGCAAATCATCAGGTATTAATGTATATAAATGATCTAGAAAACACAAAGAGAGAGATATTGGAAGCAGTTAGATATTCATGGAATGAAATACAAAGAAATAGATCAGAAATAATAAGCGTTAAACTACAAGTAAACGCCAATAAAAAAGCCTTAGATGGTGTAAAAGATGAGTCTATTAATGGATCTAGAACCACTCTAGATGTGCTTAATGCTGAGCAAGAATTGCTGGATACCAAAGTAGACTTATCACATGCAGAACACGATTTAATAAAGGCATATTTTGCTTTATTGCGGGCTATTGGAAGATTATCATAATTATAGAAGACTATATTTATAATTCTGAGATATAACGGATTATGTGTACATAATAGTCATATACTGGAAATATTGTTATAGAAAACTTCCATGTAAATTTTTAATGAGTGCAAAGGCGTAGCAATTAATAAACCTAATTAATTGGCATATACATAAAAATGTATTCGACGCTTAGATCAAATCTCGATTAATAAAACTTAGCTTATTATTAGATTCATATAGCGATATTTTTTGTTATGTCATCGCTGTCATAGTAGAGCCATTCTTCAATATCTCTAATTGTTGAATGCATTTTTTCTGTTTTATAGTCTTTAATTTTAGAGGCTTTATCTTTTTTGAAACTTTATCTGACTTTTTTGAGTTTTTTACATTTTCAAAAAAGTCAGAATTACAACGAATTTCTATACCCTATTTCCACTTTTAAGTGTTTCTTTGTTTCAATATGTTACCGCAACTAAAGCTCTGTTTTTGAGGGATATTCGCTACCCAGCAAGCGTTTCTCAAAACTAACATTGTATAACTTTTGATAAAAATCCCGCAAATGTCTCTAGTAGAAAACACAATTAAATAAAAAATTATTTTTTACCCAATGCTGATGTTTCACCCAGTTGGTCAGTTATTAATTTAACTCCTTTTTCTTTTGCTATATTTTTGAGTTGAACTTGAAAACTTTCTGGGAGGTTATCTGGCATATTAGCTTCTTGTAATAATTCTTTTGCGCATAATCTTGCAGTAGTTTCATCTGGAAAGCGAATTCCTGTTAAATTTAATTCTCCTAAGAAGCCTTTTGGTAATTGTTTTAGCTTTTGTATTAAAAAATAATAATCATGAAAAAACCGCTCAGTAGGCTTTGTTGGCGCTAAAAAAAGCGCGGAATTATAAGAAAGATCAACTGTTAGAGAATGAGTACTAGCCTTTTTGTTGAGTATTGTAAAAACCGCTTTAAGGCTTGATCTAGTTAATTTATTTCCAGAAAAATTAATATATTCTAGTGAAGCTAAAGGTGTTAAAAGACCAATGATGGAAACAGCTTGATCATCATATAGTTCGTTATTGCAATAACTTATATCTCTAATATTAGGAGAATTTTTTAACAGATAGTAAAAAAACTTGTGCAAATTTAAATTTATTATCGTATCTTTTTGTGTCTCTTTTCTTTTTTGGAAATCCGTTTTGAAGCAATAAGATATGTCTATTAGCTCTAGTTTTTGAGTAGAAATCTTTTTAAGTTGTTCAAACTTTAATTTTTTTTCTTTTAAAACGTTTGTATGAGTTATATGTATTCTTTCAAGATTTGTAAAGTGAATCATAAACTCCGCTATCATCTCTAAGGGCTCATTAGTAAAAATGTGTGCGTGCAAAACCCAAAGTGAGCATATATTTTCAGGTGGAATAGTAAAAATACTGTTCATGAGAAGTTTAAATTTTTCTCTAGGCATCGTCTCAAAATTAGATAAAATAAAGTTACCATCTATAGTCAAACGATACTGGGGACATTCTGGCTTTTTCAACGTTTCTAAAATCTCTTCAATTTTGGTTTGTGGAAATTTAATTTCAATTAGTTGTTGTTGCTTATTAGGTGGGGAACTTTTACTTGGAGTATCAGGCGATGAAAATAAGGGATGCTTATTTGGTGCCTTTTGCATGTCACCGGGATTCGGAAGTGTCATGGCGCTCTTCTGATGATTCATAGCGCTCAAATGGCTATAAAAACCCATACAAACTAGTATTAATATCGACATAAATTTTTTCATAATTACTCCTATAAAATATTATAATTAGAAGATGATCGTTAATCAGACTGTGCGTGAAAATTTTTTTCTCACAGTTAAAACTGATTAATTAATGCATCTCAAAAATAGCTTATAATATAAATTAATACACTTCAATACTTTTTTTGCTTGTGCAAAAAGTGTTCTTTTACGAATATGAAATTGAGAATGTATATTTATTATTTGTCAATGAAGTTGGTGATATTTAAAAACCGATATTCATGAAAATTAGAATCGCTTAATAAGAATCATGGTATGAGCAGTCATTATAAGAGTTATTATTTAATGCTTACAGTGATTACTATTATTTTTCCTTTAGTATTTGTTAAATCGCCGCGATATCTCATGTATTTTAAAAACACAACAATGAGCTGTATTAATAATATTATACTAGTTCATGCATACCAATTCTAAATGTTCTAAAAATGTAGCTCGAACAATTTATAAACTTAAAACGATTTACAAACCTTAAGTTGAAAGTGCTTGCATAAAAATTATAGTCATTTTTATCTTTTGGAATTGGTGATATACTTATTATTAACTAATTGTATTTATAAAGGAAAATCTTAAAGCGTTCATTTGTAATTCTTACTTTACTTAAGAATAGTAATAAATATAAAAAATTACATTTTTTCATATTTATATGGATATTTTTTATTACATATAAATATTTATTAATATTTTATAATATAATAAAATACACATATCCATAAAACAATACATATTTTAAAAAAACGTATTACATATTATTATTAAGTACTTGTTAGTATTGTGTGAGGGTAAATGATACAAAAATCGGACCTTTTGACTGCTAAGGAAGTTATGTCAAAATTAAGAATTTCGCGCGATACGCTACAGCGATGGATAAGAGAAAATCGATTGCCGCCACGTGTGAAAATAGGTTCTCGAAATCTTTGGAAATCGAGTGATATAGAGGATTATATAGAATCTAAAATACAAAGAAATATAGTTAATTATTAAAAAACTGCTTAAGTAGTCGCTTCTTTAAAATGCATAACTCATTAGTAATTAAAAAAATGTGCTAAACTAGAATAGAAATAAATAGCTTTATTGCGCCTGTGTGATAGGTGTGATTTTTAAGAATTTGACAAAATTACAGATCAAGAAATTCTCAGTTGATAACATTACAATTACCGAACATAAATTTGACTACAGAGGAGTTAATGTGTTTTAGGGGGATTTTCGTTTATAAATATCGGACAGCTGTCAGTTACGGTTTCACACTGATCCTAATATAAAACATTTGTATATCTCTACAAAAATTAACGACTTTATTAATATTGATGTTAGATAATAAATTGTTTGGTCGAATGAAGGGGATTTGCGAAATTCCTGATTTGCAGTCGTAATGCTAGTGCTTGTAATTGGTTCTAGTCATTGTAGAGAACAAAGTAGAAGAAAATATCGTGCTGGATCAAGTAGTGGTGCCACTGTGTTAGATCATTAGCAACATGACAAGATTAAAGGTAAGTTATAGATCCGACGGAAAAAAGATAGTTTTCATTATGACGCAATTATGACGCAGCGCATTGGATAAAAAAATTGAGGCAATTTATTGGTAATAAATCAATTACAGAAAACAAAATTCCAGGCTTACATGACATTGGAACGTCTGCAATAATGGAGAAATCGAAAGTTCCAAACTACGTCAGGGTTTCATTGAGTTGGTAGCGGTAGATATTACAAGAGGGTATCGTTTTCCAAACTGTTTCTGGGTCTCTCGCTACTCCAGTAAATTTTGACGAATTTGGAGCAAATGCGTAAGTAGAATTGACAAACAAAAAGTCGAGATTAATTAGCATCTTTTGGCAATTTTAATCTAATAGCGTTTTCATCAGCTTCATTTGGATTTAGGAATGCTTTTGTTTTTTGTAGTGTTTCGGTCGCGTCTTGAAAACTAGACCAATCAATGGAATTCGTATATTTTTGAGCGAAATCCAAAGTTTTAAAAAGAGCTTCTGTATATCCTGAATTGGTTAAAGCTCTCAATGCTGATAAATAATTGTTTCTGTAGATTATAGATATGATAATACGCTGCTCTCTATTTGCTACTAACTCTGTATTCATCATTATCCTTCCTACACGACCGTTGCCATCATAAAACGGGTGAACTTCTGAAATCATAAACATCATGAATACTGCTCTACCAAATGCCGTATCTATTTTTTGATAAATCTCAAACCCTTGCCTTAAAGTTCCCACAACGTTTTCTAGACTTACAAAAATAGTGGAACCAGCTTGATTTTGTATTTTTTTAAATTCGCCAGGAAAATTATCTTTTTTCCAACTCATAACTATCGAGGGTCTTTGCTGTAAATTTTCTAGGAAATATTCGAAACTTTTGTATCGAATCGACATTAACATACCGTTAGAAACCACTTTGAACGTTCCTAGTATGCCGTGAGCATCTTCAAAACGAGTAATCGGAATATAATTTTCAAATACTATATTTCTGACTTCGTCTATTGAAAATTCTGTCTCTTCAATAAAATTAGAAAAGTATGCTTCGTAAAAATACAACGAATTTTATTTAGTTTGACGTTATAGCGAATATTTGGAGATATTGCCTCGATATCCCTATATAATGAAACAACTCCACTCTCTTTGCATCGAAAGGATATCCTGATTTACGGTCCATAATTTCTCTCAGTAACCTCAGCTCAAGGATAAAGAAGGAGATAATTGATGGCTACGTGCCGAAGCGCTTGAGCGTGCAGAAAATTACAAACTACAAATCTCCGTTATGCTGAAATGAGCAGGAATCATGGTTCTTTGCTTAGTACAATAATCTACAAGAATGCCTCAAAAGACTGCAAACCTGTGCGTCAACCGTAAATGTACAAGGTTTCTAAAGCCAACATACTAGTTACTATCTTCATCAGAAGATCCACTCTCGCTATCAATCAACTCATCAACAGTCGTAATTCTGCCCATTAAAACATCAATCAACTCTCTTTTAAACAGAGCTTCTTTTTTCGCAACATTTTTCCCTAGCCTATGGTCGGTTCGAATTTGCATCAGATCTCCCGTTAAAGTGTCTCTCAACCCAAAACTGCTCCATGTAATTCTTTGTGATAGTAATGGATTAGAGGGCATAATATCCATTTTTTTCACCATTTCAATAAGAATATCAATGGCCTCCGATAACACTTCTATCTTTTCCCTGTCAAAACCTGATAAAACCAGTTCAACATATAACATTCTTGGGGTATAAAAACATTCTTCCGTCCTATTTTTAAATTCCTTGGTTAAAGAAAACAGCTCGCTGTCGACACCACTCTGTCCAAGAGCTGTATCCATATGAAGACGCTCAATCCTAGCAAGTCTTTCTGATTCTTCCATAGATTGCCTCATACAAACACAACTATCAAACATCGCAAACACCATCATTGATATAAAAATTTTTTTCATAATAACACCTCATCATTCTCTATAGAGTTTTAAAATAGCTCCATTAGTAGTATTAGCTTCTTTTGTCCATCTGCCTGTAGCAGTTACGTGCTTACATGTTCCGCCTCGGCTGTAAAACAGAGAATCACCTAATCCTTCTAGCGGTTCGCCGGTATTATATGGAGCAAAAGAAGACACTACAGCAGAGACCCGCAACCCTTCATGTGAATCAATCAACAGCGGACCCACTGTGTATGCCCTAACTTCCTCTATTTTAGCACGTAATGTTCTTATTAATCAGCCATCCAGTTCAGTTGCTGCTTTTATCGCAGCATCACATCGACTACAGCTATCATTATTAACTAACATATGAATTCTAGCTCCATGTATAACTCTTGCGTTATGTGGGGCAGCGTTTTTTATTTTAATAAAATATGGTAATAGTAAAGCTAGCTTATCTAAGGATTTCTGCTCAGCATGCGCAAATTTTCCTATTTGTATTGGAGCCATCGGTTGTTCAGATTCTGTAATAATTGCCTGTCGTACTGGATGTTCTGCTACAAATCTCATACTATCACGTACACGTGAAATAGTGTCTACCGTATCAAGTAAGTCTCTAGCATAATAATCTACATTTCTAATAACTCCCAAATAAGGATTTTCATCCAAACCATGATTGTCTAGAAAAAATCTCTCCATAGATGCAACAATGCATTGATCCATGCCATCACTAACAAAAACATAAGGCAAAGTGAAAAAGTGTTCTCTCATCACGTCTGGAGCTGCTTCTGTAGAAAAAACTAAATTTATACCAGCGATACAATAAGTCTTACTATGTATTTTTTGTAAGTCACCTGCAAACCTTAAAATACACCTCAAAGAAGAGATTAATTCTGATTGCCTAGTATCTTGATCGCCAAGAAGCTCTGCTGGTAATGCAGCAGCTCTACTAATCAAGCCAATTTGATTCTTTAAAAATTGTACCTATTTGGGCTTCAAAACCATGAGGAACAAAATAACGTGCACCTGCTGATTTTAAATCATTTATAAATGTTAAAAAAAGAGCGTCTGCTCCTCCGTTATGTAAAAGATTGTGAAATCCTAACTCCGCTACACTAAATTGAAAATTCTCAGGTAATTGTTCCAAAGCCTGCGGAACAATCGTTAACCTGTATTGGTTAACCGTTCCTCCACCAAATGCTGTATATTGAACCACTGGAGCTTCAGATAAAAATGTTCCAAAGGCACCATTTAATGGAATTTCCATTGTTCTACTATCTTGAGCTATAAAATGAGAAGCAATTTCTTGAGGTTCCATACAGAACGTATTACCATTTACAATGGTCGCAAAAAGTATTAAAAAATTTCGAATATATTTCATAATGTGAACACTTTCTAAATTTTAACTAAACTACCATAAGGTGTAAATTCATTACACATACTACTAGTGTAATATACTAAATATTACTTAATACATTATAAATATTTTTCACACGTGAAATTGCCAAACAAACAAGTTGCCTCTACAATACTTTAATTTTTATAGAATTTCCAGTTTTTCTAGTTCATTATTGGCATTACTCTTCTTTTCCTGTGACCTTAGGAAATAATACCTTATATTCATCTGAACTATGTATACCTTCTCCCTTTTTTCTGTGATTTTTAAATGTTAGTGGAAAAATATTCCACCATACATTTTGTCCACCGTAGCCACGCGGAATTATATGATGTAATTCACAATCTCCTTGTCTCCAAAGCAATCCAGGACAATTATCCTTCCATTCTTCTATTATTGCTTCTTCTCCAGTAAATGTACCGCTTTTGTTTGTATATGGAAGAACGTCACTATAAGATTTGCGCCTGACATATTCAGTACGTGATTCTGTAGCAAAATTCATATGTCTATATAACCTGGACTCTGTTAATGCTTCTAATTGATTTTTATGCATAGACCTCATTTTTTGAATAGTGGCTAAATAATCAGAAAAAAGACTAGTATTACTTCGCATTGCTTCACAGTTTAAAATCAGCAATATCAAGAAACTACCAAAATATTTTATAATTTTCATATTCGAGCTCCATACGTTTTATACAACTATAAGTATATACTTTCCCAATGTTTGCAACAACAATAAAATTCTAAACCCTATCATCAACCAATAAATTTTAGTCAAAACCATCATTTTGCCACAACAAAGCGGAAAGAAGTCGAACCGACGGCTCGGGTTGTGTTTTTGCTAAAAACTCATGATTCCATTATGTTTTATGAAAATATCGTATTTCTGTGACCGATTTTCGATTTTTAGAAATTCCTTATATTTCAACGCATTAGTATATCATGGAAGGACATCCGCTAACCAGTAAGCGTTTCTCTAAACCAATGTTGTTCCACTTTTGGTAAAAAGCCTGAAAATATCTCAAGTATAGAGCATTCAGAGCGGAGGTGCGAAAAATCTCCTGACCCCCTTCGATTGGAGAATCTCTATGTTTTTGGAGAGAAAATTACATCTTGGAGAAGAGGATAAAAATATTAATTGGTAGTTTTGAGACTAAGAAATGCCGTCAGATTCTTTGTTACAACCTCACTTTAAAATAACTATCCATATTAGGTAATGACAGCTGCTTCTAATATTAACTATATTATAGCGAGAATATTTGGATTCGAATATGCGATATGTAACCAAACACTCATTTCAACTTCTTTTGTTTTATCGATCTGTTGGTAGTGCTCATTTTGTTGCTCTTTCTGTAATGTAGATTCTTTCCACATATCAGAATTATGTAACTCGATAATTCTATCAACATAAACACTTGGAAGCTCTTCTTTCTGAATTGCTTGCATTTTCTCGTTCGCTTCTATTATCAAAACCTTATCCTACAACACATGAATATTTTCGCTTGTAAGGTATTCGCAAAGTACGGATGTCCTGTTATGCAACCCTCGTACAAATTCCGGAATTAATTCTTTTGCGATTGCTGATTGTTTTCCAAATTTTAATTTACTTGCAATCTCAGATTTGCCTTTCGAAGAGCTCAATACGGATAACGCTTTTAAAACCATTACAGAATCAACTTACGCAAATAAATGGAAATTGATTTTCTTTTACCCAAAAGATTTTACCTTTGTATGTCCAACAGAAGTTATTGCATTTGCGAATATGTACGATGAATTTAAGCAAAGGAATGCGCAGATTCTAGGATGCAGCGTAGACAGTGAGTTTGTTCATTGGGCATGGAGAAAGTATAAGCCAGAACTGCATAATCTTCCGTTTTCTTTGTTATCTGATGTAAAGAGAGAATTATCGTCAGAGCTTGGTATTTTAGATAAGAACACAGGAGTTTCTCAAAGAGCGCTGTTCATAATTGATCCTGAAAATATTATCAGATTTGTTATGGTTACAGATATGAATGTTGGTCGAAATCCACAAGAAGTTCTTCGTGTGTTGGATGCCCTTCAAACAGGAGAATTGTGCCAATGTGGATGGATAAAAGGAAATAAAACAATTAATCCAGATGATATTTAAATAAGATCTTATAAGCTGAGAGTAAATTGCGCTATGCAAACTAAAGTCATATCAGTTAGATACAGAATTTTACTCTATTACACTTGGTGATATCGATTTTTCTTATAAAGTTATACATGAGAATCGCAAAACCATTTCCGTTTCAATTCATATTGATAACTAATTGATAATTAAGACTCCTATACGTTTTTCGACAAAAGATATTGAAGATTTTGTTAAAAAGAAATCTACATTAATTATAAAACGCCTAATAAAAGCAAAGCAGAGAATGAAGCAAAAAGACTCGAAAAATCAGAAAATTCTTACGAGAATGGAGGATCTTTGTGGTTTTTAGGAAAGGAATATAAACTTTTAGTTGATAACAACAAGCGAAGAAGCATTGGAAAAACAGATTCTGAAATAACGATATGCTCGAAGAATCCTCTTGATGCGCAGGATATACAGATAATGTTGGATATCTGGTATCTCCGACAGGCTAAGCATGTTTTTTCCGAGCGTCTGAAAGAAATGGTAAAATTCTTCAGCAAAATGAAAGTACCCGAATTGCGCATCAAAAGGATGAAACGTCAGTGGGAAAATTATCATAAGCATATCATTACTCTGAACACGCATTTGATAAAAACTTCTCGGGAGTGTATTGATTACATAATTATTCACGAACTGTGTCATACATATGAAAAGAACCATCAAAAGAAATTTTATGAACTGCTGGAATCTAAACTTAAAAACTGGAAGGAAATAGATAAAAAGCTAAAAATATTCGCCCAACATATTACTTTGTGTTGATCCAATTTGGGGGATATCTAAAATAGTCTTACATTAAATTGCTTTTTAACTTTCCTTTGGCTATTCTCTTGGTAATAAGATACAGGTAAGAAAGATGAGAAATAGTAAAATTAAATCCGCTTTATATATTCTATTGTTTCCATTTTTTGGATTTGCAACATTAGAAAGTAGCGGTAGCGATATGACAGAAAAACAAAATCAACAATGCACAGAAGTTCGTGCGGAGCACATTTTAGTAGAAACCGAGTCTCAGGCGAACGAAATTCTACAAAAAATAAATGATGGAAAGATTTCTTTTGAAGAGGCTGCCAAAAAGTCATCGAAATGTCCTTCAGGGTCAAAAGGTGGTGATTTAGGTTATTTCGGACGCGGCGCAATGGTGAAAGAATTTGAAGAAGCAGCTTTTTCAACTGCAAAAGGAAATGTATCTGCTCCCGTGAAAACACAATTCGGATGGCATCTTATCAAGGTCATTGATAAAAGATAACTGTAACATATTATATGTATCATAGATAAGCAGAAATATAAGCAATATAGATTGAAAATATTAGATGCTCTACCTCATAGATCGTGTTATCCTATAGTCATTGGATATTGTATATCATGGTCAAAATAGGCTTTGCATGTAAAATAGTAGGCGAACCATATATTAAGGTGCGTACTTGTATATTACGCAATGCAAATTTAGATAATCTAGAAGCAATATGTGACCATAATTTATCTTGTTTAGAGCGTATGGTTGATTATTGCGCAAAACATCAAATAAAACTCATGCGTATCGGATCTGATATTGTTCCATTTGCCTCTCATAAAGACGTTATTTTTGATTGGAGAAGATATTTTTCGTCTCAACTTATAAAAATCGGAAAAATGATAAAACAGGTTGAATTAAGAGTATCGATGCATCCAGGACAATATACAATTCTGAATTCTCCATATAATAATGTTGTTGAGCAGTCGATAAGGGATCTTATTTGGCATGCTGATTTGTTAGATTTTTTAGAAGTAGATTATTCATCAAAAATGGTTCTTCATGTGGGAGGAGTTTATGGAGACAAAAAAGCTTCTATATCGAGGTTTATTCAGAAATTTCTACTATTACCACAAAACATAAAGAAGCGCCTTGCATTAGAAAATGATGAAAAAAATTACAATATAGAAGATGTAATAGCTATATGTATGAAATTACATATTCCAGCAATTTTCGATGTTTTTCATCATGAATTATTATCTCCAAAAGCTGATAACAAGGATCTCTTATACTGGATTAATAAAGCTGGAGAAACTTGGAAACGTACGGATGGAAGACAAAAAATCCACTATTCACAGCAAAAGATTGATGGAAAATCAGGCGCTCATTCAGCAACAATAGATATTGATAAGTTTATTGAATTTTATAAGAGAATATCTCATTTAGACTTGGATATCATGTTGGAAGTAAAAGATAAAAATCTATCAGCGCTAAAATGCATAAATGCTATACACGATATTTATAGATAAAATCAATTTAATCCTTAAGTTTACATCCCTTTCGCATGCCATCTCTCTGTTCTAACTAATTTTAGCCATTTTTAGCACAAATCTACTGAAAAATATTATAAATATCTCAGATTTCCCTGCAATTTTTTCTGATATCATTCGCTTACCATGTTTTCTCTCCAAACTGATTTTGCCTACAGCGCCGTTGACTAAAAATATCGAGTGTTTCCACCGCATTACAGCGCGTGTCCCGCAAATCTCTAAGCACGCAAAAACGGAGAGTGGAGATGGATTTTTGGGGATTTTAAGGTCCTTTTTCCGTTTTAGAGATCATGATTTGCGACGATTTTTAACAACCATGAGGTTTACAAGATCTCTGCTGGAATGGATGTCATATGTCGCGCTTCATAGTAGACAAAGCTTGATTTTCCTAATTTCTAGCAATTTAACTGGTAGCGGGAGAGGGACTTGAACCCCCGACACGCGGATTATGATTCCGCTGCTCTAACCAGCTGAGCTATCCCGCCAAATGAAACAAAATCAAACTCTTCAGGCAGATAGTACAATATAAAAAATTAAATGTGAATACTTAAAAAAGTGTATTAGTATATTAAGATGATGATTGCTACATAATGTGATTTAAGTATTTGTACTTTTTAATAAACTGATTTAGGGATGTAATCTTGTTTTTCGATATAAAAGCACTTAATAAGGTATTAGACATATATTTCAATAAATACTCGCAAACCGAACTTGCAAAAAGTTCTATCTTGCTTGCTGTGGGTACATCGATATTTTTGGTGATATTAAAGGGAATTGCATGGCTAGCTACATCTTCGATTTCTATGCAAGCATCCGTTAATGATTCATGTTTGGATGCGCTCACTTCCTTTGCCGCATATCATGCTTTAAAATTTTCTTCTATAAAATACGATGTTGGTCATAATTTTGGGCATGAAAAAGTTGAAGGAATCGTAGCAATCTTTCAATGCTTAATAATAATGTATTCAGGATTTATAATCTGCAGAGAAGCTTATGAAATTTTTTTAAATCCAAGACATGTTGCTAATACGGCGATTGGTGTTGCGGTTATGATTGTCTCATGTATCGCGATTTATCAGCTTATATATTTTCAAAGATATGTTTCTGCTAAAACGGAGTCAATGATTGTAATGGGAGATTCATTGCATTATCTATCTGATTTTTTTATGAATATTTGTATCATGATTTCTTTGTTATTATCAAAATATTTCGTTTATGTAGATGTGGTGTGCGGATTAACAGTGGGAATATATGTTTTTTACAATGCATTTATTATAATGAAGAACGCTCTACGAGATTTAATGGACGAAGCTCTCCCGCGAAAAGTACAAGAAAAAATAACCAAAGCGATTTTATCGGTTGAAGGTGTAAAGGATATAAAAATTCTAAGAACAAGATCTGCTGGAATGAAAAAATACGTGGAATCAAGAATTATTGTTGAAAATATTGAGATGAATAAAGCCGACAAAATTACAAAAACAGCAGAAGAAGAAGTAAAAAAAATTTTCGAAAATGTGGATGTTATTATTAAGGCTGAGTTAGCTTGATGTATATGATAATATAAAAAATTTTTTCATAATTGTATTTCTTTTTCTTCTTACTCCTAATTTCTTCGAATATATTTTTTATTGGATTATACGGAAAGAAAATCAAATCGAGGCGTTGTAGCGCTATTGAGACATATTTTAGGAGAAGCTATTTAATAGAAAAAACGCTAGAAGTTGTTCAAGTTGTTTTTGATAAAACAGTTTTCATGACGTCAATTTCTTCAAGTGCTTTGCCAGTTCCGAGAAAACACATGATAAAAGTTCTTCGGTGATGGTAAAAATCAAGTGCGGGCAACGCAAATTATAGTGAAATACTCATATTTTAGAGCATATTTCGATAAAATCATTTACAGAAATTTCTTCTGCTCTGGTGTTTTTATTGTATCCAAAATCTTCTAATACCCGAATGGGATCTTGAAAAAATTTTCCAAGCGATTTTGCTACTGTTTTTCTTCTATTAGCAAAGGCATTTGTTAATAAATCAGACATATTTTTAAATTCGATATCTCTTATTTCTTCTTGTTGAAATGGCGCGAATTTTACTACTGTGGATTTTACTTTTGGCGGCGGATAAAATGTACCTGGCTCAAGTTCAAATATTTTTGATACCTTTGATTTCCATTGGCATAAAACAGATAATTTTCCATAACTTTTTGTGCATGAATTGGCATATATCCGATCTGCAACTTCTTTTTGAAACATCAAAATCATCTTTTCATATAAATCGAATTCAGGAAGCCATTTAAAAAGAAGCTGAGTGGATATGTTATACGGTAAGTTTGAAATAATAACGTTTGGCGAGACACTTTTTAGATTAAATCTCAATGCATCACATTCTATAACTTCTAATTTAGCGCCAAAATGACATTTTAAATCATTCCATGCATTATACCAGTGTTTATCGAATTCGATTATAAAAAGTTTGTTGATATTTTGTTTTAATATTTCTAGCGTTATCCCTCCAGGACCAGGGCCAATTTCAACAACAATTTTTCCAGATAAATCACCAGCGGCAGAAACAATTTTCCGATTAATATTTTCATCGAAAAGAAAATTTTGCCCGAATTTTTTTGATGCTTTATTATAAAATCTCTCAAATATTTTTTTTGCAGAATACATATTTTCTATTGCGCAAACTCAGCGGCAGTGCCAAATTTTTTATCAACTTTTATATATGATTTTCGTGTCAGTTCTTGCATCTCTCTTGATGCCAACAAACTCAAACGTTCATTGGTTTTTTGCATTTTTATTTCTTCACGCGTGGGTTCTTTTATTGTATGAATTTTTTTATCCAAGATACAAAACATTGCTACACCTGAGTCTGTTACTATAGGGTCACTAGTGCTGCCAGCAGGTACTTTCGCTAACATTGCCCTAAATTTTGGATGCATATTTTCAATTGTTCCGGATGTGATATCAGAAACTCCGATAAAACCCGACTCTTTTGCTTTCTGCATAAATTCATGGCAATTCTTTGAAGTTTTTTTCATCTCTGAAAGGTATGACATAAGTTGCTTAAAGCTTTCGTCAGACGGTTTTTCTTGTCCAAATGAAACCGCGACTTGAGCGAATTTTATATCTGTGTAGCTTCTAAATCCCGCTTCTTTTTTGTCTCGAAGAAATAAGATCACATATCCTTGATTTGTTTTAACTATTTTATGAGAT
Organism: uncultured Holosporaceae bacterium; assembly: GCA_964369545.1. Taxonomy (GTDB): domain Bacteria; phylum Pseudomonadota; class Alphaproteobacteria; order UBA3830; family UBA3830; genus BNWE01. Next base: position 79,300 of record CAYJFA010000004.1, read on the forward strand.
CCGATTTCCATAGTTTTTAAGGCTGCAAATTCTATATCAGAAAGCTGCCCTTGAAAAATCCATCCCATTTCTCCGCCATTATTTGCATCAGCACTTTTGGAAAATTGTCGAGCAATACTTGCAAAATCTGCTCCACGAAGAAGCATATTATTTAAATTAGATACGTGGGTTAATATAGAATTTTCTTGCGATGCATGCGCTACAGGAAAAAACATTCTGCATACATAAAATGATTCTTGTGTAAGTTTTTCTTTTATTTCAGATGCTGTTCTGCTGAGTTCAAATTCGGAAACATTAACGCTTTTGCTATATCTGGCGCGTATATATTCTATCCAAGATGAATTAACGAATATTTGCTCTTCTAAATCGCCTCTTTTGATGTTTTTGCTTTTAAGGAGTTTCAAAAAATCTGATGTACTTAAATGATTCCGTTTTGCAATGTCTACTAATGAATTTTTCACATCTTTATCTGATATCCAACCATTTTTTGGACTGAATTTTTTTGTACATTGCTTTTTAAGTTTTTCTTGGATCATTTCCTTCAAAACTTCTTTTTTTATTTTGTTTTTTTGCTCGTTATCTGTATTTCCGCCTATGGAGAATAATGCGAGATGAAGTCTGTTTTCTAAATCTTCTGCAGTAATTATATCTCCATTTACGATTGCGACTATTCCATCGTACACCTTTAGGTTTGCAGAGGACGTTTTTTCTGCTCTGTCCTTGCCGGAAACATTATATGATAATATTGTCAATATAGAGAAAAAAAATATATATAAAAAACGCTTCAAATAACACTCCAAAATGTGATTGTCTATACAAGCATCAAAATACTACGAAAAAAAATAGAAATCAAACGTAATGAAATATATACTCACTTGCATAAAGAAGATTTTTATAATAGATAATAAGGTATTGTATATTGCAAAGTTTAGTCAGCGTAATATTTTTTCGGATTTTCAGAACTACTTTTTATTCAACTATTGCTTTAACGTTTTGTGCATGGATAGTGCAATCATCTAAATATTTGAATTTACTAAATAAAAATAATATCAGCCTTGCTAAATTTTTTAAATTTTCTTCATATCTTGCTGTTGATATTGTCGCTGTTATATTGCCGATATCTTTGGCGATATCTTCGGCGTTTGTTTTTCATAGATTTGTGGAATCCCATCAATTAACTGCGATGCAGTCTTCAGGAATGCCCCCTACGAAGTTGTTATCTCCACTAATAGCATTGGTATCAATTACTATGTGTTATTTATATGTTAGCAACGCATATATTTCTCCAAAATCATGGGGAAAATTCAGAGAAATGGAATTCGAAATAAAAAATAATATCAATCCGCCGGAAAGTGAAGGACCGCTTTTTTCTATAAATGGGTTTTCAGTATATGCGCAGGAATATATTGGTGATTTTTGCTTTAAAAATATATTCATTATGGATTTAAGAAATATCAATAAGTCATATAGTTACTTTGCAAAAAACGGCGTTATAAAAAATAGTATATTGTATCTCACAGAGGGAGAAAGAATCGAAATAGATAATGTTTCGCAAACAAATTCCATAACAAATTTTAAAACTTACCGATATGATTTAAGGGAAGTATTAGGAGATGTAAGAAAAACTCCTCAGCCAAATGAAAAATTTATGCATGAGTTATTGCGTGAAAATACTGGAGATAAATCTATGAATGTAGCTCAGAGAGCGCTTTTTCATCAGAAAATAACATCTCCTATTTTAGCTTTCGTTTTTTCTTTGATGACGTTTTTTATCATATTGCTTGCACCTCATAGAAGAAAGAAGTCTTATTTCAGAATGACTGTTCTAATAGTTTTGATAGTTTTTTTTCAGGGAACATATTTTTGGATTACCAACGCGTCAGCAAAAGATTTGCTTTTTGTAAAGATAAGCTACATTTTGTTAGGATCTTTGATTTTTTTATTTACCACATTAATTTATGTGAAAAAAGATAGAATATAGATTGTGAAATGAATAGAACATTATTCAAATATATATTTAATATGCAATTAAAGGCGATGATATTTGTATCATTTTTCGTTTTTTGTTTGATTTTTTTGTTTGATTTTGCAGAGGTCACAAGAAAATTTCCTATTTCTTCTGTTGATGAAACGGCATTTGCTATTAAACTTTCCTTTCTCAGAGTGCCGATAACTTTTTTTGAAATTTTACATTATATTTATTTTATTACAGCTACATTTAGTCTATGGAATTTATGTCGTTCCAATCAAATAACAATACTGAAATCCACGGGAAAGTCTCCACAGCAGATTTTATATCCATTTGTAAGCTTCGCGTTTTTTATCGCATTAATTTGGTTGTTTATTGTCCAACCTGTGGGGAAAATATCAGAGAATTATTACAATAAAAATGTTTCTTCAGATATTGTAAAAAACAATGTTAATGAGAATATTTGGATAGATTATAAAAAAGAAAATAAAATAATATTTATTAAAAAATTTTCAAATAAAATGATTGAGGGATTATATGTTTTTAATATAAAGACAAACGAACGAATTTTTGCAAAACAAGCAATTATAGAAGATAAAATGTGGACTCTTTACGGTGTTACTATAATAAATCAAAATAAAATCAATAATATACAACATGTAGAAAAAATGTTGTTATTGAACAACATTTCATATAATTTGATTAAAATTCTCGCAAAGCCGCCGAAAAATCATAATATTTATCAACTATATAAAATATACAGCATTCAAGAATATGATAAAGTTTTGCTGGGATCATATGAATTGGAGCTGCACAAACTTCTGGCTAATTGCGCAAATTTCATTTTGTTTTCTCTTATTGCTGCTATTATCTGTTTTCCAATAAATCGTTATAAAACGAAGACTAACATCGCAATAAAAGTGATATCATTCGCAATCATATTGAGATTTTTAGATAATATGCTCGAATCTCTATCTTATAGCGGAGTAATTCCTGTCAAGCTTGCGAGCTGGGGTGCTGTATTAATATTGATCTTTATTTCTACCGCTATATTAGTCTGGAGAGAAGTGTAATGTTATGCATTAATCTGAAAAAGATTATATGTTTTATTTTTTTGTTTTTATTTTCCACTTCATTTTGCGATAATATTTATTTTATTAATTCAGATGAAACTGTATATGAAAAGGAAAATATTTTATGTAGTGGAAATGTAGTGATTGTGTATTGTGGAAGGATAATTTCTGCAGATCATGTTTCATATGATCAAAAGAAAGAAAGTATATATGCAAAAGGGAACGTCATAATAAAAGATGAGAAGCAAAATATATATTTTATTGATTGGGTTAAAATTAATAAAAATTTTTCTTCCGGTAATGGGCAGAATATCAAAATAATAATGCCGGATAAATCGAGATTGGCGGCAAAAAAGTGTTCTATAGAAAACAGCAAATTTCGATTGGAAGATGTAATTTACACACCATGTTATGAGTGCATTTATGCGAGTGAATTAACGTGGCAGATGAAGTCTTCTCAGGTAGATTTTGACCCTGATGATATAACTGAATATAGTAATTTAACCATAGAGTTCTTGGGGAATCCATTACTATATTTTCCGTATTTATCTCAGCCAAGTCCAAAAATTAAAAGAAGAACAGGATTTTTATCTCCAAAATTTGTTGTTTCAAGCAAATGCGGATTCAGCGTGTTACCGCAATATTTCATTGATATCGACGAATATCAAGAGCTTATATTAAAACCAATAATTACATCAAAAATTGGCAGCGTAGGATGGATATATTACGGTAATAGATTCAGAAATGGAGAATTTAATATTGATGCGAGTATAACCGGGACTAAATCTGTAGACAAATATAATTCAGATATTTGGGATGTAAAAGAGATAGAAAAAATAAAAAAATCGGGATATAGGGGGCATGTTTTTTCAAAAACCAAATTTGAAATAGATGAAATTTGGAGATGCGGATTAGATATCAATCTTGCATCTGATATATTTTATTTAAAAAGATTTTCTTTTTTCCAGCAATTTGAGCGCACATTGGAGAGTAAAGCATTTATTGAAGGATTTGACGGCAGAAATTATACGTCTGTAAAAACCTCTATGTTTCAAAGTATTGTTGGAGATTCTGTGCCAAAAATCCTCCCGGTAATTGAAAGAAATTTTTCTCATGATTTTCTTTCAGGGACTTTTGATATAGATATTATGTTTATGAATTTAGAATTTAATGATTCAAGGTCCATGCAAAAAGCTTTAACAAATGTTTGTTGGTCAAAAAACATTATTATGCCCTATGGAAATATATTAGATTTCAAGGGATTAATATCATTAAAAGCAATGAAAGTTTCTGAAAAGCAGCGTTCAGACTACGATTCAAGTTTTAACACTTCTCCTCAGATATCAGCAGCTTGGAAATGGCCGCTACTTTGCAAATCGGATTTTTGTGAAACGATTTTTACTCCTATTATCGGTGTTATAGCAGCTGGGAACAAAAAATATTATGATGCCTTCGAAGATCCATTTTCCGAAATTAACGATATAAATTTTTTAGAGGGAAGCAGAGGCATGTCTCCTTATAATATAGATTCTGGCAGCAGAATTGCATATGGAGCGAAAGTTTCGTCTTATAAGGAAGGACGGAATCTCGGATATTTCACGATAGGCAGGTCTACGGAACTAACAAAAATACAAGATAGATTAGATGCAACTGGTCTAAAATATAAGAATTCTAATATAATTACATCTGCTGATATATTTTTAACAGACGAAATAGCTTTTAAAGCAAACGGAAGTTATTCAGATAAAACAAAAAGATGGCTTAAATTTGAATCTGGTTTGAGATTTGCAAATCAAAAATTTGATGCTGATATTTTTGTTTTTAATGGAAAGCAATGTTTTTACAATCCATTTATGGAAAATGTCGATTTATTATCAGAAGAAGCAAAAGTTCAGAAATATAAAGGAACAATGATTGATTTAGGGTGGAAGACTACGAAATCAGTTAAACTAAAAACCGGAGTAATTTTTGGCGCAGATAAAAACAAATTAATTAAATATAACGTTGGCATGGAATACAAAAACGAATGTACCCAGATGGAGTTTTCAATAGAGCGTACTAATTATCAGTATGGAGATATAAGACCCGAGACATCTTTTAAATTTATGATACATTTGAAAAATCTCGGAGTATAATTTGAAAATAATCAAACTTCTTTTCTTGATTTTAAATTACCATTCATATCATAAGTATCTATAAATCCAGTAGGTTTTCCATTTTCGAACGTAGATATTTCCATGATTTTTCCGTTCGGAAAGTATTTTATTACTTGATCATCAAGAATGTTATTTTTATAGGTTGACTGTTCCATGAGCGTACCATCAGGATAAAATGCTTGACATTCACCATCTTGTTTCCCTTCTTTATAATTTGCAATTCTTATAATATTTCCATAATTATCAAACGATGAAAATTCCCCATCAAACAAACCATTTTTGAACATTGCGGTCCCAGCTTTGATTCCATTTTGAAAGAATGTAGAGGGTCCTTCTATAACTCGATTTTGAAAATTTGCTTGCATCACAGGAAATCCATAAGCAAAAAATTCTGCAGGACCAGATAAAACTCCGTTTTCGTATGTAATTTTATGTGAGATATTTCCGTTTTCATCGAAAATCAATGTTTCTCCATGTGGAGCTCCGTTTTTTAGAGATATTTTTTTTGATAAAGTTCCGTCAGTGTTTCTTATTTCTTCTACTGAAATATTATTTTCTTCCATCATTTATCCTAAACTTAGCATTCCGCCGCCGATAGTAATCATAGGAGCTTTTATTCCCACCATACCATCACCCTGTACATTAACCATGGCGCCACCTAGCGCTGATTGAACCATTCCTTTTGCTTCAAAATTGATATTAGCTTTGATTTCTGCATTCATCATAGCGGAAGCGTCAAGATTCATACCCGATTTGATGGTCATATTTCCACCAGCTCCAGATTCTACTGTAACTGCTCCTCCCGCACCTGTTTCTGCAGATAATGCACTTCCTGCTCCTGTTTTCAAACTCATCGCTCCTGTGGATTCAAAATCAGCAGCAGCGCTACTTTTTATTCCAAACGCCGCGCCTGATTTCATGTCTGTTTTTTTATCAGATTCTATGCTAATGTCTCCATCAACTTTTATTTTAAGATCTCCGGAGACCGTGAGAGCGTAATCGCCTTTTATATCATATGCTAAATTTCCGTTTGATAAATTAACAGTTCGATCGCCTTCTGTAAGAGTAACTGTCTCACTTCCTTTACTTAAAGTAAGAGAGCGATCTCCTTCGGTTAATGTTATTGTTTGATTTCCTTTTGTTAAAGTAACTATTTTATCGCCCTCGGTTATTTCCAGACTCCAATCTCCTTTTGTAAGAGATGTAGAGTGATTACCCTTTCCTTCATCTTTTCCACCGCCGTATTCTTCTTCTGGATCTTGTGCCATAAGAGTAATGCTTCGAGATCCTGTATTAATTGTTAGAGTGTCATCCGAGTTTTCAATTGTGGTTGTTCTTTCGTTATTAATGACTATATTGACATCTTTCGCCGCGTGAAAAAAAACTTCTTCATTTTGATTTTCATCATTAATGCGAAATTCGTTGGGTAATCTTTCTTGATTCTTGAATGTTGACATCTTCAAACCGGATATCATCGCTTCTTTTTCTGTGTAAGGTGGAAGAAATTTATCGTTATAAACACAGCCTACGACTAGCGGTCTGTCCGGATCTCCATCAATAAATGAAACGACAACTTCCTGTCCAACGCGCGGGGTAAATACAGCTCCCCAAGTATTTCCAGAAATCATCTGTGTTACGCGAATCCAGCATGAGCTTTCTTCATCATCCTTATCTTTTCCAATCTGATCCCAATGAAAGTGCACTTTTATAGAACAATGTTCATTTTTAAAAATTTCTTCTCCAGATGAACAGACAACAACTGCTGTTTGGGTTCCATAAATTTTTGGTTTGGGAGTTGTTCTGAGCGGTCTAAACTCTGTTTCTTTGGGGAAAGATTTAGATTTATTTGTGTAAATGTATCCGGAATTAACTGATGCTTCAAAAAAGTGATCGATACTATATATTGAGTATTCTTTATTAAACTTTGAATAATGATGATCTGTTAATTCAAAAAGAAACCCAGGTATGAGATTGGCAACTGTCGAAGATGCTTCAAATAAGCAATGACTTGACTCAAAAAGTTGTACCCGAAGTTTTGATATATCTTCTCCTTCTTGTGCTTTAGAGAATTTACCTGGGTACTCGTAAAATGACAATCCTTTCCATTGAGAATCTAATTTACTGAATAATTTCGTTTGGGAAAGTGTATAGTTATAATCTGCCACTGCATACCCCCCGGTATTAACAGATGTAGTCATACTTGTATTGAAGATTGTTCCAAGAGGATATACGTTATTTACAACTTTGAGAAACTTTATTTTTGGCTCAGTAATTTTTTCATATGCGTTTGAACTATCTGCAAGAACTAGGGTGTGTTTACTATTGGTATGTTTGAAAAAAAAGAATATTCCTTCATCTTCCATTAATCTAGCTATAAAATTGAAACTACTTTCTGCATATTGCACACAATATTCGCGTTCAATTTTTCCACAGGAATTAGTTTTATCTTCGATATCAGTAATTCCACAGTCTTGTAAAACTTTCTTTATGATATCGATAGCTGTTTTTTTTTGAAAAATCAGATGATTCCTATCCAGTGTGAGCAGCCACATTTTCGGTTTGATTACTGCTATATATTCCGTTAGGTATATATCGGTTTTATTTTCTGTAGCTCCTTGGGAGAATTCCGCTATTATTCCATCTATATATCTTTCTTGTTTATCAGATTTTATTGCAATATTAAGAGTAGTACCGAGAGCTTTCTCGAGATCTATTGCATCGTTTTGCGATAAGAAAGTAATTTTAAATTCAAAAAGCTCGGATATAGCTTCGTGCCCATAAAAAGATTTTAAAATAAGGTCATCTCCAAATGATGATTTCAATTTTACAAGAAGTTTTTCTTGATTTTTTAATATTACAGTCACATTTCTGCCTTATTTTTTTTATTTAAAAATTCACTTACACCTTTCTGTTTAAAATCGGTAGAAAATAAAGATCTAAACATCTGTCGCTCAGATTTTATGCCTTGATTAAGTCCAACATTTTGAGACATTCTTACAGCTTCTTTTATCATTTGTGTACTCATAATAGATTTTGCCGCAATTTTTTCAGCTAATACCATAGATTTTTTGAGAAGATCTTCTTCGTCTGTTAAATATGAAACAATTTTGAGATTTGCTGCTTCTTCTGCTGAAATAAATCTGCCGGTCATCATTATTTCGTTAGCGATTTTTGGTCCTACTATTTTAGGAAGTATTTGTGTTCCTCCCATTCCAGGCATAATTCCAAGATTCACTTCAGGAAATCCAAAAGTTGCGTTTTTAGCGGCAATAATGATATCGCACATAAGCGCAAGCTCGAATCCCCCTCCTAAAGCATATCCAGAAACAGCTGCTATTACAGGTATTTTAATATTAAAAAGAGCTTCCCATTTATAATCGATAAAATCGTCTAGATATGCGTTTTCATACGAAAGGGCACTTATTTCGGATACATCTACGCCAGCCGCAAATGCTTTTTTGCATCCCGTTATTATTAAAACTTTTGCTGTTTTCTCGATATTCGCAATTTTTCCATAAATTTTGTTTATAAAATTGCTAGATAGCACATTCAATTTTTTAGGATTATTCAGCTTAAGAATTGCGATTGAGTTTCTTTGTGATAGCTCAACTGGCATTTTTAAATCCTATTGATTTATTTTTTATTCTTGCTTCAACAGTTTTTATTTTTTGTTTAATTATTTCTTCTGTCATGTGAATGTTAGCTCTTCTAAAGTCTGATAGAATTTTATCTACCATTTTTCTTTCGTTGGGTATCGTAAGATACGAGAAAATTATGTTTCTTACATATTTACTGAGGACAAGGCCTTTATATCCCAGTCTTCCAGCTGCCCATTTTGCTATTATTTTATTTCTCTGCGCGGTTTTGTAAAACTTATCCTGAAGCAGCTCCATAAGACGAGGTTCATAAGAAGATTTATCAAATGAAAACATAGGCATTACGACGACCCCTCCTTCCATCGAACTGGGACTAAATATAATGTTCTTTTATAAGGATATTATAAACTTAATACAAAACAAAATAATTTTTGTTGTAATTGCAATATTGAATTTTAACGTCTTTTTTACATTATCAATGCTATCGTTTTTATAGTTCTTGTTTTAAAAGGAAAAATATTTTCTATGATTTGGTGTGTTTTTGGACTTGTTCTTTTGATAATCAGCATCAATGACTTCTTATTTTTCAGAATAGAAAATGAAAATATTCAATTTCTTTTAGTTCTGTATGCCATTTCTTGTGTTTTCGGAATTTCTGGTACTAATTTTTTATTTGGGTTAACTATTGCCGTCAGCATCTTTGTCATTACGTGGACTTTAAATCAATATAATTTAATTGGAGGCGGGGATGTTAAACTCTTATTTCCCCTATTGTTATTTTCAGAAAATAATTTAACCGCTTTTATGATGGGAGTGTCCATTTCGGGATTAATATTATCCTTCATATATATAGTATTCGGCAGATATATCTTCTTTTTTAGGAGGAGAGTCGTAACTTGGTTATACATTTTTTATAAAAAAAGAAAGAAATCAGCATTATTAAATATTGTTTTACTTTCATTGGGTAGGATTACTAAGAAAGCTGTTTCATTAAAACAATGTGTTATTAGCAATTTGAAACAGGAAATACCGTATGGAGTGGCTCTATCTTGTGGCGGTTTTTGTGTAATAGTAGAAAATTTGTTGTCTAGGTGATGTTATGAATAACAAGAAAGATGTTCTGCCGATAATTATAGCAGCTGTAATAGCTCTTTTGATTACAGGTATTGTCAGGTGGCTTTTACCCTTGTCATCACAAAATTCGAAACAAGAATCAGCTAAAAATGAAGTTTCAATGCCCGAAATACCTTTAATGGTAAAAGTAGAAAAAAAGAAAATCATTGAACAGCATGTTTTAATTACTGCAAAAGACATCAAAAAAGATGAAAAAATAACCGGCGATCATTTTATATGGAAAAAATGGCCAGAAGATGCGATGCAGCCTTATTTTGTCGCAAAAAATGATAATGGTACGCCCCTAAATAATGGCGCAGATTATAGCAATGCTTTATCTATGTGGGCAAAAACAGATATTCCAAATGGGATTCCTCTCACTATGAGTATGTTGAGTTCTGAGGATCCACAGAAAAAAGCAGAAGAAGAGAAAAAAAAGAAAGAAGAAGAGGCGAGAAAGAAATTAGAAACAGAAAAAGCGGAGTCTTTTATAAAGAAGGGAATGAGGGCTGTAACATTTTCTATAGATCAGCGATCTGCAAGTTCTTCAAATATGCTTGAACCAGGAGATCTGGTTGATGTTTTAATTATGGAGCATCGGGCAGATAAAATGAGGACTTATAAATATAAAGCCTTAAAAATTTTAGCTATAGATGGAGTAACAAAATTTGAAAGTGCGAAAAGAAAAGCGGAACATAATACTTTATTAAGCAACGTTAATATTGGTGTACCTAATTTCTTAGCTCCTAAGAATGTTACTCTTGAGGTAAAGGAAGAGCTAGTTGAAGTTATGTTGAAACAATCTAACGCAAATGGAATAGTTCTTTCTATAAGAAGTCAATCGGAACCAGCAGATAATAAGTTTGAAGATGAATCAGAAAATTTAATGTCAGAAGAAAATTCGAACACGATTTTAGATGGCATTTTAAGCATAAATAAATCAAATCCGACGGATGCTCTTTTGGAGGAAAAGGCTAGAAAAGAAGCGGAAGAACGGAGCATGTCAATATTAATGAATAATATAAGCATGGTTAACAGTGCTGAAAGTATGTTTGGAATTAAAAATCCCGAACATGATTCAGCTCATGGAAAATCCAGCAAAGATTCAGAAAAAGCAGCACTTTCAAAAGATAAAAAAGTATTGTCAAAAGACGGTAAATATGAAATTGTCAGCGGCAAGATTGTGGGAGAGGATCCAAAAGAAGATCCAAAAACTGTAATAGTATACAGAAAATTAACTCCGACAGCTGTAAAGTTTAATGAATCTGGAAAAATTATGGATGGAAATGGAAGTAGTAGCGGTAGTGGAGAATCAGGTGTTTCTTCAAGATCAATATTTGGAAAATAGGTAGACTTCTAAAAGATGTGTTGTTTTGTGTGGAGTGTTATTGGAGTTTTATAATGAAAAAAAAGTGTTTAAGTTGTATTGGTTTCATTTTATTTGCTGTATTTATGGCAAATGAAGCTTTTGGTGCAGCGAAGCAAAAAATTGTTAAATCGGAACGCGAAGCAGAAATCAATAATCAGCAAGATAATAATTCAGCGAAAAAACCTCAAAAAACAGAACTTCTTTTAAATAGTAATAAGGGAGCGATAAAAGAAATAGAAGTTAATTCTGTAAATTTTATAAAATTAAAAAGCAAAGCCAATGAAATTTTCATTCCAGATCCAAGTATAGTTGATGTTCAATTACTTAGTGATAACTCTTTGTATTTAATGGGGCTGGCACCGGGAGTTACATCTTTGGTGATCAATGATAAAGATGGCAATGTAATGATTGATTGCAGAATTAGAGTAACGTATCCGTTAAATACAATAAAAGAAGCTATTCTTGAGATGCGTCCAGACGCGGATGTAGAGCTTGTATCGCTTGACAAAACGGTTGTTTTAAGGGGACGTGTTCCTTCTCCTGAAATTGCCAGTGATATTCAAGATATAGTAGGCAGGTTTGTTAATAGCGATAAAGTTGTTAACAAGCTCGCAATCGAGACTTCTACTCAAGTTATGCTAAAAGTAAAAATTGCTGAGGTCTCTAGAGAGCTAACAAAAAATTTAGGAATCAGTTGGAGGGCTATCTCGACAGGGAGCGCAAATGGACCAAGTTATGGGTTTGCGGGTGGAATTACTAGCAATTTTCTAGGAATGCAAGAAGATGCGGATGCACTAAAGACAGCTATAATGGATCCTACAAAGGCGCCTTTGGGGATGAGTGAATTCGGTACTCGTTGGCTAGTTCATTCAGGCAGCAAAAGGGGGTTATCTGGTTTAATAGATGCTCTGGCAAATGAGTCTTTTGCGTCTATTTTAGCGGAGCCTACTATTATAGCTTTATCAGGTAAAAAAGCGGTGTTTAAGTCTGGTGGTGAGCAAGGATACACAGTTTCACAGCCAGGAGGTACTTCCACTAATACTGTAGAATTTAAGGAGTGGGGAACATCAATTGAGTTTACTCCAATAGTTCTGTCAGAGGATAGAATAAACATAACGGTCACTCCAAAGGTGAGTACGTTAGAAACTGTTAGTAAGGATCAACCTCCAGCTCTTACATCAAAAGAAGCTACTACAACCGTAGAATTGGGAAGCGGCCAAAGTTTAGCCATAGCGGGTTTGTTGCAAAAAACAAATAATACAGGTTCTTCTGAAGTTCCGGGTTTAGCAAGTATTCCGTTGATTGGATCTTTATTTCGCAGTTCGAATATTAAAACTAGTGAAAGAGAACTTGTCATAATTGTTACGCCATCATCAAAGCAGCTAAAAACTCCGATAGAAATGATTCCAAAAATGTATTCTCCTTTAGAATCTAATTTGCTTAGGAAGTTTCATAAAAGCGGTAAAAGAAAAGCTGAAAAGCCTATAAGTGCTGGTTTTTCAATAAAATAGTATATGAGGTTATGATGTTTGATTTAAAAAAGAGTTTTGTAAGTTTGAATTTTATAGCTGCAGTCTGTCTTATAACGGGATGTGAAAATAAACCTAATTCTAAATACGTTCCAGAGTTTGCGAACATTGAGGCGGCTGAAGAAAAGGAAGCTCATTTTTTCTCAACGAATTACAATTTCGATTTTTCTAATGATATTCTTACGCAAATTAAAAAACTTTTACGTGATGCTAGAGCGGAGGGGGTAGATAATATCGGTTTTATGATCATTTCCAATCGTCTTGTCCCACTTGAAAAACAGGAAGAGATCAAACAAAAGATTGTTTCCATAATGAATAAATTTGGTTTCATTAACAGCAGAATAATAGATTCGGGAACTTGCGTATATAAGGAAGCAAAATGTGGGATCCGCATCAATATTTTGAAGTATCACGTTGAAGAGCCGGATTGCAGCCCATGGACTGAATCTATAGGTGATGTGGACACTAATAAACAACTGCCGAAGTTTGGAGTCGCAGGTGTCTATAATTTAAGAGAAATGATAGGAAATAAGGCGGATTTAGTCGTTCCTAGAAAATATCTTGGACAAAACGCGAAAGACGCGATAGATGCTTCTAAGAGTAGCGGTTCATCAGGCAGTAGCAGTAGCGGAAGTGGGAATAGCAGTGGAAGCAGCAGTGGAAGCAGCAGTGGCAGTTCTGGAATTGGATCTTAAGAAATATTGGAGAGTTGTATATGGCAAATAGTGTTGGTTCAGACTTACCTCATAACTTGATTGGTTTCGTTAATGATCCTGTATCAGAGCAAATAGTATTAAATGTAATCAAAGAGATGAACATTGCGTATGCTGAGGCTAGAATTGGTGGAATTAATGATATGGTAGAGTTCTTAAAAAATAATAGAACTCCCAAGATACTCATTGCCGATATTTCCAATTCCGAATTACCCATAGGTGATATATCTAAAATTAAGGAAAGTAGCGCTCCTAATTTAAACATTATTGTCGTTGGAAGTAGAAACGATGTCGGATTATTTAGAGATTTTATGAATATGGGAATTTCCGATTATCTAGTAAAACCTCTAAACAATGCAATATTAAGAAAGGCTATAGATGACGCTAATATTGGAGTAAAAAGAGGATTTACAGAAAAATCCGGTAAATTAATACAAGTCATAAGTTCAGTCGGTGGGGCTGGAAGCACTACTATTGCAACAAATATTGCATGGATTCTTGCAAATCATCATTTTAAACGAACGGTTATTATGGATTTGGATTTTTCTTTTGGCACCGCAAATTTAATGCTTGATATCAAAGCGGAGAATTCCTATCTAGATGTTTTGGAATCCCCAGAAAAAATAGATGAATATTTTATTGAAACAATTTTAAGAAAACATAACCAAAGATTGTATTATCTTGGCGGTTTATCAGACCTTGTTAGAGGCAATATAGTTGAATTAGAGGCATTTGAAGCTCTTATGGTATTGGTAAAGAAGCAATTTAATTATGTACTAGTCGATTCTCAACGTGACCTAGGAGGAATCAACAAAATAAGCATGAATAATGCTGATTATTTTATTATTATGATTGAGATGTCTCTTGCATCTGCTCAGAATACAGTCCGTTTACTTGAATATTTAAATACAGAACAGCCTGGGAAAAAAGTTTTAATAATTGCAAATAAAATCGGTCTATCCAGCGGTGGAGCTTTGACAAAAGAGTCCTTTGAAAAAGTGATCGATAGAAAAATTAATTATACTATACCTTTTGATGAAAGTACCGCTCTTGCCGCTGCTAACATTGGTCAGCCTGTGGCATCTTCTAGTGGAGCGCTCACAGAAATTCTAGAAGATATTACAGATGATCTTTTAGGAAAAAAAGAGACACACGATATTGCAAAAGCGTTACTAAAGAAAGAAGGATTTACCTTTAATTTTGTAAAAAACAAAGCTTTTGAGTTGCTTGAGAAGTTTGTGAAGTAATTTAGGAGGAAATATAAATGACTTCGAATCCTGATATTAACCACAACAAAGAAGCGGTTGTAGATGAATCTCCTATTTTGACTGTATTTCGTAAAGAAGCTCACGAAACAATGCTTAATCGCATTAATCTTGCCTCTGCCTTTAAGTTAAGTCCACAGGAATTACGTGCAGAAATTGAGTCTTTCGTTTTTGATTATGCTCAGGAAAGACGTGCTCAGATTACAAAACGCGAGCAGATTGGTATTGCTCGTGAACTCGTCGATGATATGATCGGTTTAGGTCCTCTTGAAATTCTTTTAGAGGATGAAGCCATATCTGATATTGTTGTAAATGGTCCGCATCAAATATATGTGGAAAAAAAAGGGTTAATGCAACTTGCGCCTGTGAAATTTAGAGACGATGCGCATTTATTACAAATCGCACAGCGTATTGCTCATAGAGTTGGACGACGTGTAGATACATCAAGTCCTCTTTGCGATGCAAGATTACCTGATGGAAGTCGTGTTAATATCGTAGCTCCTCCGATTGCATTAGATGGAGCGTCTATTTCTATACGTAAATTTTCTAAAAAGGCATTGGATTTACATACACTAGCTAAATATGGCGCTCTTACTGAAGAAATGGTTAAAGTTCTTCAGATAGCCTCTACGTGCGGATTAAATATCATCGTTTCCGGAGGTACTGGGTCTGGAAAGACTACTCTTTTGAATGCTTTATCGCAGCTTATTGATTCGCGTGAACGTATTGTAACGTGTGAAGATGCTGCCGAGCTTAAATTGCAGCAACCGCACGTGGTTAGATTGGAGAGCAGGCCTCCAAATATCGAAGGAAAAGGAGAGATAACGATTCGTGATCTTGTTAAGAATGCTTTGCGTATGCGTCCTGACAGGATCGTAATCGGAGAGGTTCGTGGCACAGAGTGTATAGATATGTTACAAGCCATGAATACAGGACATGATGGTTCTATGTCCACTATCCATGCCAATAAGGCCAAGGAAGCGTTTATACGTCTTGAAAATATGGTTGCCATGTCAGGTTTTGATCTTCCGAGTGAGGTTGTTAGAGCGCAGATAGCTGGTGCAGTTAATTTGATCGTGCAGACTGAACGTTTGCACGATGGTTCTAGAAAAGTCACTGAAATAGTTGAAGTTACCGGCATGACTGAACGCGGAGATATTGATTACCAGCATTTATTTAAATTTGTTCCTATGGGGGAAGTGGATCATAAAGTATTTGGAAGATTCGAAGCCTGTACTGATCGTCCGCTATTTTTAGAAAAAGCTATTACGTATGGGTTAGACAAAGAGTTATTGTCTATTATGAGAAAAGCCTTAGATGAAGCTGGGAGAAATGACAATGATTCCACTTATTGAACCACTTGCCCTATTTATTATAGCTTTTATTTGTTTTTTTATAATATATAAAATTTTATATAAGAACGAGCAAGTAGAAGACTATAATAAAATATTAGAAAAAAAAATTTTAACACTTTCACAACAGCAAGACATGCTGCTTGAGTCTGCCAATGAAAGAGTTTCAACTTTTATAAAATTAGAGCATGAAGAATTTAGTCAAGGAGGAGAGGGAAGTGATACTATAAACGATAAAATCAAAAGGATTATGAAGAAAGCTGGAATATCGGATATGTCTGTTCTGACTTTTAGCCTTTTATGTTGCCTTGGCGGAAGTGGTTTTGCAGCATTCATTATTCATTTTGATTTTTTAAATTTTATAACAGGTCTTCCTATAGGTTTTTGTATTGGGGCGTATTTAATATATAATTTTTTAGCTTCTCAAGCAGCTAAAAAAAGAATGGCTTTTTTAAAACAGTTTCCTGATGCAATTGATATGATTATCAGAGGAGTTAAAGCGGGATTAAATATTAATCGAATTATAAGGCTAGTCAGTATAGAGTCTAAAGATCCCATTGCAAGTGAATATAGAACCATAAGTCAGAAATTTGATCTTGGTATGGAGCCGGAAAAAGTACTCGTCGAAGCTGCTGAAAGAATAGATATTGAGGAATTTAGATTTCTTGTTGTTGCTTTGGTTTTGCAAATGGAAAACGGCGGCGTTCTGGGAGAAATTTTGATGAATCTATCAAGTCTTGTCAGAAAAAGGCTTGAATTAGGGTTAAAATTGAAGGATATGTCAGCAGAGGCGAGAATGTCAGCTATTGTTATCAGCGCTTTGCCATTTGTATTTGCGGGCATTATGATGATTGTAAATCCGAACCACTTGAGTGAATTTACTAAGCCTGGATCTGGTCAAACTTTATTAAAAATTGCCATTGCTTTATTTAGCATAGGCTCATTTTTAATGGTAAAAGCAACAAAAATTAAGGTATAAAAGTATGTCAGAAACATCAATTAATTTTTTATGCTATCTAATTGCTGTGGTTAGTTACATATTTGCAATGCCTTATGCAAAAGTTTTAACTGTTAGATTTATTGGTGAATTTAGGATGTTAAAAAGGATTAAAAGAATATCTAACCAAGATACAGGCGGATATGATTCTGCATCAGAGAGTGCAGAAAATATTGGATTAAGTAAAAAAGGTCCTACTTTTGGTACTAATAGTATTTTTAATTATATTGCAGAAAGAAATGCTGGATTAATAGACGCTATGAAAGCTCTATTATTAAAAGCTGGAATGCGTCAAGAGAATTCTCTTGAAGAATTTATGAAATCAAAATTTATTGCTGGTATTGCGATATTTTTTATACTCTTTTTAATCCTTACAACTAATGATTACGATATTCCATTTATGGCATCTTTGTTTATCTCACTTATTGTTGCTGTTTTTGGAGGTCATAAACTTACTAATATGAACCTTGAAATGCTAGCGAATAAAAGGATGGAAGCAATAGAAAATGGTGTTCCAGATTTGATCGATCTCATGGTTATTTGTACTGAATCGGGACTGGAT
Source organism: uncultured Holosporaceae bacterium (assembly GCA_964369545.1). GTDB lineage: Bacteria > Pseudomonadota > Alphaproteobacteria > UBA3830 > UBA3830 > BNWE01. The sequence goes on from CAYJFA010000004.1 coordinate 96,994, forward strand.
CTAAATAGATCTATTAGAAGAATAGCAAGAGAAATGAGAACATCCAACCCTATATTGGCGGATGAGTTAAGCTTGACTTCCATAGAGCTTGAAATGATTCCGGATCACAAACAGGTATTTACCAATCTAGAAAATAGAACTGATTGTTTGCAAATTAAAACATTATCAAAAACTCTTAGTCAATCTATAGAATATGGATCTTCATTAGCGGTTTCTTTAAGAGATCTTGCAGTGGAATCTCGTCAAAAAAGAATGTTGGAGGCAGAAGCGAGAGCAGCTCAGGCGCCGACATTGCTAACATTACCAATGATGTTTTTCATTATGCCATGTTTATTTATAGTTATGTTAGGTCCTGTTATCGTTGGAATGATTCGTTCTTTTTCAGGCGGTGGTTCTTAAGACTTAGTTTGCCTGAAAGTTTTGAGTTTCAATTTATTTCATCGGAATCATCTCTCACATCTGCTTAGTTAGAAGCGGATTAGCCAATAATATCTTTAAAACAAAATAGATTCTCTTTTAGCAATAGCATTTTTCTCATACAAGCAGTCATAGCAAGCATTTTTCTTTTTCCTTATTCTTGAGTAAAATATTTTTCATGCAAACAACTGCTAAGTAGTTGCTGCAGGATTTTAAATTTTATAATAAGATTTGATACTAATTAATTATACTGAGTGAAAAAAAATTATGAGACAATTTGGAATATGTTTGGAAGCTATAGATTTTATAAAAAATCCAGATTTGGTGGATCAGATTTTAGAAGTTACTCGTGAAGATATTTTTGACTTTGTGCAGGTGAATTTAATGACGTTACCCGAATTGTATGATGATATTTATGTAATTACGAAAGAAAAGATGAAAAGAATCAGAACAGTAATCCATGCTTCTTTCTATCTTCCTCCGGAATATCAAGGTATCGATACTGGGAACAAAGATGCATTCGAAAACAATTTTCAGTACTTGAAAACATCTCAAAAATTCGCGGATTTGCTTAATGCAGATATTATTATAGTACATCCAGGTATAGGAGGCGGCGAAGAACACCTAAACGAAACCATTTGCCAACTTCAAAAGATGAACGATCCGAGGATTGCAATTGAAAATTTGCCACATAATCCTCGTGGATTCCAGATCCATGGGTCTTTTTTCGAAAATATCAAAAGAATTATCGAAGAAACGAATTGTAAGTTCTGCTTCGATTTTGCTCATGCAGTATGTGCCGCGAATTCTTTGAAAAGAAATATCTACGACGATTTTGAAGAATATAATGCTTTTAATCCCGATCTTTATCATTTATCGGATGGAAATTCTTTGGCAATATTTGATGAGCATCTTCATTTGGGATTAGGAAATTACGATATAAAAAAATTTCTTAAAAATTTTACGAACGAAAATTCGATGATTGTTTTAGAAACGAGGAAATCTGTGCCAAAAATAGATTATTGGATAAAAGACATGGAGTATATTAAAAATTTGAAACTAACGTAAATAAGTTTAGAACATATCGGACTTTTGTTCTATTTATTATTATACCAATTTTTCAAGTTCAGGCAGAAAATGTGCATTGTGTAACATTTATATAGAGACTATTTATGAATAAAATCGAAGTTGTTCCTTATGATCCCAGTTGGTCAGAAATGTTCGAAGCAGAAAAAAATGTTGCTTTGAAGGCATTAGGTGGAAATTGCGAGGCGATTTATCATATCGGGTCAACGTCTGTTCCAGGGCTTATAGCTAAACCGAAAATTGATATTATAGCAGTAGTTAAAGATAGGAAAAGAGCAATATATGATCTGGAGAAAGCAGGATATTTACACAAAGGAGAGTGGAATATTCCTTTAAAGTGTGGTTTTACTAAACGCGGTATTAGAGAAGTAAATCTCCATGTGTTTTTCGATAAAAATCATCCAGAAATTGAGCTGAATCTTAAATTTCGAGATTTTTTGAGAAGCAATTCTGATGTTCGTGATGAATACGCCGCAATCAAAGCACAAATTTTGCAGGATGAAGCATCTCAGCAAAAAGCCGGAAAAGTGTCGATTCCCATTTATACGATTCGAAAAAGAAAATTCATCGATGGCATTATTCAAAAAATCGGATTTAACTGTCTACGGATTTTGAAAAGTACAACAGATGAAGAATGGGCTTCTGTGAAAAACTTCCGTCAGAAATATTTTTTCGATGATCAAAAAATTCAAGATCCATATACTTGGACTTTTAACCACAAAGATCACGAACATTTTATTTTATATCGAGGTGTAGAGATTATCGGATATGCTCATATTCAGCTTTGGCCTGAATCAAGAACGGCACTACGTATTATCGTACTTATAGAAAAAAATCGGAATTTTGGATATGGTTCACAGTTTTTATCTATTATCGAAAAATGGATGAAAGTTCATGAATATAAAAGCCTTCATGTTGAATCGTCGAAAGAAGTATTGAATTTTACAAAAAACATGGATACATAGAAATGCCATATAATGATCCAGATAGGTACCCAATGGATCCAGAAGGTATAGAAATTGGGAAAATATTATGCTGAACCTTCGATTATCTTGCGAATCATAAATATCTCATTCCAATGCTTGGACAATGGCGTTTGGAAGAATGCAGAAATTTTCTGCGATTTTAGGAGGCACCACATGAAATTTCCATTTGATAATGCAGTTTTGAAAAATGCTTTCGGAATAGATATAGTAGAATATTCCACAGATAATAGTATGTTTCCGCTTGATTGTGCGATTTCTAAATTTCGTGATGGAAAATATCCTTGGAAAATCAATCATAATTTTCATGAGATGTTTTTCGTTTTAGATGGCACGTGTTTCATTGAATTCGAAGATGAATTGGTGCACCTAAAAAAGCAGGATGTTTATATCATTGAACCAGGAAGAAAGCATTGTAGTAGAGCAAAATATGCAGATATTTTAATCTCATGCACTCCGCCGTTCGATATTAAAAATGTAGAATTTATAGAATATTTATAGAATAATGTGTTTGTGAGCAAATGCATGAATTCTTTTTTGTAATCTAAATAATAAGTCCATATATTTGTGTACTATCAATATTTACTCATAATAATATGGTATAATTTTTTGTTAATAAATTCGGTCGTATATCATGGAATGGCGTGACAACAGTATTGTTTTATCCGTAAAACCATTTTCGGAAAATTCCAGAATTGTAATAATTTTTAATGCGACAGTTGGAAAAACATCTGGTCTTGTTCGTGGCACAAAAAGTTCGATTCAAATTGGAGATATAAATGATGTTATTTGGAGAGGGCGCACATCTGAGCATCTAGGTTCATTTTCAATGGAAAATGTTTTCTCTTCATTTCAATACACATTTAATAATCCAGAAAAAATTTTTGCTATAGAAAGCGCCTGCACATTGTGCGTAAATTGTATGCCTGATCGCGTTACACATCCAAAATTATTTGAATCGATGAAATCACTTTTACTATCTACCACACAAAAACATTTCAACGAATGGATTATGGACTATGTTTGGTTTGAGATGTGCTTGTTATCGGAAATTGGAATGGGACTGGATCTGGGAAAATGTGCAGTAACTGGCAGAAGTGAAGGTCTTTGCTATGTATCTCCGAAAACCGGATGTGCTGTTACAAACGAAGCAGCTGGACAATACAAAGAAAGGTTGTTCCCTTTGCCGAAAATTATGATAACAGAGGATAAATCGTATACTAAACAGGATGTTTTTTATGCTTTAGATATTACTGGACATTTTTTAAACATGTATTTTTATGGTATAAACGGAAAGGCGCTGCCGTTGTCCAGAAGTTATATGCTGGATGCAATATGTGGATAAAAAACTATAATATAAAGTTGAAATGGATTTGATATGAAAATTAGCACATTAATTGATGAAAAAGAGAAGCGTGTTGCGATAGTTCCAGAGACAGTAAAAAAATACATTAAATTAGGAATTGACGTTGTATTGCCAAAAAATTCCGGAATAAGCGCTGGTTTCAGTGATGAGGAATATATCACCGCGGGAGCGAAAGTTGAAAATAAATCTTTTATCAATAATGCTGATATTTATGTATGTGTTAAGCCATCTTTTTCTACAACAAAAAAAATAAATTTAAAGCCAGGTTCTCGTTTGATTGCTATTTTATCTCCATTTCAAAATAAAACAATTTTAGAAAAGATGAAATCTGAAGGAATTTATTTGCATGCGTTAGAATTAATTCCTCGAATTACTAGAGCACAATCGATGGATGTTCTTTCTTCTCAAGCGAATATAGTTGGATATCGTGCTGTTTTAGAAACTTTGGCGGTTTATGGTCGTGTTGTTCCTTTAATGATGACGGCTGCTGGCACTATTCGTCCAGCAAAGGTTTTGATTATTGGAGCTGGAGTTGCTGGATTGCAAGCAATTGCTACAGCAAAAAGAATGGGAGCCGTGGTTTCCGCGTTTGACGTTCGGGGTGCTGCAAAAGAGCAGGTGGAAAGTCTTGGTGCAACGTTCATATCTGTTGAAAGCTCCGACAGCGGCGAGGCGACAGGCGGATATGCAAGAGAGATGAGTGATGAATATAAAAAGTTTCAGGCGGAAAAGCTATCTCAGGCTATTGCAAAATCTGATATCGTAATTACTACTGCGCAAATTCCTGGGAAGCCAGCACCGATGTTAATAACAAAGGAAATGACTGAGTCCATGTCACATGGATCCGTAATTGTGGATATTGCTACCGATACAGGCGGAAATTGTGAATTGTCCAAAAAAGATAAAGTTGTGGAATTAGAAAATGTTACCATCATAGGTGACTCTAATCTTGCCGCAAAAGTTTCTTATGATTCCAGTCAACTTTTTGCAAGAAATGTTTTTAATTTTATAGAATTGATGATAAAAGACGGAAAAATTGATACATCTGACGAAATAGTTCAGGCCACGATTGTTGGATTTTCTGCAGAAAAAAAGGCATCAAAAACAAAGAATTTAATTTCTGATCATAAAATTGCTGATACAGAAAAGGAGGCTGGATCCAAAAGTATCTGCAGAAAAAAAGGCGAAAGCTGATGAATAATATTGCGCATGATCTTATTAGAAATGCTAAGAATTTGGGTGCGGATCATGTTGATATAATGTTATCTGAGACCAAAACACTTACAGCAAGCACGCGATTTGCAAAAGTTGAAAAGGTTATTAAGGCAAACGTAATGTCAGCTGATGTCAGAGTGTTTTGTGGAAAATGCAGTGCATGTGTTTCGACTAATAATATTGAAGATCTGAAAAACTCTTCTTTCATTGAAAAAGTTATTTCTTCCGCAAAAAATTCTCCTGAAGAATTAATGAAATCGCGCCCAGAATTTCATGAATTGTGCAAAAATTTTAAGAAAATGGATATTTGTGATAATTCCGTTATTACTCCTGAGCCACTTACAGAAGCGGCACAAAAGTGCGAAAGTATCGCATTGCAAGTAAGGGGTATAACTAATTCAGAGGGAGCAGAGGCGGCACATGCTTATGCGAAAACTACTTTTATAAGAGATGATGGATTTTTTGGAGAATATGAAAAAACCAGCAATGTGCTTTCTGTCGTGACATTGGCAGAAAAAAATGGATGTCTTGAACGAGGATATGCATTTTCTGAGGCAGTATATTACGATGACCTCAAAGATATTGAAGCAATCGCAAAAGAAGCGGCGAATAAAACCATCAAAAAACTTGGTGCACGAAAAGTTCCATCTTGTAAAGCGCGTGTCGTTTTCGAGAAAAATGTATCCCGGCAATTGCTAAAAAGCATTTTGGATGCGATTAATGGAGCGATAATAGCAAAGGGTATTAGTTTTTTAAAAGACAAATTATCAAAGAAAATTTTTAGTGATAGTATTAATATTACTGATCGTTATGCTATCAATCGCGGATTAAGATCTCGGCCATTTGATGCGGATGGTTTGGAATGCATGGATAACAATATCTTGAATAATGGAGTGTTAAGTTCTTTTCTATTAAATACAAAGTTTGCTAATAAATTAGGCATGAAATCTACCAGAAACGCGTATGGATTAGATGCGATTGTTCCGAACAATATATGTATAGAAAATGGAACAGAATCATTTGAAGATCTTATAAAAAATATAAAATCAGGCCTATATGTTACGGAGGTTTTAGGGAATGGTTTGAACATTGTTACAGGAAATTACAGCCAAGGTGCGTCTGGATTTTGGATAGAAAATGGAGAAATTGCGTATCCTGTTAATGAAATTACGATAGCTGGAAATTTTTTAGATATGTTCGCTAATTGCAGTGTCGCTTCTGATTTAGAACAGGAAACGGGAGTTGATGCTCCGACTATTTTTGTAGAAGAAATGATTGTAGGTGGAATGTAGTGATGAAAATCTTTGGTATACAGTGTTTTAGGAGATGTTTTTTTCTGTTTTTTATTGTGATATGCATTGTGAATGATTGCGGTGCAGCAAGAAAATCAAAAATTTCACCTAAAAAAACATCTCACTTTATAAAAGAAAAGCAAACTGAAAAAATTCCTACCGCAAAGCAAGAAATTTTGATGGATTTTGATACAAGTGAAGTTTTACATTCAAAAGATTCAGAAATTAAATGCTTTCCTTCTTCTATGACTAAAGTAATGACGGCATATATGGTTTTTGCAGCATTAAAAGATGGAAGACTGCGATTGGATGACGAGCTTCCTGTTAGTGAAAATGCGCAGCATCAAGAAGGTTCCAGAAGTTTTTTCAGAGCAGGTACTTTAGCAAAAGTGGAAGATCTGATTCGAAGTGTTATAGTTCACTCGGGGAACGATGCCTGTGTTGTACTGGCAGAAAAGTTATCTGGAGATGAAGATGCTTTTGTAAAAGAAATGAATGAAAAAGCAACAGAATTTGGACTAAAAAATACTCATTTTACAAATTCAACAGGATTCCCAGATGAAGAACATTATTCATGTTTGTATGATATTGCAATTATTGCAAAACGTATTATTCAAGATTTTCCAGAGTATTATCACTATTTTTCAGAGAAAACTTTTACTGTAAATGATATCACTCAGCATAATCGTAATACGTTATTGGGAAACTCTTTAAATGTTGATGGTTTGAAAACTGGAAAAGCGGTTGATCCTTTGAAGAGTGGAGCAAGTCCAGGAGGTTTCGGCATTGTAATTTCAGCTAAAAAGAATGGAAAAAGATTGATAGCGGTAGTCAATGGCTGCAAATCTAGTAAAGCCAGAACGCAGGAAGTGAATAAAATATTAGCTATGGGATTCAATGAAATTATTCCAATAAAAATATCTGATAAAGAAAAGCCGATTGGTACAGTGTCTGTTGTTTATGGGAAAAGAAATAAGGTAAATTTATATTCTAAAGAGGACATCATTATTCCAATTCCTAAAAAACATAAAAATACACTTGTTGTAGAGCTAGATGTAAAGGAACCAATAGAAGCTCCCGTTATTCTTGGAGTTAAGCTTGGAAAAATGAGATATAAATATGGAAATTATGTATCTCGAGATTATGATTTATTTGCCTCTGAACCAGTTGCTAGAATGAATATATTTGAAAGATGCATTTTCTTTATTAAAGAGTTGTTTGCTGGAAATGTGGCGAACTCTAAATTAAATAAGAGTGTAGAAACTCCAATAGGAATAGGTATAAGATAGAAAAAATTATTTCTCTATGATAAAAGGAAAATTTATAACATTTGAAGGAGGGGACGGAGTTGGCAAAACAACTCAAGTACGTCTTTTATCTGAAAAACTTATTGAAACAGGATATAAGGTTCATGTTACCAGAGAACCAGGCGGAGAAGAAGTTGGAGAAAAAATCCGCAATATTTTAAAATCGTCTTCGATTTTGTCTATGGATCCATTGTGTGAAACATTATTACTTTTTGCCGCTCGTAGAAATCATTTTGTTAAAATCATATCTCCATTGCTTGATCAGGGATATATTGTAATATGCGATAGATTTTACGATTCGTCGTTGGTATATCAAGGGTTATTCAAACATGTTTCATTCGAAGATATAATGACATTAAAGCAAATGGTCATAGGAGATTGGGAGCCTGATTTAACTATTATACTTGATATAAGTCCGGAGTTTTCCATACAAAGATTATCTGTTCGCAATTTAATTCGCGATGAGTATGATTCGATGACTCAGGAAAAACATAAGTTAATCCGAGAAGGATTTCAGAAAATTGCAGATATTTTTCCTTTTAGATCTGTTTTAATTAATGCCAATGGATCTGAGAAAACTGTTTTTTCAAGAATTATTCGCTCTATTGAAAAGATTTTAATATAATATTTATATCATATAATAAAATAGAATACGGAGAGTATTTTTGATACATAATAATGAGAGTTCAATTTATTCAAAAGATGATTTTGTGTATTTGCGTAAATCAGGTGAATTGGCGGCATATATTCTTGATTACATTACTTCTTTTGTGAAAGAAGGAGTAACAACCATTCAGCTAGATAAATTGTGTCATGATGAAATTATTAAGCATGGAGCGATTCCTGCACCTCTTGGGTATAATGGCTACACAAAATCAATATGTACATCGTTAAATCATGTTGTGTGTCATGGAATTCCTTCTGAGAGAAAATTATCTAATGGAGATATTTTAAATATAGACGTGACCGTTATTTTAAATGGCTGGTACGGCGATACAAGTAGGATGTATGTAATTGGAAAACCAACACAAAAAGCACGGGAGCTTATTGATGTTACCTATGAAGCTATGATGCTTGCCATCAGATTAGTGAAACCGGGAATATTTTTGGGTGATATTGGACATGCTATTCAAAGCTTTGTTGAGGCAAAAAAGTTTTCTGTAGTAAGAGATTATTGTGGTCATGGTATTGGGCGTGTTTTTCATGATGATCCGGCTGTTTTGCATTTTGGAAAACCTGAAACGGGAATACGGTTGGTTCCGGGGCATGTTTTTACAATTGAACCAATGATAAATGTTGGTGGATATAAAACAAAACTTTTATCGGATGGATGGACTGCTATCACTGCTGATCGTTCTTTATCTGCTCAATTTGAACACACTATTGGAGTCACAGAAGAAGGTTGTGAGATTTTCACAGCATCAAAATCAGAAATGCATAAAACTGCCATATGAAATCAAACAATAGAAAACCTCATTACTTAGGAGATAGAGAACGGCTTAGAAAAAAATTCTTATCCAATAAAGATTGTATATTGGATTATGAGCTGCTAGAGCTTTTATTATTTTATGTGTTTTCCAGAAAGGATACAAAAGAGATTGCTAAAAATCTTTTAAATCATTTTAAATCCATACGTAATACAATTTTTGCTAATTTCGCTGATTTAAATAAACTTGAAAATGTTGGCAAATCAGCAGCGATCTTATTATGTCTTATAAAAGAAATACTACTTAGAATGGATAAAGAAGAAATTGAGGAATCTAGTATAATTGCATCCAGTGAACATGTAATTAATTATTATAAGAACATGTTTTGGGATAAAAAACAGGAACAATTGCGCGTAATGTTTTTAAATAATAAAAACAAATTATTGACCGATGAATTATTGCAAATTGGGACAGTCAATCAAACAGCGATATATCCAAGAGAAATTATTGCTAGAGCTTTAGAAGTCGGTGCGAGCGCTATAATTATGGTACATAATCATCCAAGCGGTGATCCACATCCCTCGCATCATGATGTCGTAATTACTAAGCAGCTTAAGGAAGTTGCAAAAAAACTGGATATCATACTTCTCGACCATCTTATTATTGGGAGAAGCAAGAGTATATCGATGAAGGAGATTGGAATAATTTAGTTTTTATTTATAAGTTTTATAGCAAAAATTAGACAGTCATCAGCATTAACATCGTTTTCCGATTCTAACCAAAACTTTTTTGTTTCTATCATTACATTTTTCAATTCTTCACTAGATAATTTATATTTTGAAAGTGAGTTTGCTTTGAAGTTAAAATCGACATATTCTGAATTGCGAAAGTTTGTTAACTGATTGTTTAAATTTTTTAATTTATAAGGGAAAATTTTTTGAAAAAACATTTTAATAATTATGTAGTTTATATAGAAAATTCTGTGTTTTTTCTTTATCATTTTTAGCTTTTTCTTTATTGAAAAAATATTGTTGCTGTTATCTGTTAATTTTAATAATTTTTTGATTTTTCTTGAAAAATTATATTTTCGAATTAGTAGTTCTATAGGAATTTTTGAGAATTTCAACAACATAGATAAGCGTTCTTCAGCAGATATATTGTCATTAATTTCCAATTTGCTGATAACTTTTAGTGGATCGTATTGTAATTCGAAAAGTTCATCCAATATAAATCGCATAAATGGAATTATTTTATAGCTATTTGCTGTTTCGAAGATTTTTAATAATTCAGATATGATTCTTTCTGATGATAATATAAATACGTTATGTTTTAGCAAATTCATTAACTCAAGATATTTTTCATCACATTTGAATTCTCCATATTTTACAACAAATCTGAAGTATCTCAGAATTCTTAGATAATCTTCTGTCATTCTTTCTTTTGGATTACCAATGAATTTGATGTTTTTTTTGGATATATCTACTATTCCATTGTGATAATCAAAGAGATTATTATTTTTATCCATATATATTGCGTTAATCGTAAAATCTCTGCGATTAGAATCAATTTCGAATGACTTTGTAAACGTTACTTCAGCTTTGCGACCGAATGTTTTTACATCTTTGCGCAGTGTCGTTATTTCGTATGATTTTTTACGATAAATAATAGTTACTGTTCCGTGATTAATTCCTGAAGGAATAGTTTTTATGTTATGTGATTGAAAAATGTCGATAATTTCAACTGGTGTCGCAGTGGTTGCAATATCGATATCAGACATTGCGATTCCAAGAAGAAAATTTCTAACTGCTCCTCCAACAATTTTTGCTTTATGACCATGTTTTTCTATTGTAGTTAGAATAAAGAAAATATCATCCGTTATTAGAGATTTATTTTTTTTCTTTAAACCCATATTAAAACACTTTTCTTTTATGTATTCTATAACACAATTGTTTGTTTTTTGCCTAAGGATTATTAACAAATATGATACCAGATAAGAATATCAATAATATGGAATTTGAGGAAGCTTTAAAGGAGCTAGAAGATATCAGTAAAATTCTAGAGGAAGGTAAATCATCACTTAAAGAATCTGTCGCCTTATATGAGCGTGGTACTTTATTAAAAAAACATTGCGACGGCATATTAGAATCTACGCAATTAAGAATTAATCAAATATCATCTGATAAAGATGGAAATATAGGTATAAAGGAAATATCTTCTATTGCCTAATGTAGGCCAGCAAATAGAAAAAGTGAGGTTACAAATGGATATAATTGTTATCCCGTTGCTTTTATTAATAAAATCAATAATTGGATTTACTGTATGGATTATTTTAGCAGATGTAATAATAAGTTGGTTAATAGCCATGAGTATTTTCAATACTAACAATAGATTTGTTTATTCTATAATAGATACTCTTTCTAAAATCTCTGGATTTTTGCTGAATCCAATAAGAAGCAGACTACCGAGCAGTTTTGGTTCCATCGATATTTCTCCTGTTATTTTTATTTTGTTTGTGACGTTTATTGAGAATATTATTAATCGTATATTAATGAAGATTTCGTAGTTTTAGGAATTTTATTTATGGCAAAAATTATAAATGGAAAAGAAATTGCTGTGGAGTTTTCTAGTATAATCAAGGATCGGATTGAAGAATTAAAAACAGATGGAATTTATCCTAAAATTGCCCTCATAAATGCCAGTGATGATCCAGCAAGCGAGGTATATGTTTCAAAAAAATCTAATATGGCAGAAAGTTTAGGCATCAACTCTGCTATTTATAAATTTGGTAGCAATGTCCAAGAAAAGGAAATTTCTAATTTAATAAAGGAGTTAAATGAAGATGGAAAAGTACACGCGGTTTTACTGCAATCTCCATTGGCAAATGCATTGAGGTTTAGAGATCTTGTGAATCTAATAGATCCAAATAAAGATGTCGATGGACTTACAACTTTGAATCAAGGTCGTTTGTTTTCTGGAGAGCCAGGTATTGTGCCGTGTACTCCTCTTGGTGTTATGCATTTACTGCGTACAGTGCATGAGGATTTAGCAGGATTGCACGCTGTTGTACTTGGGAGATCTTCGATTGTTGGACGTCCACTATCACAACTCCTACTGAATGCGAATTGCACTGTTACTTTGCTGCATTCATATTCTCGTGATTTACCAGAAATATGTCGTACCGCAGATATTTTGGTAAGCGCCATTGGAAAACCGCAGTTTGTGAGAAGAAAATTTGTGAAAGCAGGGGCAACTGTGATCGATGTCGGGGTTAATAGAATCGAAGAAAATGGCATGAAAAAAATTGTCGGCGATGTGGATTTTGATGGTGTTTTCGATATTGCGGGCGCTATTACTCCTGTACCTAATGGTGTAGGGCCGATGACTGTAGCATATTTGATGCACAACACATTGAAACTTACATGCTATTCTTAATATAGGTTAGGCAATTATTATGAGAAAATTATTTTATTTTATTTTTGCATTTTTTTTAGTGAGTGATTATACAGTATTAAACGCAGTCAGCGATATTAGTTTGCTAGAGGAGTCTGTGCGCAATCTTACAGGAAAAATCGAAGAACTTGAAAAAACTGTTTCGGAAATGCAAAAAGATATTAATTTATTAAAGGAATCTTTTGTAAAAAAGATTGATGAAGAAACAGCAAAGCGCGAATCTGAAATGATTGATGGTAAAAATCCTGAAGATATCATTAAAACAGCGTGCGGTTTAATTGATGATAACAATTACGAAGAAGCGCGTAAGTTATTGAATTTATTCATCAAAAAGAATCCAGAAAATATCTATTGCGGAATGTTCGTGTTTTATATTGGCGAAAGTTACTTTAAAGAAAAAGATTATAAAAATGCCGCGATAGAATATATGAAAAGTTACAAGAAAAATTCTAAGGGGCATAAATCGGCAGAAGCATTATATAAATTATCCTTGTGTTTCAAGAGGTTATCAAAAAATGAAGAATGTAAGGCTACTTTAGACAAATTAATTCGTGATTATCCAAATTCTGGAGACATTTTAACTAAAGCCAAAAAAGAACGCTCTTCTCTAAAATGACACGAGATTATTGCATTGCAGATCGTTTTACGCGCAAACAATATGCATTTGATTTTTTTGATTCCGAAATGCAGATTCTGCTAGCTAAATGTAATATCAATAGAGATAATTTATCCGATAACGTGATTTGTGTTGCAGTTTCTGGTGGCTCAGATAGTATGGCTCTTTTGGCTATGACTTCAAAATGGGCTGTGAAAAATAATGTTAAAATTTCATGTGTTACAGTAGATCACAAACTTCGAAAAGAATCCGGTGAGGAAGCTGTTTTTGTTCAAAATTTTTGTGAAGTTCTGGGGGTGAAACATACTATTTTAGAGTGGAATAGAAATCCGAATGAGAACGCTGTTTTATGTGACAATAAAATTGAAGATTTAGCTCGCGACTCTCGCTATAGATTGATTAGCGAGTTTTGCAAAAAGAATGTTATTAGAACTTTGTTGACAGGACATACTTGGAACGATCAATTGGAAACTTTTGATATGAGAAAGGATTCCGGCAGTTCTAGCTTTGGCTTGGCAGGAATGAGCAGAATAAGAACAATTTCAAAAGATATTAAATTAGTGCGTCCGATTTTGCATTTCACAAGAGAATATTTACAAAAGTTTTTAAGAGGCGAAAAAATAAATTGGAAAAATGATCCAATGAATGACTGTACTGCGTTTAAACGAGTTGTTTGTCGCAGAAAAATTCTAACATACGATAACAAAAAGCTTATGGATTTTTATATAAATATCAAAATGTTAGGAAAAACAAGATATGAAATAGAAAAAGCTGCTGTAAGTTTTTTAAAAGATAAAGAAAAATGTTTTTTTTCAAGTTTTGGTTACGCTGTTTTGAATTTTTTATCTTTTGATGTAGAAAAAACAAATGTACAAGTTGAAATTATAAAACGTGTTATTTGGAATATCGGAGGGAAAAAATATACAGCCAATATTAATGAAGATATTTTACAGAAAATAATAAGTAATAAAATCAATACAATAGGAAGGTGTTTATTAAAAGTTAATAAAAAATCAATTGGCGTATTTAGGGAAAACAGAAATTTTATTGATATAAAGATAGAAAAAAATTCGGATTTTACAAACAGTTGTGTTTTTGATAATAGATTTTTGATAAAAATCAAAGAAAATTTTTTTTTAAACGATGATTTAGACAATATTATTATATCATCTTGTTATTATTACCAATTAAAGCACAAAAAAGAGTTTAATTATAATTATTTAGACGTTTTACCCAGGAATGCGATTTTCGGATTGCCATGTGTTTTTAGAAATAATAAAATCATAGCTGCTTGTGGTATGAAACATGAATCTGAAAAAGTTAGTTTCGAGTTTATTCATAAGATGAATTTATTTGATGTATTTCTGTATTAGGGGTTAGCCTTATATTTATTTCAAGGAAGTGATAATTGAGTAAAAATCATAAAAATATTATAGTATGGATCACGATAGCATGCTTTTTTTATTTGTTATTTCACGCGTTTAATACTGGAAGGGAAAACATAAGTAATATCGCATATTCGGATTTCATATCAGAAGTGGAAAATGGCAAAGTTTCCAGCGTTGCTATTAGAGGATCTTCAATCGAAGGTATAACAACCGATGGAAAAGTATTTTCTACTTATGATCCCAAGGATTCAGGTTTGATAAATAGATTAATAGAAAAGCATGTTCGTATTATCGCAGGCCCAAGTGAGGAACATTCTAACTTTTTACATGTGTTATTCAGCAGTATATTTCCTCTTCTGGTTTTAATGGGAATATGGTTCTTTTTTATGCGGCAGATCCAATCGGGCGGAAATAAAGCACTCGGATTCGGAAAATCAAAAGCGAAACTGCTAAATGAAAAATCGGCGAAAGTGACATTTGAAGATGTTGCAGGAATTGATGAAGCAAAGCATGAATTGGAAGAAATAGTCGATTTTTTAAAGGATCCAAGTAAATTTAGGCGGTTGGGCGGTAAGATACCAAGAGGTGTGCTGTTAGTTGGGTCTCCAGGAACTGGAAAAACACTGTTGGCTCGTGCGATTGCAGGTGAGGCCAATGTCCCATTTTTTAGTATTTCCGGATCTGAATTTGTAGAAATGTTTGTAGGCGTTGGTGCTAGCAGAGTTCGTGATATGTTTGAACAGGGAAAAAAGAACGCACCATGTATCATATTTATAGATGAAATCGACGCAGTTGGAAGGCATAGAGGATTTGGTCTTGGAGGTGGCAACGATGAACGTGAGCAAACTCTGAATCAACTTTTAGTTGAAATGGACGGATTTGAAGAAAATAACGGTGTAATTATTATCTCCGCTACCAATAGACCAGATGTTTTGGATCCGGCCCTACTGCGTCCTGGACGTTTTGATCGACAGGTCGTGGTACCTGCTCCTGATATAAATGGCAGAGAAAAAATACTTCGAGTTCATTTAAAGAAAGTTCCTTTGTCATCTGATGTGGATCCTTTGGTGTTGGCACGTGGCACGCCTGGTTTTTCTGGTGCAGATTTGGCTAATCTTGTTAATGAAGCTGCGTTGCTTGCTGCCAGGCATAACAAACGTGTTGTCAGCATGGATGATTTGGAAGATGCAAAAGATAAAGTCATGATGGGCGCTGAGCGTCGCTCCATGGTTATGTCGGAGGATGAAAAAAAATTAACAGCATACCATGAAGCTGGTCATGCTATTGTTGCCCTGAACCTTCCGGAATCCGATCCGATACATAAAGCGACAATTATTCCAAGAGGAAGAGCTCTTGGAATGGTTATGAGACTACCGGAGAAAGATAGATTATCCGTTACTAAAATAAAGCTCGAAGCGGATCTGGCTGTAGCCGCTGGTGGCAGAATTGCTGAAGAGATGATTTTTGGAGCCGATAAAGTAACAACAGGAGCATCTTCTGATATTAACCAGGTCACTAAAATCGCAAAAATGATGGTAGTGGAGTGGGGGATGAGTGAAAAATTAGGTTTTCTCTCTTATGCCGGAGAAGGAGCGCAGGAAGTTTTTCTTGGGCATTCTACTTCTACAACAAAAAACCTGTCAAATATAACAGCTCAAAAAATAGATGAAGAAATTAGGGCTATCGTAGATAGAACCTATAAACGGGCGGAAGATATTTTAAAAAGTAATGTCAAGGAATTGGAATTACTTGCACAAGGGTTGCTTGAGCATGAGACTTTATCTGGAGAAGATATTAAAAAAATCGTGAATGGCAAAAAACTTGAAAAGCAAAAAACATCGAAGGTAGTCACTGATTCAAAAAAAGTAAAAATGCCAACATCTGAAGATATTAAAAATGCAGAAAAACAAGTTTCAGATAAGCAAAATAATAAAAAAAGAAAGAAGTAATATCCGTATTGCTAGCTAAAAGTGCGATAGAAAATTTTAAGCTAATCTCTCTGTGCTTTTGTGTTTTATGAGAGATATTATTGACATTTTTATTACTTAATCTTAGAATACAATTATTGATGATGTAATGTCATCTTTTTGAATAAAATGCCTAATGTTGGGGTTTATTCTGTTGTTTAACAAAATGCCTATGTTGGGTTTTGTGATTAAAATTTGCCTATGAAAGGGGATTATTATGAGTAAAGTCATTGGTATCGATTTAGGTACAACGAATTCTTGTGTAGCAATTATGGATGGTGGGACGCCTCGTGTTGTAGAGAACGCAGAAGGTGTTAGAACTACTCCGTCGGTAGTCGCGTTTACTGACAATAACGAAAAGTTAGTTGGTCAGGCGGCGAAGCGTCAATCTGTTACAAACTATAAAAACACATTCTACGCTATCAAACGCTTGATAGGAAGAAAGAAGAACGACGAATATTTAAAAACCTATCATTCTCCATTTGAGATAGTAGCATCGGAGAATGGTGACGCATGGGTAAATGCCCGCGGTGAGAAATATAGCCCAAGTCAAATCAGTGCATTTATTCTTCAAAAAATGAAGGAGTCAGCAGAAAGTTTTTTGGGAGAAAAAATTACGGAAGCTGTAATAACTGTTCCTGCTTATTTTAATGACGCGCAGAGGCAGGCAACAAGAGATGCTGGAAAAATCGCCGGACTTGATGTGTTAAGAATTATAAATGAGCCAACAGCTGCAGCATTGGCATATGGATTGGACAAAAAAAACTCCGGAATGATCGCTGTATACGATCTTGGAGGCGGAACATTTGATATTTCGATTCTTGAAATTGGCGGAGGCGTATTTGAAGTAAAAGCAACAAATGGCGATACTTTTCTAGGTGGAGAGGATTTTGATAAACGTATTATTGATTTTCTTGCAGATGAGTTCAAAAAAGAAAATGGAATTGATCTGAGAAAAGATAACATGGCATTGCAGCGTCTAAAGGAAGCTGCAGAAAAGGCAAAAATCGAGCTTTCAAGTGCCATTGAAACAGAAATCAATCTTCCATTTATTACAGCAGATAGCTCAGGGCCAAAGCATTTAACTGTAAAAATGACAAGAGCTAAGCTTGAATCATTAGTAGATGATATCATTAAAAAAACTCTTGAGCCTTGTAAAAAGGCTCTGAAAGATGCTGGAATAACTGCTGATAAAATTGACGAAGTTGTACTTGTGGGTGGTATGACGCGTATGCCAAAGGTCATAGAATATGTAAAAAATTTCTTTGGAAAAGAACCACATAAGGGAGTCAATCCAGATGAAGTTGTTGCTGTTGGAGCCGCAATTCAAGGAGGGGTTTTAAAGGGAGATGTCAAGGATGTTCTTTTGCTTGATGTTACACCGCTATCTCTTGGAATTGAAACTTTAGGAGGAGTATTTAGTAGGTTAATTGATAGAAATACCACGATCCCAACTAAGAAAAGTCAGATTTTTTCTACTGCTCAAGATAATCAAAGTGGTGTTACAATTCGTGTATTTCAAGGAGAAAGAGAAATCGCAGAGCATAATAAATTGCTCGGGCAGTTTGATTTAACTGGAATTCCTCCGGCTCCCCGTGGAATGCCTCAGATTGAAGTGACATTTGATATCGATGCGAATGGAATTGTTCATGTTTCAGCAAAAGATAAAGCTACAAACAAAGAGCAAACTATCAGCATAAAAGCTTCAGGAGGTTTGACAGATGCCGAAGTTGATCAAATGGTAAAAGATGCTGCCGAACATGCCGAGGAAGATAAAAAGCGTAAAGACCTGATTCAAGAGAAAAATATGGCTCAGGAATTAGTCAATAACGCGAATAAAATGTTATCCGAGCATGCGGATAAAATAGCAGAAGAACTCAAAAATGAGATCAAGATTGCTTCTGAAGATTTACAAAAATTGCTGGATAGTGAAAATGCGGAAGATCTTAAGGCCGCATCTGAGAAGCTTCTATCTGCTATGTCAAAGGCGGGGCAGGCAATGCATCAGGCTGCTCAAGAAACTGAATCAAAATCATCAGCTTCAGAAAATCCATCGGAAGGTGGAGATGAAAAAGTCGTCGATGCTGATTATTCTGAGGTCAAAGAAAATAACAATAAGTAATAATGTAGTTAACAATAAGCCGGATTGGTATTTAAGCAATACTAGTCCGGTATTATCTTATGAGGAATCGTTATGGCCGAAGATTACTATAAAACACTTGGTATATCAAAAACCGCAAGTAATGACGATATCAAAAAAGCATATCGTAAATTAGCTATGCGATATCATCCTGATAGAAATAAGGGAGATAAGGCATCAGAAAAAAAATTTAAAGAAATAAATGAAGCATATGAAACATTGAAAGATCCTCAGAAAAAAGCGGCATATGATAGATATGGCCATGATGCTTATAAAAATGCAGCAAGCGGAGGTGGTTTTAATTCCGGTGGTTTTGGAAATGGTTTCAGCGGCGGTTTTGATTTTGGCTCTGATTCTGTATTTTCCGATATATTTGAAGGAATTTTTGGGGGCGGTGGTATGCATCATGAGCGCGCAGAGATGCGTGGTGCTGATCTCCGGTATGAAACTACAATAACTCTTGAAGAGGCTTTTCGTGGAAAAGATATTGAGTTAAAAATTAGAACTGGAATAAAATGCGAGAGCTGCGATGGAACCGGTTCTGAAGGTGGCGCAAAGCCAAAAACCTGTCCTTCTTGCAAGGGATCTGGAAAAATGAGATTCTCTCAGGGGTTTTTTATGGTGGAAAGAACTTGCAGTTCATGTAACGGAACCGGACATATTATAGAAAAATCCTGTAAAAGTTGTAATGGCTCCGGAAGACAAAGCAAATTAAAAACGATGAAAGTTTCTATTCCTGCTGGAATAGAAGATGGAGCTAGAATTAGACTTTCCGGTGAGGGTGAAGCAGGAATTCGCGGAGGTAGATCTGGAGATTTATATATTTTTGTTAATGTAAGGCCTCACCAGTTATTCAAACGAGAAGGTAATGCAATACACTGCGATGTTCCTATATCAATCGTTACAGCGTCCCTTGGCGGAGAGATAGAGGTTCCGACAATTGACGGAAAAAAAGCGTTAGTTAAAATTCCTGCGGGGACTCAGCCAGGAAATGTTTTAAAGTTAAAAAGTAAAGGTATGTCAATAATTAGAAGTTCTTTGCGCGGAGATATGATGATACATGCCAAAGTTGAAACTCCTGTGAACTTAACAAAAAAACAAAAGGAACTATTAGAGGAATTTGATAAGGAACGTAGTTCAAATCCTCAATCAGAAGGTTTTTTTGCAAAAGTGAAAGAATTTTGGCAAGAATTGTGACTTACATTTAATTGATCATAGTTATGCTGTAAAAGTACAATCTGTAATATTCTGATCTATATTCATATATAAGTATAAAATACTTGAAGTATCGCACATTTTAATAAACAAAATTCGTTATAAATAATAATATAATTGTTATCTTTTGCTTGGAAATATGCAACTATAGGTGTATCTTGTTAATATGTTTTTATATCCAGGGTGGTTTTTATGGTAAATAATGTGAATTGCTCAGATTCTAAGGAGATGGAACAAGAGATTGAATCATTAAAAGAAAAACTAAAAAATCAAGAAGAAGTTAAGCGCCTTGCGGAACAAATAGTACATGATATTCATTCTCCGTTATTAGCTTTATCAATTTTTGTACGCTCATGTGAAAGCCTTTCGGAAAAAGACCATGCATTTTTGGAAAGTGCTATAGATAGTATAGAAAATATTACTAGAAATTTAATCAATAAATATGAAGAAAACGGCGGTATAGAAAAATCTGTAGATAGCGTTGAAGAGTATATTTTTGTTCCATTTTGTTTATCTGATATTGTACAGACTAAAAAGTATCAGATTAGAAAACCTAATATAAAAATTAATTTTTTAAAGGATATTGTAGAAGATTTTGTTTTTATAAAAGGTAATAATACGAATTTTAAGCGATTAATATCCAATTTAATAAATAATGCCGTTGAATCTCTTGATATTAATGGTGGTACAATAGAAGTAGGATTTAATGTAGAAAATCAAGAAGTAAAAATTCATGTTCAAGATAATGGAAGCGAAATATCAAATGAAAATTTCAATATAACTATTAATGATAATCCTGATGATAATGCTAAAGAAAATGGATACTATTCAGGTATATGGAAAGCAAAAAATATAGTAGAAAAAATGAATGGAAAAATGTTTGTGCAGTCAGAGGAAAATATAGGTACAAAAATTACTCTTGTATTCACACAATCAGAATCTCCAGAATGGATTACTAAAGAAGTCATTATACCTAAGAATTCTATAGTGGTTATATTAGATGATGATCATTCAACTTATAAACTTTTGGAAAATCGGTTATATGGTTATCTTGATGATATAGAAATAAAATATTTTAATTTTGGTAAAGATGCGTTTAATTTTATAAATTCTTTCAAAGAAAAAGAAAAAATATTTTTATTGGCTGATTATGATTTAAGAAATCAAAATATAAGTGGAATAGATGTGATAGAAAAATGTAAACTTCAAAAACAATCTATCCTTGTTAGCAGCAGACAAGCGCATAAAATAAGAAACTTTTCTGACAAATCAAAGTTCATTAAATTTTTATCTAAAGCTCATATACCGAATATTCCATTTAAAATTATGTAAAAATTTGAAGTATTTTTTGATCGCACTTTTAATATATTTCGCCACCTCCTAATATTCTATTGTTTTCGAAAAAAACACAGTGTTGCCCTTTTGCTATTCCATATTCGGCTTCAAATAATTTTATAATATATTCTTTTTTATTATCATGGTTTTTGAGGATTTTGCATTTTACCTTTTTCCCAGACGATCTTATTTTTGCAAAACAACAGTCAGGAATTTTTTCATTAATAAATTTTACATTTTTTAATCTTATAGTTTCAGTTTTCACATCGTCTTTACTAGATACTATGATTTTATTTTCAGAAACATCGATTTCGTTTACAAAAAATGGCCCACCTGGTAATCCCAATCCTTTGCGCTGTCCAGTTGTATAATTTATTATACCCTTATGAATTCCAAGAACATTTCCTGATGTATCTATTATATCACCTTTTTCAAATGTAATATTTGATTTTTTCTTTATATATGAAATATAGTCGCCATTTTCTATAAAGCAAATGTCCTGACTATCAGGTTTGTTTGCTACCATTAGTCCATGTTTTTTTGCGATTTCTCGTATTTCTTCTTTAGAATATTCGCCGAGAGGAAATTTAGTATTAGATAAAATTTCTTTATTTAATAGATATAAAAAATAACTTTGATCTTTTTTGGAATCTTTTGCCTGATATAATTCGATGATTCCATTTTGTGTTTTTAGGATTGCATAATGCCCTGTTACTATCATATCTGCATTATGTTTTTTGCGAAAATCATTCAAGTATTTAAATTTAACAAAACTATTGCATATGATGCATGGATTTGGGGTCATTCCGTTTTTGTATGAGTCAACAAAATAATTGATCACTAATTCTGTAAAATCTTTGGTACAATCTATAACAAAGTGAGAAAATTTCAAAAATTCAGCTATTTTTTTTGCATCTTTTATGGATTCTGCAGCTTTTTCTGACTCTTGCATTTTTAAAGTACAGCCTATGAGATCGTATCCTTGTTGCTTCATAAGAATAGCAGCTACGGCGCTGTCAACTCCCCCGGATAATCCTATTATGACTTTCATTGGTGTTTTTCCAAAGGATGCGATTTTTCATATATTTTTAACAAATTATAGTCATCCACATCAGTATAAATTTGTGTGCTTGATAAGGATTCATGACCAAGTAATTCCTGTACAGATCTTAAATCAGCTCCTTGTTGAATTAAATGAGTAGCGAAGCTGTGTCTAAAGGCATGTGCACTTGTATGATCTGGCAAGTTATGTGTTAATTTTAGTTTTTCTAAACGATTATCGACATAAGAGGCGTGTAATTTTTTCCCTTTTAATCCGATGAAGAGATAATTATGGGATATATCATAAGGGCAGCATGTAATGTATGTTCTTATTCGTTCTATAGCAATGGGAAGTAGCAGTACTACTCGATCTTTTTTTCCTTTTCCATTAATTCGAATTTCTGGCGCTACATCGGAAGTTTTGATATTAAGTGCCTCGTTGATTCTCAATCCGGTGCAATATAAAAGAGTGTATAAAGCGCGGTCTCGACTTGTAATCCATAAAGGATCATTTTCAAAAAAGGTTTCAGCGTTTAAAAGATATGAAACAGCGGATTCATTTATTGGTTTTGGAAGTAATGATGAAATTTTTGGCCGTTTTACTGAATTTATAACATTTAACTCAATAATATTCTGTTTTGCAAGATAATTAAAAAATGATTTTACAGATGAAAGAGCTCTAATGTTTGATCTAGCTAATTTTCCATTAGTAATTCTATTTGAAAACCAAGCTCTGAAATCCGCAGTTTTTATGTTTTGTAATTTTGCTATAGAAACAGCGGTTCCTGTATGATCACATAAGAATAAAAAAAAGTTTTTAATATCTCTTTCATAGGCAGATACAGTATTGTGTGAATATTGTCTCTGCAAAACAAGTTCATTGAGCCATGAATCGATAAAAATTTTTAATTCAGTTGAACAATTTTCTAACAAGATTTTTATGACCTCTTATGAAATCACTGCCACTCATAATATTTTTTCCTGCTGGTTGAATTAATGTTAATTTTAGAAAACCAACGCCACAAGCTACTAGGGCATTCTTATGTTCTTCTAATATTGTGCCAGCTGATTCGTTTTTGGATTCATTGCTAACGATGTCTGCATCCAGTATTTTTATACGGATTCCTTCAATTTCAGTCCAAGCTGACGGAGTAGGGGAAAATGCCATGATTTGCTGTAAAATATTTTCTGCTGATTTTGTCCAGTCGATTTTACATGATTCCTTGGAGAATTTTGCTGCATAAGTCGCTCCACTTTCAGATTGTTTAAGAGTGTTGGATAATTTTATTTCAATGTTTTCCAATGTGTCGACAATCATTTCTGACCCAAGGGTTCCCATTTTTTCGGAAAGATCAGCATAGTTAGTTTTTTGATGAATATCTAGAAAATTCATAGAAATAATATCTCCGGTATCTATACCTTCGTCCATTTTCATGATTGTTATGCCAGTTTTCTTGTCGCCCGCTAAAATTGCTGATTGTATCGGAGCCGCGCCACGCCATCTTGGTAAAGCTGATGCGTGAATATTTATGAAACCAAATGGCGGAATATCTAAAATATTACGGGGAACAATCAACCCATATGCTGCGACAATCGCGATGTCAGGTTGAAGTAATTGAAATAATTCAAACTGTTCAGCTGAACGTAATGTTTTTGGCGTAAAAACTGGGATTTCGCATAATTCCGCAAAATCATGTACTACTGTTTTTTGGATTTTATAATTTCTTCCGTATGGTTTGGGTGCCTGTGTATAAACGGCGATGATCTTAAATTTATCGCTTTTTTGGTATTTTTTGAATAAAACTTGTAGCGTTTTTAGGGAAAAATCCGATGATCCCATAAAAATAATTCTTTTAGTCATTTCTTATCAGCTCTTTGAATTATGTTGTCCATTTGGAGATGTAGCAAACCGCTTTTTTGTATTACTTCTAGTGTTTGCATACCCTTAGAATATTCTTTTTGGTTCGATCTATCGACAAACACGCATTCAGAAAGATTTTTTCTATTCAATTGATCTATGAATATAACTTTATAATTTTTTTTTGGATTCAATCTATTGATGTATAGTACTCCATCTAAATGATCAATTTCATGCTGTATACATGCTGCTAAAAGCCCAGCAGCTTTTTCAATTCGGCATTTCTTAAAGGATTCGTCTAAATATTCAACAGTTACCGATGCGTGTCTCATAATGATAGC
This sequence comes from uncultured Holosporaceae bacterium, assembly GCA_964369545.1. GTDB lineage: Bacteria > Pseudomonadota > Alphaproteobacteria > UBA3830 > UBA3830 > BNWE01. Next base: position 121,438 of record CAYJFA010000004.1, read on the forward strand.
GCCTATTCCAGGTACAGAAAAACAGCCTTCTGGAGATGATATAAACTCTTCAGATTTCCAAACGATTGTGGGATTTATCATTTTATATACAGTAGATGTCGATTGAGAATCCATTGGATTTTCAGGAATATCTAGAACAACAACTCTTTTCAGAATTCCGATTTGTGGTGCAGATAATCCAGTCCCCTTTTCTGATGTGTGCATTTGTACAAGCATTTGTTCAAGTAAATCAACTGCATCCATATCACCGATTTTAACTTCCGCGCATTTTTTCGATAAAATCGGATCTGGATAAATTTTCAGTTCTAACTTAGGAGAACAATTGCATAAAAATAAAATAAATATTAATAGTAATTTTTTCATTTTTCTGCTTCAATATTTGCTTTTTGTAATTTTTTAAATTTCTGTATGGCTCTGGATCGCTTGAGTCTGCTCAATTTGTCTATATATAATTTACCGTCTAGATGATCAATTTCATGCTGTAAACACATTGCAAGGTATTCTGTAGCTTTTTCAATTACGCATTTTTCGAATTTCTCATTGAAAAATTCGACAGAGATTGATTCATATCTAATAACCGTTTCTCGCAATATTGGAATTGAAATGCATCCTTCTGTTGACTCTACCATATTTTCAGATTTCCAAATAATTTTTGGATTGATCATTTTTAATTTTATAGCATTATGTTCATTACGATCACGAGTATCTATGACTACCAATCTTTTTAGAATACCGAATTGCGGAGCCGCGAAGCCCCCGGCATCATACTTATATAGTAAAGGAAACATCTTTTCCAATATATTAACAGCATCCATATCACCGATTTCAACTTCCGCGCATTTTTTCGATAAAATCGGATCTGGATAGATTTTTATTTCCATATTTTTCATTTTTTATTTGCTTGTTCTAATTCTAAAATGCAGCTCTTTTATTTCGTTCGGCTTTAATTCTAGACGCCATAATGGTTTTTCTGACTTCTGCATTTCAAAATTCTTCTTTACTACATTCCAAGATGTATCAATATCAACAAGTACCAACGTTGAAATATTCGAGGTTTTATTGTTTTTAATAGATACGCGAACTCCATATTCTATGCTTTTTTCGGAGAGTTTTTTGATGTCTGTTTGCTGTATGCTTGCGGTTATATCAGGCGTATTTCCAATTTCAAACACAAAGTCATCTCCACTTTTAATAGAAGAAAGAGATTGCTTTCCAAAAAAACTTCTTTCATTATTCATCCTTCGAAAAATTAATACTTCACTGTCGATGGAATCAGCGTTAATACCTAATGATTTCGCATTTTCAATAATAAGTAAATTTTTTACTGGAAGGTCGATTTCTTTAGAAAGCGAAGATGCGATCGCTGCCACTGGTACTTTTATGATATGTTCTAGTGTGGGTTTTAGAGATTTCAGAGATTTCAACACACACATTATTTCAGAATTTTTCTTTATTGTTAAATTCCTCTTATATAATAATGGTTCTTGATTTTCTATTTTTAATTCAGATGTTTTTAAGTTTTGTTTGTTAGCCGAAATATCAGGAGCCGAGGCATCGAATGTTACGGATACATTTTCTAAATCAAGACCAGTTTCGTTATTTAGTAAAGCCTGTGAGGATATATCTACTCTATCTAATTTTTCAAATACATCGATAAGACATATATGTTTCCAATTAATACTATCCATTAAATAGCTGATTTCAAGGTCAATATTATCTTGTTCTGCAGAATCAAGTAATACTTTTAGGGAATTATTTCCAAGTTGTTGCAAGGTGTTTTCGCTGACGCCTATACATCTATTAAGTGGAATACTGTAATATTTATTGTCACTGTTTATGAGGGCATAGTATTCATCTTGTTCCTTTGAAATATTTAAAAGTTTTCCTTTTTCTATTTTTGTATCATCTTTAAGAATATAATGGACTTCATTTCCTATCGAAGATGAAAATAAGTTATATCTGGACATGTCTTTTTTATTAAAAACATAACTTAAAATTGTAATTTTACCTTTTTTAGGGGTTCGAAAATTTAATGATTTATATATTAGTCCAGGATATAGATTGTCAAAGACAATTTCATTTATTCCAGATTGCGCTTTTATACTTCTAGTGTCTTTTACAAAACAGATGCCGCTTTTATAACATGTAAGAGAGATATTGCTGGTATTTTGATATGATATTCCAAGTTGAATCGGCTTATATACTGTATGCGGATGACTCGATGTTTCCGTTTTTTTTACAATTGTTGGTATTGAGTCAATATGTATAATTTCTACTGAATTTTCGTATATATCATTTTGATTTTGTTGATTATTGTCACAAAAAGAAGATGATATATGCAACGAAATAAATACTATAAGCAACGATAACTTTTTTAATATATCTATCAAAACTATATCTCCTATAAAATGGATGATTAAGAAGGCGAGTTGTTTCCTAACGCTTCTAGACTATCTAAAAATTCGTCGGAAGAAAAATCAATGCCTCCGCCCAAATAGCCCCAAACAAGTTTATTTTTAGTATTGAATACTAAGCATGCTGGTACTCCTTGGATTCCATTTGTTACGCTGTTATCCACCGATTTATATACATCTAATAATTGAATATCGTTTGATTTATAATGTATTTTAAGTCTGTTAGTATCTGCGTCCCCAATATTTAACGCTATTATTTTTATATGCTTAATATTTTTTTTTCTTATTTTATTTAATAAATTATCAAATTCTCTGAGAACGCTTGGGCAGCTTGGGCACCATATAGTAGAAAAAATTACAATTACTATATTGCCGTACAAATTTTTAGTGAAATTATCTTTCCTTTTTTTTAGTGAAATTATCTTTCCTTTTTCATTGACGATTTCTATGTCAAAATCTTTGTTTGCATCTATATATTCCTGCATGTTTGTGGGAGGAAATTTTTTTATCGATGAAGCATCGCAAGTACTAAAAAGTAATGCTATAAATATATAAAAATATTTAGTTCTGTCTTGGAATATCTGTATGAAATATCTCATTTTTATTTCTTTAATTTTTTTGACCTTGTCATCTTGTGGTCGAAGAGGGATTTTAGAAAAACCTCCTGGAGAAGGTGAATATCCAAAGCACTATCCTCATAAATAATGTTAATTATACATTAAATATATTCGTAAGCGCATCATACGGCAATAGTTATAATTATTTTATAGATGATTTGAGTGTATTGTTTTATTTTCTTCAATATTGATTAATTGATGTAGCAATATCTTCCAAATGAAAGTTTATTTGCTTTTTTCCATTCCATTCTGAAATTGTTAATGAACCCAGAGCATCGATTGTTTGGTTATTGCTCATAATAAGTTTACCAAGCTGCGTATTAAAACTTTTGAATGAAATGGCCTTCAAGGAGTTATTTTTGTAGTCTTCCAATAAAAGTTGTATGTGATTTTTACCGACTTGACGTGTATAAGTGATTTTTACATTTGGAATTATAAATTTTGGATGTCGATTGCCGGCGCCAAACGGCTCTAATGTTGATATTTTTTGCATAATATCCATTGAAATATGGTTTAGTTGCAAAAAACAATCAGCATATAGTTCGTCAGGCACATTTTTGCAGTGTATTTCTGATTTCAAAAATTCTATGAGATCATCAATTTTATCAGATTTAATAGAAAATCCAGCTGCGATTGAATGGCCGCCTCCAGAAGTTATAATTCCGTTTTGAATACCCTTATTTATTAAAGCAGCAATATCTAGTCCCTTGATAGATCTGCATGATGCTTTACCATTTCCATTTTTATCAATTGATATAACTATGGTAGGTTTATTGTATTTCTCTTTTAGTCTTCCAGCAACTATTCCTATTATTCCAATGTGCCATTTATTGCTGTAGGAACATATGAAATTTAAATTTTCATCAACAAATTGCGTAGCTTCTATTATAATTTCTAATTCAATTTCTTGTCGTTGTTTATTTAAACTATCTAACTGCAGTGCTAGTTTTTTCGCTTCTATTGGATTTTTTGTAGTAAGTAAATTAACGCTGATATCTGCAGAGGACATTCTTCCTGCGGAATTTAATCTTGGGCCAAAAAAGAATGCTATTGTATCCGAAGTTATTACTGAAGATTTATTGAGAGCTATTAAAGCGTCTATACCAAGATTTTTCCGTTTTTGCATTACCTTAATACCAGTTGATACAAAAGCTCTATTTAGTTTAACTAGCTCCATGACATCACATACAGTAGCCATTGCTACTAAATCTAAAGAATTTATTAATTCCGGTTCTTTGATTTTTTTATTGCTATAAAATCCTAATTTATTAAGAGATCTGTTAATCCCAACAACATACATAAATACTAATCCTGTTGCACAAAGATTTTTGTATGTATCTTGCTCATCAGGTCTGTGAGGATTTATGATGGCAGCTGAGTCTGGTATTGAGGACATTTTGTGATGATCTATGACTATCACATCAATGTTGTTTTCTTTTGCGTATTTTAATTCATCTATTGCGCTGGATCCGCAGTCGACAGCTATGATTAAGTAATTTTTATATTTTTCTATAATCTCTAAATTGATTCCATATCCATCATCCATTCTATTTGGAATAAAATATGTAAATTCAGCACCTATGTGTTCTAAAAAATTTACTAAAATCGCGGTGGAGGATATGCCATCTACATCGTAATCTCCAATTATCGCGATTTTTTCATCTTGCTGAATTGCGGATATAATTCTATTTACGGCTTTTTCCATATCTATGAATGAAAAAGGGTCTGGCATACAATTGTTTATTGATGCTTTAGTAAATTCTTCTATCTCATAAAAACCTCTGTTGTTTAATAAGGTTTTTACAATGTCATCTTCTTTTTTATCCACAGTATTAGCGCTGTAAATATTCCATATTTTATTAGTTAATGAGACTATTTTTTTTTGTGACATTCTTGTCGAATTCCACTGTTTTGATGAATTTAAAAGCTAAATAACTAATTTTATATATTTCTAGTGACTGAAAATCTGATAGCAAAACGATTAGGTTTAGCATCAAATTTCCATTCGTTTGCATCTAACTTCACATATTTATTATCATCTTTATTGGTTATGGAATATCTAAAGTCGCCTCTTAAATTCCATTTATGATTCATTTTATATTCAAGCCCAAAACCTACCGTTGGATAAAAAGATCCAAATGACTTCTTTGCTGATGGACTATTATCATTTGACCTATAAAATGCGGCCTTTCCTATTATGCGCGCAAAACCCGCAGTTAAATAAGCTAAAGTGCCATGTTGAGGAAATTGATAACCAAATCTTACATCCATATTCATGCCAATATTGGAGGAATGAATAATCCCAATTTCATTCTTTCTTTTTGTTTTTTCAGGTAATCTTTTAAAAAAATCTAATTCTACTCCGGCATAATATCTTTCGTAAAATGCTGATCCAAAACCAATTATCGCAGAGAAATCATATTGATTCGCTGAGTTATCATATTTTAGTGAAGCTTGTTGATTTTTTGATACATTTAACTTATTAGAGGTTCTCGATAAAGTAACGCCTAGGCCATAATATGCACCACTGACTTTTCTTTCCGGTTCAGAAAGTTCTAGAAAATCATTGTTTTTGTTATATTCTGATTCCATTTCTTGTCTTTCGCTTGACGCTGCTGCATCAATAAAAGAAAAAAGTAACAGCATCGTGGCAAGTGAATAAAAATAATTCCTAAACATAAAAAAATCATTCCTTAAAAATAGAGATCTAAAAACTAATATAAAGTATATTAACAGCAATAAAATAAAAACTACACAAAAAAACATAGCTTAGAAAAACTTAGCTATGTTTTTGTTGTTATTTTTGATTCTAAAAAAGATTTGTTAATTCACAGAATCTTTAAGATTTTTTCCTGGTTTAAATCTTACGGATTTTCTTGGCGGAATTTCGATCGTTTTTCCAGTTTTAAAGTTTCTTCCACTTCTACCTGCGGTTGTTTTTACAGAAAAGCTTCCAAATCCAACTAAAGTTACGTCATTTCCTTTTTTTAAGGTAGATTCAATAATCTTTACGAGAGAGTTAATAGCTTTTTCAGATTCTGTTTTCGTGAGACCACTATCTTTTGATAATGCTTCAACTAACTCTGATTTATTCATAATATTCTCCAAGTTATTATAATTCAAAGTCTGAACTGTTTTATTTTAAAAATCAATAGGCATTGCTAACTTTTCAGCGTTTTTTGCAAAAAAAACACACTTATATATTAATTTTTCTAAAAAAATCAATTCCAATTGCATTTTTTACTTCAACTAACGTACTGTTTGCTATTTTTTGCGCTTTATTTGTACCTTCTATACATATATCTAACAAATACTCTTTTTTCATTGATTTTCTTTTTTCTCGTATAGGTTGTAAAAGATTTTGCAAAATATCGTTCAATAAAGATTTTAACACAGTATCTCCAAGCCCACCTTTTGAATATTGTGATTTTAAAGAACTAACCTCGTCTTTGTCGGGATGAAATGCATCTAAATATTCAAAAACGACATTTCCTTCAGTTTTTCCTGGATCTGATATTTTTAGGTGATCAGGGTCAGTATACATAGAAAAAACTTTTTGCTTTATAATTTCAGAAGAATCAGCTAGGAAAATGGCGTTATTCAGCGATTTGCTCGCTTTTGCTTTTCCATCAATACCTACTAATCTGCTTGTTTTACTAAGGTGGGCTTTAGCTTCTTTAAGGCAGCCTGTATTGTATATTCTATTGAATTTTCTAACTATTTCATTTGTTTGCTCGATGAGCGGCAACTGATCTTCTCCAACTGGTACTATATCAGCTTTGAATGCTGTAATATCTGCTGCCTGACTGACAGGATAACATAAAAACCCTGCCGGTACTGAGGTAGCAAAATCTTTTTGTGCAAGCTCTGTTTTTACAGTAGGATTGCGTTCTAATCTGGATACAGTAACAAGGTTCATATAATACATCATTAATTCCGGCAGCTCGGAAATCTGTGATTGTATAAAAATTGTTGATAAATTAGGATCTATGCCAACTGCCAAGTAATCAGAAATGACTTCAAATATATTGTCTGATATTTTTCGAGGATTTTCGAAATAGTCTGTAAGAGCTTGCGTATCAGCTATCATTACATATTGATCATATCTATTTTGTAGCTCTACTCTACTTTTCAGAGATCCTATATAATGGCCAAGATGCAGTTTGCCAGTAGGCCTATCTCCAGTAAGTGAAACGTTTTTTTTATCCATGATGCATAGACCATTTTTTATGAATTTAGAATGGTGCCCCCGGAGGGAATCGAACCCCCACGCCCTTACGGGCAACAGATTTTGAGTCTGTCACGTCTACCAGTTCCGCCACAGAGGCAAGCTGATATGATAAATACATTAATTAAAGCTTATAATCAATACTTATAAAAGAATCTTTTAAAAGAATCTTTACGAAATTAAATTATTTTTTGTTATTTGTTATTATTACTGAATCGACAGTTTTTATTGATTATGTTTTGGCGGCACAGTATATTATGATCTAAAATTACATTTATTTGTAGGATTATTATGAAAATTCGCAAAGTAGTATTTCCAGTGGGGGGGCTTGGCACCAGGTTTTATCCTATTACAAGGGCGATTCCTAAGGAAATGCTAGGAATTATAGATAAACCTCTTATTCATTATGCATTTGAAGAAGCCTTAGATGCGGGAATTGAGCAATTTATATTTGTAACGAGACAAGGGAAAAATTCAATCGAAGATTACTTTGACTATATGTTGTCTCATACGGAGTATTTCGATACTAAAAATTGTAGTTTTTGTTATGTTCGCCAAAATGAACCGCTGGGTCTTGGACATGCAGTAATGTGCGCTAAAAATCTAATTAATGATGAGCCTTTCGCAGTGATATCTGCAGATGATTTTATACTTCATAATAAATCCTGCATTGGGGAGATGATAAAAAATTATGATGGATCCAACATGGCAGCTGTTATGAATGTGCTGCATAAAGATGTGAAAAAATATGGAATTTTGGATATAGAAAGCGAAAACGATAAAATTGCGGTTGCTAAATCCGTTGATGAAAAACCAGCGATAGAAGATGCGAAATCAACTCTTGCTATCGTCGGTAGATATATTTTATCTCCCAAAATCTTTGATGTAATCGCAAATCTTAGACCTGGAGCAAAAGGTGAGATTCAGCTAACAGATGCTTTGTTGGAAATGATTCCGACAATAGGGTTAAAGGGATTTAAATTCGAAGGGACAAGATTTGATTGTGGTTCGAAAGATGGGCTTATATCTGCAATTCTATATGTTGCGAATGAAGATAAAAAGCTCTCTCATATTATTAAAAATTTTTACAATAATATTAATGGTGAATTATGAAAATTACTGTTATCGGCACAGGATATGTTGGTTTAGTTTCAGGAGTTTGTTTCGCTGAATTTGGATTTAATGTAACATGTGTTGATAATAATCTATCGAAAATTCAAGCGCTTCAAAAAAATCAATCACCAATTTATGAAAATGGACTAGAAAAATTATTAATAAAAAACACACAAGCTGGGCGATTATTGTTTACTTCAAATATTATTGATGCAGCAAAAAACGCAGATATTATATTTATAGCTGTTGGAACTCCAAGTAAAGAAGATGGAAGTGCAGATCTTAGTTATGTGTATACGGCAATCGAACAGCTTTCTGAACATATCAATAAAGAAGCTGTTCTTGTAATAAAGTCTACAGTACCCGTTGGAACAACAAGATCAATAAAGGAATTCTTGAAAAGCAAAGGGGTTAAAATAGATGTTGCTTTTAATCCTGAGTTTTTAAGAGAAGGAGACGCTGTTGAAGATTTTATGCGTCCAGATAGGGTTATTCTTGGAATAGAAAGTAAGAAAGCAAAAAAAGTTCTCAGTACTGTTTATAGACCATTATACGCTTTTAATACACCTATTATATTTACAGGATTAGAAACTGCTGAATTATCAAAATACGCATCAAACGCGTTTTTAGCGACGAAAGTCTCTTTTATAAATGAAATAGCGAATCTTTGTGAAGTTTGTAACGCTGATGTGAATGAAGTTGCGATAGCGATGGGATTAGATAGCAGGATAGGTAGCCAGTTCTTGCAAGCAGGTCCAGGATATGGTGGCTCATGCTTTCCAAAAGATACTTCAGCATTATCTGATTTTGCAAACAAACTGGGAATTAATCTTGGAATTGTAAATGAAACTATTAAATCGAACCTTAACAGACGAAAATTAATGATTAAGAAAATATTTGGTGCCTGTGGAAACAATGTTAAAGGTAAGAATATCTCCATATTAGGTGTAACATTTAAGGCGAATACAGATGATATGAGAGATAGCCCGAGTGTTGAAATAGTTAATTCATTGATTGAAGCTGGAGCGAAGATAACTATATACGATCCATCATTTTCCGATCAAGCTAAGGAAATATTTAAAAATGTCTGTTGGAATAACAATGTTTATGATAATTGTAATGATGCTGATGCTATAGTAATTATTACGGACTGGCCGGAGTTCAAGGCAATTAGCTTATGTGAATTACGTGCTCGCGCAAAAAATCCTATATTAATAGATTTGCGAAATATGTACTCTGTATCAGAAGTAGAATCATCAGGATTTGCATACTATACGGTTGGTAGAAGCACTCCTATCACTGGTTAACAGATTTTAAAATTGTATGAAAATAGTTTTACGCCTCATTTTTGTATCCGTTTTTTTCTCCTGCTATTCACAGGATGTGGACGTATCTTTTCAAAATCAAAAAATCAGGGATGAATGCAAAGAAGCTCAAGAATTAGAACAAAAAATTTTAAAGCTTGAAGTTCAGATAGATACTATTTTACAAAAAGAAAAGATTTCTGCTCCTGTTATAAAAAATATTTATGAGATTCTTACAAGATGTTTTACTATTTTATTCGATATACAAAGATTTTCTCAATTTTTAGCTTTGAGTCAATGTGATAGTAAAAACGATTTTGTTAGATGCTCAATAGTTATTAAGAATTTTGCATCATATTTCAAATTGGTTGGATCACAATTGTTGAAAAATAGTGCGGAAATGAATGAACTCAGGAGTAAAAAGAAACTTAGTGAAGCAGAATTGGGAACTCACATTGATAAATATAATAATTTAAAAATCAATATAGATAAAAAAATATCCGAATTACCGAAAAAAAACGAAGAAGGGATTATGCAAAATTTTGTATATCATATCGCTACAAAATCTGAATCTATTGATGAGCTCGATGCAGAATTGGAATCAGAAAACGCGGTTGGGGTATTAAAGAATGCTAAAATTTCTACAGACTTATCACTTGCTTATCCCGTATGTGGAAAACTTGTTACAGAATTTGGAGATAAAGGTCAAAATGGGGAAATGATATACTATATCTCTTTTGAGACTAGACCCTCTGCTATTGTTACATCTCCGGCGAAAGGATTTGTGGTATTTGCTGGAAATTTTCTAAACTATGGAAATATGATTATTATCAGTAATGGGGATTACAGAATATTTTTATATGGTATGGAAAGTATGTATACAATGACTGGCGATATTGTTGAAATCGGAGATTATGTTGGTAAAATGAAAGATAGTAATAATAATATTATCAAAATGGAGTTGAGAAAATCAGGTGAGGCTTTGGATCCTAGACATTGGTTATTGCAAACACTCGAGAAGGATGGAAAATGAAAAAACCGATATTTTTTTTAGCTTCTTTATTGGCGATTTTGATATGCAACACATTTTGTTCAGGCGGTTCTACTAAAAATGAAATGGAATCGTTTTCCCTTCCTGAAATTAACAGAAAAACCGACGATAAAAAAAATCTGAAAGATAATAAAAAAAAAGAAAGTGCTTTGATTCTTCCGGAGTCTATCAAAAAAAATGTTCCCGAAGAGATGCAGTATACTGTTTTTCTTCAGTTGATACTGAATCTTATTAGAAATGAGTATGTTAATGAATTAGATGAAGCAGAAGTTACGGAAAAGGCGATTTCAGGAATGATGGCTTCTTTGGATCCGCATTCATCATATCTAAATGAAAAAGCGTTTAATTCTTTAAAGACCCAAACTGAAGGAGAATTTGGCGGGCTTGGCATTGAAATAATAATGGATGATGGATTTATCAGAATTATTTCGCCGATTGATGACACTCCAGCTTATAAAGCAGGTTTGAAAAGTGGAGATCTCATAATATATATCGATAATGAATGTATAAATGGGATTTCTTCAGAAGAGGCTTTAGAAAAATTACGTGGGAAACCAAAGACAAGCGTTACACTAAAAATTAAAAGAGGCGATAAGTTACCTTTTGATATAACAATTGAAAGGGATTTAATAAAAATCCAATCAGTAAAAACTGAAATTTTAGACGATATTGGTTATATTAGAATCTCTACATTTGATAAAAACACCACAAGGGATATTAAAAAATTTATTGCTGATAATAAACACAATAAATTACATGGATTTGTTTTAGATGTTAGAAATAATCCAGGTGGTTTACTAGATGAAGCTATATCTGTATCAAATATTTTCCTTAAAGGGGGGAAGATAGTTTCTACTCGTGGCAGAACATCAGAAAACACAAGAGAATTCCTTGCGGATTCCGGTGACCTAACAAATGGTATGCCTTTGGTCGTACTAATTAATAGTGGAACCGCCTCTGCTCCAGAAATTCTAGCCGGTGCATTGAGGGATAACAAGAGGGCAATTATCGTTGGTACAAGATCTTTCGGAAAGGGTTCAGTGCAAAAAGTGATGCCACTGTCGGAAAAAACAGCTATAAAAATTACTGTAGCTAAACACTATACACCAAGTGGTGAATGTATACAGGCAAATGGTATTACACCTGACATAGAAGCGGATTATGCAATGATAAAAAGGCCAGATGCTGTGTTTGTTATAAGAGAAGAGTTTTTCAACAATGCTTTGGATGCAGATAAAAAAGCGAAAAATAAAAAATCATCAGATGAACTAAATAAAAAATCTTTGGATGCTTTAAATAAGAAGAAAGAAAAAGAGGATCCTGATGAGGATCATGAATTATTGTATAGAAAATTATCGTTGAAAGATCGTGTTGAAAAGGATTATCAATTAAGCAAAGCCTTTGATACAATTAAAGTTGTCGAAAAAATTAAAATAATGGATAGCTTAAAACATGCAAAAAAGTAAAAAGCTTATCTTCGCTTGGCTTTCATATGTATTGACCTTATCATCGCTGATTATTGTGTCAAAAATATATCACGATACAAAAAAGGAAAGCACTTCTATTTATCAATACAGAATTTTAATTAGTAAAGATCTGTATAAAACAGAGCACGTTGTGAAAAAACAGGAATCTCCACGAACGACAGATGTTTCGGATTCAAAATTAGTAATGAAAGACAAGAAATATGACGAATTATTGTATGAGCGTTTAAAATACGGAGCTGTTCCAAAAATATCTCCAGATGGAGTTAGAGTCTTAGATATATATTCTGCAAATTTTTCTATAAAAAACAAAAAAAAAGTCTGTCTTACAATTTTTGTAGATAAAATATTGCAAGATAATATTTCAGCTGCAATCAAAACACTTGCGGATACAAAAGCAACTGTATTTTTGATGTTTGTTAAATTATTTTAAAAATATTCTTTTCCTT
>CAYJFA010000005.1:0-101748 GCA_964369545.1 uncultured Holosporaceae bacterium
CTGCTCGAAATATTCTAGCAAATAGTCCAACTGAACTATTCATTCATACCGCCTCTTTTATTATTATTTCTCCGGATGAGTGGATATCATTTTCGCTTGCTTTAAATAGAAAAGCAAAGCTATTATTTTTTTGTTTTATTATATTTAAGGTAAGATTTTTTTCTGGAAAAATCGCTTTTGAGAATTTGATTTTTTTGAATTTTACAATAGAAATATTTTTATCAAAAAATTTTTTAATAAAAAATATTGCATAATGTATTTGTGCTATTCCTGGTAAAATTGGGAAATTATCGAAATGCCCTTTGAAAAAGATATGATCCTTGTTGAAAATCAAATCTAGTTCTATTTTTTCTTTTGCTATAAACTGTTTCAGAATTGAAGGTTCAGGTATGTGCATTTTTCAATTACTTGCATTTTCCAAATGATTAAATACAAAATCTGTAATAGTCGAGATAGAATACAAATATTTTATATTATTTTGATTGTAGTCAAATTTAATATTATATTTTTTTTTCAAAGCTATTCCAATTTCTAAGCTATCAATTGAATCTAAGCCCAATCCATCTTTAAATAATGGAGTATCTGAGAAAATCTCGCTAAGCAATGTATCCTCTAGATCCACCGCTTTTATTATTAATTTTTTGATCTCTTCTTCCAGTTGCGCTTTACTAACATTCATGAATCATTTTCCTTGTGTTTTTATATGTGCGCTATTGTAAAATTTGATGTAATAAATGTTTCGCTTTTTTTATTTAAAAAATTCAAAAAATCAAAAACAGTTTTTTGTTGTTTCGTCGTACTATATTTAGGTAAAAATTTATATTTTCCTTTTTGTTTCGCAATTAAAATAGAAACAGCAATAGGTTTTATGTCTATAAATTTTTGAAATATTTCCGGCTTTGATTCTTCTGCATATATGTAAACAATTTCATCATTTTTTTGAGTGAATGCTTCAAGTAGTCCCATTTCAAAGGTTCTATTTCCAGCAGCAATAGCAGTATATGGAAGCATTGTTTTGTTTGTAATGGAAATTGTTGCTGCGAATGTATGATGTGGAATTCTGCTGAATGCAATAGGTGAAATTTCTTGTGCCTGAAAAAGCTGTTCTCCTAATTTTACTATCTGTCTCCAAGATCCAAATTGCGACGCACAGACTAGCGGGATATCATAATCAATATTTAATTTGTGAAATGAAGAAAGAGCGATTTTACAAATCTCATCTAGTCCTTTTTTGGATAATGGCGGCATGAAACTGACGTCTATGTCTTTTGTTTCGCATACATTCCATTTTTCGAACGATATAAGCATATTTTATTTAAATTATTATAGATTTTAATATATCGCCGTGATAATTTATTGTAAATAGTGAATAAAATATTTTGAAATGAAACTGTCTGCTTTAGGTATTATTAATGCGCTTGGGTCTTCAAAAAATGAAGTTTTCAAAAATGCCTGCTTAGGCAGTCAGCATGGATTAAAAATAGCAGAAGATATCATTCCAGAAAAAAAGATTTATTGTGGATTTGTCTTGGAAGAGCTTCCAGCAATACAAGACCAAATCTATGATTTCAGAACTAATCAATTGCTATTACATACGTTTACTCAGATTGAATCTGAATGGATAAAGTTAACAGCAAAATATTTTTCATCAAGAATAGGAATAGTACTCGGAACTAATAATACAGGCCTTGAGAAATTCTATTTATATACTAAACCATATTTTCAATGTGGACAAATTAATAATGATTTAAAAATTAAATGGCTAGAAGAAGGTGCCATAGCAGAGTTTTTGCGAGATGTTACAAAATCAAAGGGACCATTCTATGTTATTTCAACGGCGTGTTCATCAAGCGCAAAGATTTTTTCAACTGCCAGAAATCTGATAAATTCTGATGTATGTGATGCTGTTTTAGTTGGTGGTGCAGATGATTTATGTGTAATGACAGTGAGAGGGTTTGATGCGTTGGGCGCTTATTCCTCTGGAATTTCCAACCCATCCAGTAAAAATAGAGATGGAATCAACATAGGAGAAGGTGCTGCTCTTTTTATTATGGAAAAAGGTCACGATGGAATAGAAATTTTCGGAATAGGAGAATCATCAGATGCGTATCATATTACATCTCCGGATCCAACTGGAACAGGGGTAAAAAAATCCATGGTTTCTGCTTTAGAAGATGCTTCATTAGTTCCAACAGATATTTCTTATATCAATTTGCATGGAACAGGAACATTTCAAAATGATTTAATGGAAAACAAAATAGTCTCGGAAATTTTTGGAAACAACGTCATATGCGCTTCTACTAAAGCGCTTACAGGTCATTTGCTGGGAACGGCTGGAGTGACGGAAATTGCCCTATGCTGGCTGATGATGTCTGAAGAGTTTAATAAAAACCATGCTATAATACCGCATATCTATGACGGAAATGATATAGAAGATCCGCTTAATTTTGCAAAATTAAATCATTACAAAAAAATCCAATACTGCTTAAGTAATTCGTTTGCTTTCGGCGGTAATAATGTCAGCGTTATTGTTGGAAAACGAGATGTATAATTTGGAAGATATACTGCCGCAAAGACCTCCAATGATTTTGCTGTCTCGTGTACTTGAATTCGATTTAAAAACAAAAACAGCTATTTCAGAAGTAGATATTTCTTCAAGTAGTATGTTTTTTGATTCTGCAACTAAAGGTGTTCCCTCTTATGTAGGACTCGAATATATTGCTCAAACAATTGGTTGTTTATTTGGAATAGAGGACCTGATTTCTGGCAAAATTCTGCAGATAGAATATATGATAGGTTCAAAAAATTTTGAAACTTTTGCGCAAACATTTGCAGAATTTTGCGCTTATCGCATATTAGTTGAGCACCAGTTTTCATTAGAAAATATGTCTGTTTTTTATGGAAAAATTTTGAGTGATGAAAACTATATTTATGCAGAAGGTGATATGAAGGTTTATCGCTCTGTAAATAACAATATTTTTATGGATAAAAAATGAAGAGTAAGCAAATTTTAATTACAGGAGCAAATAGAGGAATTGGTAAAGGAATAGCTTTATATTTAGCTAATCTCGGCTATGAAATAGTAATTCATTATAATAAAAATAAAGAATTAGCTGAAAAAGTATTGATTGATGTTCAAAAAAAAACATCGGGACGTATTTTATCTTTTGATATTTCTAATCGTGAAGAAGTAGAAAAGATTTTGTTATGCGATATAGAACATCACGGCCCCTATTTTGGAATTATTTGTAATGCTGGAATAACAAATTTTATTCCATTCCGCGCTTTAACCGGGCAGCAATGGGATGATTTGATAAATATTAATTTGAATAGTTTTTTCAATGTATTAAATCCAGTGATTGAACCAATGATATCAGAAAACATACAAGGTAGAATTATCGCTATATCCTCGATATCGGGGGTGATTGGTAGTTTTGGGCAGACAAACTACAGCGCAGCAAAGGCAGGTATAATAGGCGCAGCAAAATCTTTGGCTCTTGAAGTTGCGAGACATGGAATCACAGTAAATTGTATTGCTCCTGGATATATTGAAACAGATATGCTGAACGGAATTGATATGGATATTGAAAAAAAGAAAATTCCGATGAAAAGAGCAGGAAAAGTCAATGAAATAGCAAGTTTAACCGCCTATCTTTTAAGCAAAGATGCTTCATATATTACAAGACAGGTTATTGGTGTTGATGGCGGATTGCTTTTTTAAAATTAAAATTGACTGGATTAAAAGTGCAGAATAATTATCTCCTTAATAAGAAAAGCGAAGTGTCGCTTATAATAATTAGCTTACTATCATGTTTCATGAGTTATGCTTTTCGGCATTATTACATAATATTTAGCGGCGATTTTTCTATGAGGTTTGCGGATCCAGATGACTATATGATGCTAGTGAGATTACGAGATTTTTTTATTCACGGCGATTTATCTTATTCGTTGATTAATAGAGTAAATGTTCCTTTTGGTACGGATATATATTGGTCTCGTATTTATGATTTTTTCCTAATTCCTATAATTTGGTTTCTAGATTTATTTGTTAACTCTATTTCAAATTCAATAGAATATGTTGCTTTTTTCATTTCTCCTGTTATAAAAAGTGCTTTATCCATAGTTATTTTTAAATTTCTTAAAAAATTGATGACTGAATCTGATGCGTTTTTAGGAGCACTGCTGTTTGCAATAATACCATCTTTAGGTGAGATCTCAGAATTCGGAAGGCCCGATCATCACATGTTTATTATGATGTTAGCATTAATGTATCTTTACTCATTATCTAACATTATAAAAAACAACTTTATATATAATGCTGACTATATTAAATCAGCATTGATTTCAGCTTTATGCGTTTGGGCTTCGATAGAAACTTTACCTTTAATTTTATTAGCAGAAACGGCGATGTTTTTATTTTTCTGTAAAAACATAAAAATACTAGAGATTTTATATAAAAAAACAATAATAACCACTTTGATTATTGGCTCAATAGCGTTTTTTTCATTTCCGCTAACTATTAATCATATTGTGGAATTTACTGCTATATCTTTAATGGCGGTAATGACTGTTTTTTGCAAGTCTAAAAAACTGCATTTTATTTTGTTACTAGCCTTAATATTATTTTTTATCAAAAAGGATTCGTTTGCATACGATAAGATTTCTGTGATGCATTTTATCCTATATCTGTGTGCATCGTTATTTTTATTAATTAATATAATGAGCTTTAAATATATATCTAAGCATATAATAAAATTCTCTTTAACTGTTGGGGCAATTTTTATCGCTCTTTTGCTGTATAGATATCCAAAATTTTTACTTGGAATAGAAGGCGGAGCTAGTGATTTTCTTCGGATAGCGTGGTTCTCGAAAATTGACGATCTTTTATCTCCATTATCTTCTAAATTTACCGCAGGCTGCTTTTGTTTAAGCTCAATTATTTTATTCGTTGCGGTCTATAATAAAATTTGCGATTTAATAAATAAAAAATATGAAAATATTGATATTTTTTGGTGGATATTAATATTAGTGAATATTGTATATTTTTTCTTTTCTTGTATGGTCTGTCGTTCAATTACTACTTTAGTAGCTATGAGTCTACCGTTAATTTTGAATCTCGGGTTGAATGGTATTACCGCAAAATGTTTTTCACGGAAAATAAATATTTGCATAACTTGTTTATTAATTTTAATTCCCTCAACAATACAAAAATATGGAGCGATGACGATAGATTTGATGTTTCAATATGATGAATTCATGAAAATGGCGAAGAACGCGCAAAATAGTTTGCGTCAAAAAGAGGTGATTTATAAATTTCTTGATAAAATTAGTGATGCTTCATTAGTAATTATGTCTGATCCATATTTAGGTCCTAAGATTTTATATAAAACCAAGCATAATGTAGTTTCAGTTCCGTTTCATAGCCAGGAAAAGGGGATTATTTCTTCTATGATCATAACTATGGAGCATAGTATTGATGAAAAAACTACGAAAGAAGCTTTAAAAATGACAAATACATCATATGTTTTTGTTGAAAAGCCAATATGTAATTGCTTTTTTCCTCATTCTAATCTTGTGAAGATGATAGAACATGGACATATTCCGCCATGGGTAGAGCTTATGGATTTACCGATTGAAAAGAGTGGATGCATCCTTGCAAAGATAGATAGAAATGAGATTTAAAATTTTTTATAGAAAAACTATAGAAATTTCTAGAATTATGCTGATCCTTCAGCGTTAACTTTAGCGCTTGGAAACATTTTTACTGCTTCTTCAAATAAAGTATTATACTTACTGACGTTTAGATTTATATTTGTATCGGTATTTAATTCAATTGAGTGTTTCAAATTTTCGGAAAATCCATTAGAAATTTTTTTGTCTGCTGTTGAATTGACCTTATTTATAGAGGAATCATTTTCGGAGATATCGCAACATTTCGAGATTGAGTTTCCACTAATTATATCTTGCAAATCGGGCAATCCTGAAGCATATGCGATACGCATAATAAGCATTTCCAAAACGATCTCTGGACGTTCGCATATTTTTATTTCCTCAATGCCTCGAATAAGCATCTGCCATATTTTACTGAGAGCTGCGATCGAAATATCTTTCGAAATACTTTTTATTTTTGGCATAAGGTCATCGGAAATAGTATTCTCAATTATATCTACATCAGTTTTTATGCATGTTAACGCATGAATATAATCTAAAAGAACACTTGCGATTTTTTCGCATGAAACATCACTTTTTATTATATCTCGGTATTTCATTATAGCAGATTTGATATTTGCAGAGATTATTAAGTTTAAAAGATCAATAATATCAATATCTTCTGAAAAATTTAACATTGCTTTAACATCAACGGCGGAAAGTTCATTGCTGTCAGCCATATTAATAGCTTGGTCTAGGATAGATAATCCATCGCGAATTGATCCTTCCGCAGCTTTTGCGATTAACGATAAAACTTCTAAATTCGCTATTATATTTTCTTGATTGCAAATAGATGATAAATATTGCGTAATTAAATTCACATCTATTTTCTTTAAATCAAATTTCAAAACACGAGATAGTATAGTTTCTGGAATTTTATGAGTTTCTGTTGTCGCAAGTAGAAATTTAACATGTTCAGGCGGTTCTTCAAGAGTTTTTAACAGAGCATTAAATGCGCTTTTTGAAAGCATATGGACTTCATCTATAATAAATACCTTAAATTTTCCGGTCGTTGGCTTATATCTACATGATTCGATAATTTCTCTGACATCGTCAATGCTTGTGTTACTAGCTGCGTCTATTTCTATGACATCTATTTGATTGTTCTTTGAAAATTCGATGCACGATTCGCATTTACAACAAGGCTCCGGGGTGCTATTTTCACAACGGAATGCTTTCGCGAGAATTCTTGCTATTGTGGTTTTACCTACTCCCCGTGTTCCGGAAAATAGCATCGCTGCTCCCAAACGATTTTTTTGTAATCCGTTTGTGATAATTTTAATTGTAATATCTTGACCGATTACATCGGAAAATTTTTGTGGTCTGTATTTTGCAGCAAGCGGGATGTAAATGTTCATAAGTATTCTCATTATGTTTATCTGAAAAGGATAATCGACCCAAGCAGTGTTCACTACGGCTGCTTCCTTCCGGACCTGACCGAATTCATAATCTTACCTGCCCGATTATCCCGTGCGAATTATACCAGATCAATATTGCGATGAATAGAGTACGGACACAAGGCCTATTCTAAAACATTCTTCTACGTAAAATTTTATTCACCTTCTTCAAAAAGATTTTTTACGTCGTTTCCAATCATGTACAAATCAGGGCATATATTCTAATTGAATCGCGACGGGGAAAGTAATTTTGGTTAAGAATTGAAACGATGTCTAAAATTCTGTTCATTACAACACAATTTATTTAATTTATTAATTTAATCATTTGATTGTGACGTTTTATGTGTAAAAAGACACCACCTTTCATAGATTAGGTAATGACTAAGAACAAAATATATGTATTTTTTAATATTTATTTTAGCGTAAATTTTATATTTTGTTAGTAGATAGGAATCTATCGGCGTCTAAAGCTGCCATACATCCTTGTCCAGCAGATGTTATCGCCTGCCTATAAGTTGGATCGCAGACATCTCCTGCGGCGAATACTCCATTAACGGATGTATAAGTACTTGTTTGTTTAGTTATTATGTATCCGTTTTCATCAAGATCGATTTTTCCTTTAAATATAGATGTTGACGGTTGATGTCCTATTGCAACAAACACTCCATCAATAGGTTTACTAAAACGTGTGCCATTTTTTACATTCAGTAAAGTCAGGCTGTTGACTTTGTTATCATCTCCGCAAATATCTTCTACTACAGTATCCCAAAGAATATTTATTTTGGAATTATCCATAAGTCGTTTCTGCATTATATTTTCCGCTCTAAGAGTATCTCGGCGATGAATTAATGTTACAGATTTTGCAAAATTTGTTAGAAATATTGCTTCTTCGACTGCAGTATTTCCGCCACCTACAACGGCGATATCTTTATTTTTAAAGAAGAAACCATCGCATGTAGCACAGGCAGACACTCCGGTTCCTAAATATTTTGTTTCACCTGGTACTCCGAGCCATTTCGAACTGGCGCCTGTTGCGATAATTATAGATTTACTTTTATAGATAACGCCAGACTCTCCAAGACATTGAAAAATGTCAGATGAAAAATCAACAGACTCTACCGTGTCGTGAATGATTTCCACACCCATATTTTCTGTTTGTTTTCTCATTTCGTCCATTAAAAATGGGCCAGAAATAGGGGTGGCAAACCCAGGATAGTTTTCAATCATGGTTGTAATCATGAGCTGTCCACCTTGCTGCTGTCCGGCAATTAGTGTCGTTTTTCTTCCAGATCGCGCTGCGTAAATTGCTGCTGTATATCCAGCTGGCCCGCTTCCAATTATTAAAATATCAGATGTCATTTTGCAAAACCCTGTAGTTCTTATGATGAAGGCAGTTTAGTAAACAAGATTATTTTATGCAAATTAATTATGAAACTGCCGTGAAAAGTCCTTATGTTTGAATTATAAATAAAAAAACACTATAATCTGCTCTGAGTTGAAAATATTTTAGGAGTTTTCATGAATATTAGATTGCCATTTGACCGCGAAGCGTGGAAGTTCGCCGGAGTTGCCGCGGTTATAGCGATATTATTTGGCCACATAGGTAATAATATGGGGTGGCTTGGCTTTTTATCAACTATTGGGTGTTTGTTGTTTTTCAGAGATCCAGAACGGGTTCATCCGTCAAGAGAATCCATAGCAATTAGCCCTGCTGACGGCATTGTAATTAAAATTTCGGAATGTGATCCGCCTGCTGAGTTGGAATTAGAAGGAACCTGGAAAAAAATCAGTATATTCATGAGTGTATTTAATGTTCATGTAAACAGGACTCCCGTCTCTGGTATTGTCGAAAAAATTCTGTATATTCCTGGAAAATTTTTCAATGTTTCTTTGGAAAAAGCAAGCGAATATAATGAGCGTCAAGCAACATTTATGAGAATGGAAAATGGTACAAAAATAATTTTTGTACAGATAGCAGGATTAATAGCGCGTCGTATTCGGTGTGATATCTCTGAAGGGCAACAGCTCGAAATGGGCGATAGAGTAGGAATCATCAGATTTGGAAGTCGTGTCGATGTCTATCTGCCTTTAAAATCTGATATACTTGTTGAAGAAGGACAAATAATGGTTGCCGGAGAGACTGTGTTGGCTGATTTGCGCTAATGTTTTGTTGTAAGTTGATTATTGGAGAGATATCATGAAGAATGGTGCCATGGATACATTGGAAAATGAAGATGTTACCATAATAAAAAAAGGAGCGTCATTTATAAAAATATTACCTCACATTGTAACTATTACAGCTTTTTGTTTTGGATTATCTGCCATACGATTTGGGTTATTTCACAAATGGGAAATGGCTGTTTTATGTATTTTCGCTGCTGCGTTATTGGACGCGTTTGATGGTAGAGTGGCGAGGTTCTTAGGACAATCTTCTCAATTTGGTGCAGAACTTGATTCGCTTTCTGATTTGGTTTGTTTTGGTGTTGCTCCATCTATGCTTTTATTTTTAAAAACAATGTATCTTGTGGGAAATGCGGGATGGGCTGTTTGCATGTTTTTTTCTGTTTGTTGCGCGTTAAGGTTAGCCAGATTTAACGTGACTCAAATATTTAATGAACAAAAACCAGAGTGTAAACGAAAATATTTTGTAGGTATTCCGGCGCCTGCTGGAGCGATTTTTGCTTTATTTCCAATGATTTTGTTTTTTGCTACTGGAATTGAGGTGTTTCTAAGTTCTTTTTTTGTTGTGTGCTGCATGCTAATATCAGGAATTTTAATGATAAGTACGATCAAAACTTTTTCGTCAAAAATGATTGTGGTAAAAAATAGGTTTGCATCTCCTGAATTGCTGATTGCAAGTTTAGTAGTAATTTGTTTGATAACTGCTCTATGGCAGACGCTAACAGTCTTTATTTTTCTTTATATTGTTACTATTCCATATGGAGCCTATCGATACGCGAAAGCAGAAAAAGAAGAAAAAAAGATTGATACAAATTTATAAGGACTTTTCTTTTTTATGAAAAAGTATCTTTTTTTTGTAATATTTATTTCTGTTTTATCTGTTTTTATTCTGCAAAAAAGTAATAAGTCAGATTTTATTCATTCTGAATTATATAAATCTTTGTCAAGGGAAAATTTTGGTCCACTAGACAGTGAAAAAGTTCTCTATATAAATGTAGGTATTGATTATATCCCTTATGAATTAATTGAAATATTTAAAAAACTAACAGGCATTACGATCGTTCCGGATATTTTTGATTCAAATGAAATATTGGAAGCTAAGCTGCTTGCGGGGGGTGCTCAATACGATATTGTTTTTCCAACTGCATGGCCGCATTTCTCCCGCCAAATAAAAGCTGGGATATATCAAAAAATAGATAAAACGAAAATAGATTATAAAGTTTTTGAACAAGATATTCTCGATAGATTAGCGCAATATGATGCTGAAAATTCTTATGGAATTCCTTATCAGTTTGGGATTTCCGGAATAGGAATTGATGAAAAAATTATTAATGTTATTGCCAGCGACGCTCCAAAAGATAGTTTAGCGATTATTTTTGATCCCATTTACGCAAAAAAAATTAGCAGATATAGAATATCGGTTTATGAGTCTTCCTGTGAAATTTTTCCTGCTGTTTTAGCGTATTTAGGGTTAAATCCTGAGACAGAAATTGAAGAGGATATAATAAAGGCATCGGAGCATCTTAAAAAAATTAGGAATTATATATCAAAATTTACTTCATATGGATTTGAAGACCTTGCTTCTGGAAATGCTTGTGTTGTATTGAGCACATCAGGGGACATTCTAAAAGTAAGAAACGAAAATAAATCATCTGATATTAAATTTTTGTTCCCAAAAGAAGGGGCTTCTCTTTGGGTAGATGTTGCAGCTATTCCTATAAACGCTAAACACATCAATAATATATATGCTTTTTTAAAATTTTTATTTCATCCGCAAGTCATTGCGCTTGTCACAAATTGTACATCACGAGCAAACGCTGTTATTGATTCATCAAAATTTGTAGACAATAATCTTATTAATAATAAAGATGTTTATCCTCCATTGGAAATAAGAAAAAAGTGTTATATAGAAAAACCGTTGCCTGCAAAAATCGAGGCTCTAAAAACTCGATTGTTAACAAAGATCAAATCTATGGATAAAAATGATGATTAGTAGATTTATAGTTGTTTGTTTTTTGTGTTTGTGTACTTCTTGCACAAAAATTGATACGATCGATCTTCCTGATTTAGACGCAAAGTCTTTTTCATCAGAACAAGTTATTCAAAAACAGAAATTCTTAGAGAATAAAAGAAAGCATGCTGAAAAATTAAATCAAATGGAGAAAACAAATGCGTCGCGATAAGTATGAAATGGGGCCTTTAAAAGCTACTTCCCTTGTTGCAGGAAATATGATAGGCTCCGGTGTTTTACTGGCACCAGCGATATTGGCGCCGTACGGCAGTCTTTCAATCCTTGGATGGATTCTAACAACTATCGGAGCGCTCGCATTGGCGTTGACATTTTCTTATCTTAGTCGATGGATTCCTAAATCCGGTGGTCCTTATACTTTTGCGCGGCATGTTTTTGGAGATTTTGTTGGATTTCAGATGGCGTGGGGATATTGGATAAGTACCTGGTGTGGCAGTGTATCACTGCTGGTTGGAGGCTTACAATATATATCAATATTTTGTCCTGATTTGATTGCAAACAAAGAATTTTGCGTATTATTTTGTATCGCGATTGTTGCTTTGTTCACTTTTATTAACTTGCGCGGATTAAAAGAATCTACATTTTGCGAAGTAATTATTGTTGTTATAAAAATTTTACCTTTGATAATCATTGCATTTATCGGAATTTTTTATGTGGATTTTTCTAACATATTTAGTGTAAAGAGTATCGATAATCGAGATTCTTTTATCGTTTTAGGTACTATGGCTCCGGTTTTGTTATGGGGATTTATTGGATTAGAATCAGCAACAGTTCCTTCCGATAATGTTAAAAACCCAAACAAAACTATTCCAATGGCAACAATTTCTGGAGTGTTAATTACAGCCTTTATATATATATGCGGGGCAATTGTTATTGCAGGATTGATTCCACAAGGAGAGTTATTAGCATCAAAAGCTCCGTATGTTGATGCCGGCAAGAAGCTTTTTGGGAAATGCGGAGAGACGATAATGATAATTACCGGCGCCGCTGGAATTTATGGATCTTTAAATGGATGGATGCTGATTCAAGGACAAGTACCATATGCTGCTGCAAAAGAGGGATTGTTTCCAAAATATTTTCTAAAAACAAACAAATATGGTGCTTCATCTGGAATTTGGATCGGAAGTTTACTTATGGTGGTTGTTTTTTTATTGACCTATCAGCCATCTTTAGTGGAACATGTTAAAATCTTGATTGAAGTTTCTGTTTTAGCAATGCTTCTGCCATATTTTTATTCGGCAGTCGCGTTCTGTTATCTTTCCATTTGTAAAAAGAAAGAGTTATCTGCTTTAGAAAAAGTCTTATTAGCAATCGTAGGGTTTATCTCAATATTATATACATTTTTGGCGATTTTGGGATCAGGAATGCAGATGGTATTTTTATCAACGATATTGTTTTTGCTAAGTGTTCCTTTTTATTGTTTTATAAGACAAAAATAAAATCAGATAAAAATTTTATTTTTAAATGTTTTCTCAAGTATTGCATGAAAATATAATGCGACTGCAATACTTGAGATTTGTTATTTAAAGTCAGCTTTTTTTATATTTTTTAGACTGTAAATTTCTTGCTCTTGTTTTTCTTGGTTTATCCTTCATACCATTTATTACTTTTATTGTTTTTTCATTATCTTTTTTAAATTTGCTTGCTTCCTTAAGGGCACTTTTTAAAGTGGTACGGGCTTTGCTTGACGTTACAGTATTAGATACCTCTTCTATTAACTCAATATGCTCTAGAATATTCACCCTAAGGGAATCTTCCATATTTGTACCAATATTTTTATATAGCATGATATCTTTCAAATCTTTCTCAGTAGAATAAACTTTAAGCGCATATGCTAATAATTCTGCTTCCTTAGGAGATAAATCAGTTAAATTCCCTTCTCTAGTAAAAGCAGCTTTAGCAAGTAACAATGCATTTCTGCAAATTGTTTTATAGTTATCCACATATTTACCGTCTTTATTTCTTTCATATCTGCGAGTTTCTTTCCGAAGCTCTTCTCTTGGATCTGCAGTTTTTTCTAATCTTTCCCTTAGTCCAGTTTTAATGGCATCATTATTTGCATTTTTCATATCTGCAACTTTTGGATTACTGCTTCTTGAGTATTTTCTACTATAGGCCGAAGATGGATTATATTTTCCTGTTTCGTCATATCCATTCCTACCTTTTATTTTTGTATGACTATAAGCCTGCTTTGAATCATAACAATTCGCATGGTTTATGAGTGTTCCAAAAAGCATTGCACATATTAGGCCATTTAATATTTTTTTCATTTTTTATTTCCTATATTTAATAATATATATTATATGTGTAAAATTTTAATTTTTTATTAAAATAACAATATTTTTTATAACAGGGATATGTTTAAAGCTTTTCTGTATCGCTAAATTTATTCAATACGTATATTCCAGGCGCATCTCGGAGAGATTCTTTTATTTCTCGGGCGGGTAGCATTTCTCCCATCATTGGTTTTATCCATTTTATCCAATCTTTCCACCAGGATCCCGCGGTTTCTGTCGCTGTTTTTAACCACTCTTGCGCTGTTCCCGCATATTGTTCGTTTGCCCAATAACTATATTTATTTTTTGTCGGTGAGTTGATCGCTCCGGCTACATGCCCTGATCCTCCCAAAATAAAACGAGTTTTACTATTGAATAATTTCAGGCCGTCATAGGTTGCTTCTCAAGGGACCAGATGATCCTTGATCATTGAAATCATATATAATGGTGTATTCACGAGTTTCAAATTAAGCGGAATTCCAAAGATTTTTAATGTTCCGGTTTTTAATAAATTATCCCGATATAGATCTTTTGAAAGGAATTTCTGCATCGATTCCGTGAGGTTCATAGAATCAGAATTCCAATACAAAATTTCATGAGCTATCGGTTTTTTGCCAAGCATATAGCTGTCAACAAAGTATCTCCAAATCATGTCGTTGGCTTTTAACGCACTGAATGTATTGAACATGATTTTTCCGTCGAGATACCCTTTTTCTTTTAGCTGTACGTTGATTGCTTCAAGGTAGTTATCTGCCATAAATATGGACATATCCCCTGCATGTTCGAAATCCAGTAATGTCGTTAGCAATGTGGCAGATTCTATCTTTGCTTTTGGATGTCGCTTGCTATTTGGATGCGCTATGTAGGCAAGTAGCGCGGCAATTAAAGTTCCGCCTACGCAATATCCTAAAGTATGTATAGATTTGGATTTGGTTATTTCATAAATTTTGTCGATCGAGTCAAGCAAACCTTCAAAAACATAGTCTTCAAACCCCTTGTTTCGTAATCTTTTATCAGGATTAACCCATGATATCATAAATACTGTAAATCCATTATCTACAGCCCATTTTGCGAAAGATAAGTCCTTATTGAGATCTAAAATATAAAATTTATTGATCCAAGGAGGTATGAATAATATTGGTTTCGCAAATACTTTTTCGGTTGTAGGAGAATACTGAATTAGTTCTATAATATCATTTTGAAATATAACTTTTCCTGATGTTGCCGCAATGTGTTCTCCAATTTTAAATTTAGATTTATCATTGGTAGTGATTTCCCCATTTTTTATGTCGTTTAGAAGCATCTCAAATCCGGATTTGATATTTTCACCTTGTGTATCAAACATTTTTTGTAAAAATACAGGATTTAAAAATGGAAAATTATCAGGCGACATCATATCTGTATATTGTTTCAAGAAAAATTTTGCGCTGTGCATAGTTTTTGATTCGACATTTTCGAAACTTAAAAGGGTATCCAACATCCAACTAGACATTGTTTCGTGAAATTGTTTTGCAAATTTCATAACGGGATGATTTTCAAAGAAATTGTCTTCAAATTTCTTGTCTTTTTTGTTGTATTGCAAATCAATGCAGTTTTTTTTATCTGAACATAGATCCTTTATGAGATTTTTTTGCAGCTCTAGAAATCTATCAAGAAGATCCTGCTGTGACTCTTCGATTTTTTTTGGCTGAGATACCGCTTCACGCCCTACTTTTAAAAATGCAAGGAGGGCTATTTGTGGATTTAAAACAGTAAATTGAAATAAGTCTAAGAAATTTGTTCTAAAAGGAGAGTTTTCATCAAAAAAATCAATCATATCATTTCCATTTTTAACATTCTAAAATCCACAACGTTATTAATCAAAATAGACTAAAAACAAATAAAAATATATGAAAATAATATTTAATATTTCATCTATAAGCGGTTGTTTTTAAAATTATTGATATAAGTATTTTGTAATATTACCTAATATTGTCTTTGTAAAATTAGTAAGAATAAATTGTTTACAATATTTTAGTGCGGATTTTTACTTTTACTCATCTTCCGGCATAATATCTAATGCCTCATATCCAAAATTGGTATGGCGGACCATCAGAGTTATTTTTTTTCCATGAGCAATAGTTTCAATTTTGTTTTTTTTCAATAAATTTGAATGAATAAAAACATCTTCCCCAGATGACATTTGCGCAAATCCGAAGCCTTTTACAGGATTAAACCACTTCATTACAGCAACTACTTTTTCGGGTTGTTTATTGGGAATTTCCTGTTTGTTCGAATAAATGATTTCTATAATATTTATTACCTGATAACCTCTGTCGGATTTTTCTATACTGCAAATGATAATATCTTCATTATTTAATTTATTAATTCCAGATTTATCAATTATCGAGAAATGTAAGAAAATATCTTCGGATACGTTTTCTGCTTCAATAAAACCGTACCCCTTGAATTGACTGAACCATTTTACTCTTCCGGTGACAATTTGATGATTCCCATTATTTGTAAACATAAAACTACCTCTAATAACGCTATTTCATGCAATCTTGTCAAGATTTTGTGAAATAATATTACATAAAAACAATGCATATATAACATTTTTTGCTATCCAATAAGTTTCCTTGATATTGTATAACAAATATAATATTAACTTATGCTCTATTCTCTCCAAATCAAACGAATCAAATGTTTTACAATTAGATAGTTTTCTTAACCAAATCTTATTTTATGTTAATAAGTATTTGTATTTAAGTGAGCATTTATTATTGTAAAACTGTAAATGCATAAGCATATATAGTCATAATAAGTCAAAATGATTTATACAAAGTTAACTTGTCAATAAAATATATTTTTGTATTTTAAGCTTGTTTATAAAAAATTTTCTTTAACAATGTGCGTGTATTCCAGAGAGAATATCCCTTTGATCACATTGCAATCTATGTATATCTTAGATAATATCGCTGCAGTATGTTTTTTGATCGCGGGCGTAGCTCAATGGTAGAGCATAAGCTTCCCAAGCTTGTGACGAGGGTTCGATTCCCTTCGCCCGCTCCATTACATGAGATAATTATGAGCAATATTACATGTCCTAAAGGAATTAGGTGGGTAATTTTTGTTACCTTGGTATTATCTATTTTTTTGGGATATGAGGTCGGGAATCGCCCTTTTGCAGATCCTGATGAAGGACGATATGTAGAGATCCCGAGAGAGATGGTTATTAGTGGGGATTTTGTAACGCCGCGCTTGAATGATTTGAAGTATTTCGAAAAACCACCTTTATTTTATTGGCTGCAATCAGCATCGATAAAAATATTTGGCATCAATGAAGCATCAATGCGTATTTGGACTGTTTTTTTTGCGATTCTTGGGTGTTTAAGTGTTTTGTTCGTTGGATTCAGATGTAAGTCATCGTATGTTGGAACTCTTTCGGCATCTATTTTAGCAACTAATATCATATACTATGCACATAGTCGCATAATTATATTAGATCTTGCCGTTTCTGTATTAATGAGCGGTGCTTTGTGGTGTTTTTATTTGGTATTTGTAAAAAATGAGCAAAGAAATCGGCGAATTCTCATATATTTAATGTATGCGTTTGCTGCATTAGCATGTCTCACAAAAGGATTAATTGGATTTATTTTGCCTGGCTTCGTTGCGTTTCTATGGATAGCACTTACAAAACAATGGAGAAAAATAAAGGAAATACTATATATTCCAGGACTTTTTGTTTTTTTGCTTATATTTCTGCCGTGGCACATATTGGTTTGTTTTAAAAATCACGATTTTTTCCACTTTTATTTTATCGTTGAACATTTTTTACGGTATACGACTTCAATGCATGGCAGATATCAGCCGAATTGGTTTTTTATTCCAATAATGTTGATAGGGCTACTTCCGTGGACAGGATTTTCATTAGTTGCGATTAAGAATTTATTTAAACAGAATGGAAAATATTCAGAAAATGCTTTTTTTGCATCCTGGATTTTTGGAATTTTTGGCTTTTTTTCGTTTTCAAACTCGAAACTTATACCATATATTCTGCCTATAGTTCCACCGATTGCGTTTCTAACAGCAAATCTACTTTCTGACGCAAAAAACGATATAAAAGATTTCAAACTTGGAGTTTGGTTAAATATAGGATTATTCGCAATAGCTACATGTGCGTTTTTTGTCGCGGCCAAACCTGCGATTGAGGATCTTTTGCAAAATAGCGATGTTCTTTTGTTAGTCTATATTTTTGCTACTCTAGTATTGGTTCTTTTAATAATCTCTATTTGTACTGTTTATTTTAAAGTAAATATTACGCTATCTATCTTTGCCTATATTTTTATTAGTGCAAATATGCTTTGGGTTATTAATAAAGCTGCCCCATATTATCAATACGAAAAGCGTCCATCAACAAAGCACCATGCGGAAATCGTAAAATTCAATAAGAAAAAAGATGATCTGGTATTTTGCTATGGTCGATATTATCAAGATTTTCCGGTGTATCTCAGCTCAACTGTCGGCGTTGTGGGTTATATTGGGGAACTCGAATTCGGGCATAACGCGGAAAGAAAAAGAAGCGGTCTTATTTCAGGAGAGGAATTCTGGAAACTCTGGAATACTTCTAATAAAAGAATTTTCCTGTTATTATCAAGATCGGCGTATAGTAAAGTTTTTGCTGTGAATAGCAGGCTTCATAACATCTTGTGGTTCGATAAACATTTTATAGTAATAATAAACAAATGAATTTTTTAAATTTTTGTTTGATCATTTTGCAAGTAACTATTAACTCTGTCGCACAAGTTTTATTAAAAAAAGGTGTGGCATTCCTGAATTTTAAGCAGCCGATTATTACTATATTTCTTTCTGTTATTACAAACTGGTATCTTTTAGGCGGAGCTACGATATTTGTATTTTCTTTGATTTTATGGTTGTATCTATTATCGCAGTTTGACTTAAGCTTTTTATATCCAATTAGCAGTTTGGCATTCGTAATTACAGCGGTTAGCGGATGGATATTCCTTTCGGAAAATATTTCGCTTAATCGCGGTATAGGAATTGTTTTAATAATTATCGGAGTTATGTTCATTGCAAAAAGTTGATAAATTTTTTCCGCTTTCAAAACCTGTAATAAGTGATGAAGCGATAGAAGAAGTCATACAAGTGTTAAAATCCGGATGGATTGCGACCGGTCCTATGACTCAGAAATTTGAGCAGAATCTCAGCGAGTATTTTGGGGGGCGGACAGCGATGTGTTTCTCATCCGCTACTGCGGGGATGCAAGCAGCCCTTATGGCGATCGGAGTTGGAAAGGGAGATGAAATAATTACGACATCCTTAACTTTTGCTGCTACAGCTAATGTTATCGCGATGCTTGGGGCGAAACCTGTTTTTGTGGATATTGATAGAAAAACATTTAACATTGATCCAGATAAGATTCTTGATGCTTGTACTTCAAAAACAAAAGCAATTATGCCGGTGCATTATGCTGGATTATCCGTTGATTTAGATCCGATTTTTGAAATTGCAAAATTAAAAAACCTCCGCGTTATTGAAGATGCTGCGCATGCTGCAGGATCAAGATATAAAAGTCGAAGAGTGGGATCCTTTGGGGACATTCAGGTTTTCAGTTTCCACCCAATAAAAAACATGACTTCCGCAGAGGGCGGGTGTGTTGTTTTTGATAAAAGCTTGGAATCCGAAAGAAAGTTTTTAGAATTGCAAAGATTTCACGGGATTGACCGATCAATTTGGGATAGATTTTCCAAGAATGCGAGTTGCTATTATGATGTCGTTTATCCTGGATCTAAGAGCAATATGTCTGACCTTCAATCAGCGCTTGGAATTCATCAATTGCAAGAATTAGAAGCAATGAACGCGAAGCGCAGGGCTTTGTCTGACAGATATAGGGATGCATTTTTAGATATTGAAGATAAAATCAGTATGCAGGCAATTCCTGATTATAACTTCGTTCATTCTGGGCATCTATTTCCAATTTATATTCATGACGAATCGAAAAGAGATGATTTTATGGCATTTTTGAAGGAAAATTCTATTGGAACTACTCCATATTATATGCCAGTTCATCTATTCTCTTACTATAGAGATACGTTCGGGTACAAAAAAGGAGATCTGGAAAATACTGAATATATCGGGAAGAGGATAGTATGTATTCCGCTGTATATCACTTTGGAAAATTCCGAGCAAGATTATATAGTAAGCATAATAAAACAATTTTTTGGGCGGTAATAAATGAAAGCAAAACCTAATATAGAAGTATCTATTGTTATTCCAATGTTTAATGAGCAGGAAAATATCGCTGCTTTGTGTAAAAGATTACTGAAAACAATGGATAATGCCAAGAAAAAATACGAAGTTATTTTTATAGATGATGGAAGTTCAGATAAAACTCCTGCTATGCTTCGTGATTGGTTTAAAAAGCGATCAGATGTGATTCGTGTTATTACATTTAATGGGAATTATGGTCAATATGTCGCTATCCTCGCAGGATTTGAACATGTTCGTGGAGAGATTATAGTTACGCTTGACGCAGATCTGCAGAATCTTCCTGAGGAAATTCCTACTCTTTTGAGTAAAATTGACGAAGGATATGATCTTGTTGGTGGGTATCGGGCACAGCGTCAGGATAATTTCTTTCGTACTTATGCGTCAAAAATTATAAATAGAATTCGACATCGCGCAACGGGCATCAAAATGAAAGATCACGGGTGCATGCTTCGCGCGTATAGAAAATATATTATCGATGAAGTCGTAAAGACGCGTGAAACATCTACATTTATTACTGCTCTTGCACAAAAATTTGCTGGAAATCCAGTCGATATTCCTGTTTCTCATGAAGAAAGAGAAGTCGGTGATTCGAAATATAGTTTGTATAAGTTGATTCGTATTACGTTTGATCTACTTACTGGGTTTTCTTTGCTTCCATTACAGATGTTTACAATGTTTGGAATGATTATTTCTTCAGCAAGTGGAATTTATTTTCTCGTTGAATTATTTAAAAAAGTTGTTTCCCACCATCATGGATACGGATTACATTTCGCGTTTGTATTTCTACTATTAAGTGTAATTATTTTAGGTATTGGATTGTTGGGGGAATATTTAGGGCGCGCTTATTTTGCTATTTGCGGACATCCGAGCTTTGTGATTCGTGATATTTTAGAGAAAAAGGAATAATTTTATTATGAACATATTAATTGTAGGAGCAGGTGGATTTATTGGAAGCCATTTGTCAGAAGAAATCTTAAAAAATCATCGAGATTGGAAGATTTCCGCAATTGATATATCGTCCGACAAAATCTCTAATTTGTTGAATGACAAAAATTTTAACTTCATTAAGTTAGATATTTTAAAAGATTTTAATTTATTAGAAGATCAAGTGAAGCAATGCGATATTGTGTTTCCGTTGGCAGCAATTGCTAGTCCAGCTATTTATATTCAGGATCCTTTAAGGGTGTTTGAATTAGATTTTGAAGCTAATTTAAGAATTGTAAGATTTTGTGTTAAGTATAAGAAGCGTGTAATTTTCCCTTCTACCTCAGAGGTCTATGGTATGTCTACAGATGAGGAGTTCGATGAGGAAAACTCTAATTGCGTTACAGGGCCTATTTGCAAACAACGTTGGATATATTCATGTTCGAAGCAAATGTTGGATCGAGTTATTTATGCATACGGTATCAAGGAAGGATTACAATATACTCTGTTCCGTCCATTTAATTGGACAGGCCCGCGGTTAGACGATATCTACAATGCAGAAAATGGGAGTTCGAGAGTCGCAATTCAATTTCTAAGCAACATATTACATAGAAAAAAAATTAATCTTGTAGATGGTGGAAGTCAGAAACGTTGTTTCTTAGATATTTCAGATGCTATTGGTGCATTAGTAAAAATCATCAACAACGAAAATAATTGCGCGGATCAGCAGATATTTAACATTGGAAATCCATATAATGAATTAAGTGTGAAGGAGCTAGCATATCTAATAGTAGATCTTGCAAAAGGGTACGAAAATCTAAAAGAATCTGCTGAAGAAATCGAAATAAGCGTTACTAATTCATCTGAATACTATGGAAAATCATATCAAGATGTCCAGCGTCGTGTTCCATCCATTAAAAAATCAGAAAAAATATTGAATTGGCAACCAACGATTGGAATTAGAGATTGTTTAACAAAAGTTATGGATTATTATTTTAAGGATTAATATAGATAAATGTGTGCAATAGTTTGTTTTTTGATAGCGGTATTGTTTGAAATGACTGTAAATGCGAAAATTATTACCACAGATAAAATAGAAGTTATAGAATCGGAGTTTGCTTGTGCGGACAGAAGTACACTTGTCGCATTTGATTGTGATGAAGTATTGATAAATCCTGTTGATATTGTTTTATTATCACGAAATGAGCAGGCGCTTAATAGGATAGCCTATAAGTATGGAAAATCCTTAGATAAAAATTCGTATATTAATTTTCGCAGTATTGTTATGCGAGATATGAAGATGTCTTTTACTTGATAACAAATGGCCGCTTTTAATTTCGGTTCTGCAATCCAGAGGAATAAAAACGGTATTGTTAACAGCTTGCGCCACAGGGAAATTCGGAATTATCAGTTCTATGGAACGATGGCGGAGAAATCATTTGCTTGCTTTTGGAATAGATTTTAAAAAATCGTGGACTGACTTGCAGGGTATAAAATTTACTGAATTTAGTTCTGTCATAAGATTTTCTAATGGAATACCTTCTTTTTCAAATGGCATGCTGTTTTCAGGAGATATTTCTAAGGGAGAAGCTCTTCGCGCGTTTCTAGCTAAAATAAAAAATAGAAAATTTAATAAAGTTGTTTTTATTGATGATAAAATCGAAAATTTAAAATCTGTAGAATCGATATCTCAAGTTTTAGAAATAGAATTTGTTGGTATTGAATATACACGTTCCAAGACAACAGTATATAATCAACTTGATATACAAAAAATAGAAAAGCAGTTTGATATTCTTGTAAAAGAAAAGAAATGGCTGTCATGTAGCGAAGCTGAAAAATATCTATATAATTCTGAAAAACAATAAATTGTTATCAATTTTAAAAACATTTTTTACTTTTTAAATAAAAGTATATTTTCCAATTTAGAAACGAAATCTTAATATTTCTATTGTATATATAAATAGTGGAATGTTTTTACAGGATTTTATCATGAAAGAAATACCTTTATAATCTATGCGTTTGTGTGTTTAGTATGACATTTGTATTTCAAGCAGATGAAGCTTTTGGAATGAATAAGTCTAAAAATAGAACTACATCGCAGACAACTTCACAGAAAAGTAAAACATATAATTCCTCTCAAAAATCTACAAAAAGTTCTAGACGTAATTCTAGCAATAAGTCTATGGATGAGGATTTTGAAGATAAGGAAGAAGATGAAGAAGACGAAGGACGATCTAGAAAAAAGAAGCCGACTCTTTCTGAATTGGAGGAGTGCCCATGTGTTCAAGAGTATATTGAGTTAACTGAACGTAAAGATGATGAAGATGAACCAACGAAAAAGAGATTAAAGAAGAGAGGAGACAAAAAATCTGAGGAAGAAGATGAAGAAGACGAAGACGAGGAAAGGCAACCTTCTAAAAAAAGTAAATCCAGCAGAAAAAGTAATAGACCACAGTATTCCAGAAAAAAAAATGAAGATGAGTCTTGGAAGCATAAAAAAGCAGATGCAGGTTATTCTCTTGAAAAATATAAAAGGATACCGTTGTTTAGTAAGCAATATAATATTTCTAGTATAAAACTGGCTGAAAATTCAGCATCGGTAGATAGATCTCTAGATAAAAATATTAATGGAAATAATGAAGATAAATCGACGAAAGAAAATAATAATTTATCTACAAATCATAAATATAAATATAGAATAGATCAGAAAGAAGCTGTGAAATTTAGGCAGGATCTTGAAAAGTATAGACAAACATATGCCTAAAAGACTATAAAACCGATAATTTATTTAACTATCTTCTGGACAACGACCAAGTGACAGTCGACCTACGAATTTCTTCTTAAAAAGGCAGGTATTTCGAGGTCTTCTTCTTGTTGTCTTACAGGGGTTCCTGATTGAACCGTATAGTTTTCTGTTTTATTTGTAGAAAATGATTTTTTTATTCCAGTTAAGCGCTCAAACAGGGAAGGTGATTTCTTTTTATATTCATTTTCTTGCGGTGCAATCGTTTGCGTATTATTAACCACTCCAAGAACTGGAGAAATAGGTTTGTCAGTTTCTTGTTGGTGGATAGTTTGTAATCCATCAGAAGCATCAAGAGACGCAGATATATTATTTTCAAATCCATCTCTTTTTATAGTTTTTGTGGACATAAGATCTTCGAAAGTTTTTTTCTTTTGTTCTACAGATGCAGCATCTATGCCAGTTGCGACAACAGAAACTCTCATACGTCCATTCATTTTTTCATTAAATGTTGAACCAAATATGATATTTGCTTCTGGATCAACTTCCTCTCTAATTCTGTTTGCTGCTTCATCAACTTCATAAAGCGTCATATCATATCCGCCTGTTATATTGATAAGAATTCCGCGGGCACCTTTCATGGATACATCATCTAACAAAGGATTAGATATCGCCGCCTCAGCCGCTTCGATTGCTCTTCTCTCGCCGTCTGCATCACCAGTTCCCATCATGGCTTTGCCCATTTCACTCATAACAGTTTTTATATCAGCAAAATCGAGATTAATCAATCCAGGCATAACCATGAGATCAGTTACTCCCTGAACACCAGATCGCAAAACATCATCGGCCATCTTAAACGCGTCAGCAAAAGTCGTCTTTTCGTTTGCTACACGGAATAAATTTTGATTAGGAATAATTAATAATGTATCGACAAATTGCTGCAGTTCATCGATGCCTCTTTCTGCGATTCGCATTCTGTTTGTGCCTTCGAAATGAAATGGCTTCGTGATTACTCCAATTGTTAATACGCCATGTTCTTTCGCTAATCTAGCAATAACGGGCGCTGCTCCGGTTCCGGTTCCGCCTCCCATTCCTGCGGTAATAAATACCATATTGCTGTTTTTTACATAGCCTATAATGTCTTCCATCGCCTCTTCGGCAGCTGCTCGTCCCACATCTGGTCTGGCTCCGGCACCAAGTCCGCTTGTTATTTCAAGGCCTAATTGGATTCTTCTTTCACACAAAGACTGTGATAAAGCTTGGGAATCAGTGTTTGCTACAACAAAATCAATCCCTTCAAGATTTGATTTTATCATGTTATTAACTGCATTACCTCCGGCGCCGCCGACGCCAAAAACGGTAATTCTTGGGCGCAGATGGTCTGTATCAATTGCTAACGGATCATCGCTTAAGAAATCAACCTGTTTTCCCTTAACTTTTTTAGCAGAAATGTTTTCAGCGGCAATTTCTGTCATACGAGAATCCTCCAAAGTTTATCGATTCATACATTCCCAAAGAGCAACAGCATAATGTACTATACTTTAGGCATATAGTATAGCATTTACTTCTCTGTTTACAAGATATTTCAAACTCAAAGTCATTTTTTCCAATATTATATGTTGTTTTCAATCCAAATCAATGCTTTTTTGAAAAAATTTATTTTCTCATTGGGATTGTTTAATGTTTTTCTGTTAAGCAATTTTCTATTGCTTGATTGAGCGAATTTAATCATGCCTAATGCAACAGAAAAATCATTTTCAATTTGAATAGAAGAGTCAACGTTAAAATTATTTGTTTTTTTTATTTTAACTTTTTTATTTAGAATTTCGTATGCAAAATCCCTGATTCCTGTTAATTGGCTTCCTCCCCCCGTGAGAATTACGTTGCAGTTGCTGAAATCGCTTTTAAATGTAGATTCTTCTATACATTTTTTTACAATTTTTAAAATTTCCTCAACTCTTGATTGAATAATATGATTTAATGTGCCTTTAGAAATTTGCTGAAGATCTATTACGTTACCATCTTCAACTACTGGTATTAAAATCGTATCACGTTCGTCATCTATGGAAACAAAAGCTGCGCCATGAAGCGTCTTTAATCGCTCAGCGCTTGCATAAGAGATGTTTAATCCATATGCAATGTCGTTTGTTATATGTTTTCCACCTATTAAAATTATTTCGGATCCGCAAAATACACAATTATAAAAAAATGCTAAATATGTGCTGTTTGCTCCTAAATCGATTATGATATTCGGAATTTGAGCATCATTTTCACTGCATACACACAGACCAGACGCGTAGCTTGTTTCAACTATACCCTTTGGTTTCAAGTGGCATTTTGCTAAACATATTAATATATTTTTCAGCTGTTCTTTTGGGGCTGTGACGATATTAATGCTAATACTGAGGTTGTTTGCTATCATTCCAACTGGATCTTTTATACCAGTTAGGGAATCGATGCTATACATTATTGGAATCGCGTGTATGATTTCTTGAAAATTGTTTTCATTATCATAAAATGATAACAAGTTTAATACATCTTCAGATTTTATAATTCTTCCACCAATATTGGCATACGCATTTACGATTTTTGATTTTACATTTTTACCAGATATATTGACATATACGGATTTTACCCTAAAATTCGCTGATTTTTCCGCGGCCTCTACAGCTTTTGCGATAGATATTTTAACGGTTTCTATATCTACAATTACTCCATGCTTTACTCCAACACACATGCAATATCCTATTCCTAAAAGAGTAAATCTTCCATTGCCGGAAATATTCGCGATGCAGCAACATACTTTTGAACTTCCAATATCTAAAACAGTGACTATATTGCCGGGTTTCATTGCTTTATTTTTCCTTCTAATGGATTATTTCTTTTGGTAACAATTATTCTATCAGGAATTCTAAGATCGATAGAAATAATGTCCTCTTGAAAAAATCCGTTATTATCTGAAATTTCTTCTAGTATACCGAGGGCTTGTATTACCATTTTTTCCGGAAGTTTCACTGTTATTCCTTTGTTTATTTTTATATTCCACCTTCGCTTTCCTATTCTTATGGCGAAAATGAGTTGTTTTTTGATTTTGGGGAATTTATCGAGGCAATTTAAAAACTGATTTGCCTCTTTTTCAGCACCATCTCCTGCAACAATAGGAAGATTACTGAAATTACCAATCCCATCATGTTCAATAACGATCCCTTCAGAATCCACTAGATAAAGCTTATGTTTTGATTGTAAAATTGCAATTGGAGTTCTTTCGGAAACTCTTATGTAAATTTTGTCGGGTAATTTTCTTTGTACTTCTACAGAGCGAATCCAAGAAATATTTTCAAGTCTTTTTTTAACGTCAGTTATAGATTGGGACAATATACTGCTTTTATATTTTAAACCGGATGCTTTTAGCAAAATAATTTCTGGAACCTGCTCATTTCCATCAAATTCTACTTTTTTTATACAAAATCGATTAAGATGTAGTTTTGGGATTTTCTCTTTTAGGAAAACGTATCCTAGAAAGATTCCAGTGAAAAATAAGAAATACCAAAAAAGGTTGTTTTTAAATATTGCACCAAAAAAATACCATCGTTTAAAAAAAGATCGTTTTTTAATTATTGTTGACGGTTTCTTCCCATAATTATCTGACATTTTTCTCCAAGATATTTATGCAGATATTACATCATAAGTCGCTTGCTCTACTATCCAATTTACAAGAGAATCAAATGAAGTTCCATTATATTTTGCCTGCTCTGGCAGAAGCGACGTCGGGGTCATTCCTGGCTGTGTATTTATTTCAAGAGCAAATAACTCATTTGTAATATTATTATATCGGAAATCTGTTCTTGAAATACCCCTGCACCCTATGAGAGAGTGAGCGGTTTCAGCCCATGTCATAGCTTCTTTTCTGATGGATTCAGGTATTTTTGCTGGTATCTCGTGTGCTGAATCTCCGCCTTCTACACTGTATTTATTGTTATAATCATAGAATCCGTTTTGAACTTTGATGTTTGTGACTTCAAGAGATTTCCCGTCGAGAACTCCAACAGATAGCTCTAATCCGGGAATATACTCAGATATTAGTACTTTATCACCATATATCCAATTGACTTCGCTTAACATTGCTATATCTTCTATTATATACACACCGGCAGAAGATCCCGCGTCAACTGGCTTAATAACAAATGGGCACGAAAAATCAGGGCTTTTAATGAAGTGATTCCATTTTTCTAATCTTGTTTTTGGAATTCGTATACCATTTTTTTCAAAGAGTTTTCCTGAAGTATGTTTGTCCATCGCAATTGATGACGCTAATACGCCGGAATGCGTATAAGGTATTTTCAGAAGATTTAGAATAGATTGCACATTGCCGTTTTCTCCGCTGCCGCCATGCAGTCCATTTAAAACACAGCATGGATTTTCTTTTTTTAAATATAAAATAAGAGCATGAATATCTCCAGTGAAGTCAAGTTCACACACCTTATATCCGCATGATAAAAGCGCTTCCGAATAACACTTGCTACTGGAAAGAGACACTTCACGTTCAGGCGAATCTCCACCTTTTAATACGCAGATTTTTTTGAATTTTTTATCCATATTCTCTCTTATTCGTTAAATATCATGTTGGAAATTTTATTATATATTATCAGATTTGGCTATATTAGAGGTATGATTTCTGTTTATTTATTACCTAAACGAATTACTTCCCATTCTAGCTTAATACCGCAGTTTTCATATACCTTTTGTATTATTTTTTCACCAAGATTTTCTATATCGTCCGGAGTTGCATTATCCTCATTTATAATAAAATTACAGTGTTTTTCTGAAATAGCGGCGCCACCTATTCTCATCCCTCTACAGCCAGCGTTATTTATGAGTTCCCAAGCTTTTTTTCCAAGAGGATTTTTGAATGTTGAACCGCAGGATCTTTTATTCAGAGGCTGACTTTCTTTCCGTTTTTCGATAATAGAGTTTGTCTTTTTTATTATTGAATAACTGGCGTTGGAAATTCCCTTAAACCAAGCTCTTGTGATAATCAGATTATCGGGAAGATTTGATTTTCTGTATTCAAATTTTAGATCGTTTTTTGTGAACCATTTGATGTTTCCGGACGTCGATATAGCTTCCAACTCTATTAAAATATCTGAAATTTCTGCCCCATAACAGCCGGCATTCATTTTTATCGCTCCTCCGATTGTTCCTGGGAGCCCCATTAGAAATTCAAATCCGCCGAGTTCAGCATCCATCGCGGCAGTTGATAATTTACTGCAAATTACGCTTGCTCCGACCTCTAAGATGTTTTCCTCTACAAATATTTTTTTGAACCAATCCCCCAGCATTATTACAACACCCTTTATTCCTCCCCTCCGTATTAGAACATTAGATATTGCGCCAAGGATAGTTATGTTAATTTCTTCCGGAACATTTCTGAGAAAATATAACAGGTCATCCATATCCTCAGGAATGAAAAGAATTTCTGCTGGCCCTCCTACTCCAAACCAAGATTTTTTACAGAGGTTAGCTTTTTCTTGAAGCTGGCCTCGAACAATTGGGAATGAATCTATAATTGAAGACATAGCTGTGTTTATTTCAATTTATATTTTGTTCCAATAGATTAGCGAAATTATAAGCCCATTGAGTTATATCTCCGGCTCCTAAGAATATTATAAAATCTCCAGCGCTTATCATCCCGGAGATTTTTTCTTTAAGCATTTGAATATCTTGAACGAATTCAGCTTGAACTGCTTTGTTTTCACGAATTTTCTCTAATAATGAAAAATGATCCACATTGTTATTTTTTTCTCCAGCAGAGTAAATCGTGGTAATAAATACATAATCGCTCAACTCGAGAGACTTTGCAAAATCGTTAAGAAAATTGGCTAATCTTGTGTGGCGATGTGCTTGCATAACGGAGAAGATCTTCCCAGTACACGAACTTTTTGCCGCTTTAAGTACTGCTTCTATTTCAATGGGATGATGCGCGTAATCATCAATTATAATAATTCCATTTATGTCTGCTACTTTTGTAAATCTTCTTTTGATGCCCATAAATGAGCCCAATGCTATTCTCATATTTTCTTCAGAAATATTTAAATCAAGCGCAACAGAGACTGCAGCAAGCGCGTTTTGAACATTATGCTTTCCGAACATCGATAGTGAAAAGTTCTTCCAAGCTTTATTTTTGATTTTGTATTTTTCTATTATTTTTTCTGAAAAAACAATGTCAAATTCCGATCCGTTTGGAGAAAGATTTATATTCTCGCATGATACATCCGCTGTTTGTGATAATCCATATGTGATAATTGTGCGATCTGTAGTATTGTTTGCTATTTTCTCTACTTCCGGATGATCCACACATAAAATCGCGGTTCCATAGAATGGGATGTTTTCGACGAATTGCACAAATAAGTTTTGCAGCTCAGAGAAATCTTTAAAATTCTCTGTATGATCAAAATCTATATTAGTAACAACTGCTATTGTAGACATAAGCTTTGCGAATGAGCCGTCAGACTCATCTGCTTCAACCACTACCCAATCGCCGGATCCCAGACGGGCATTGCTATTATATGCATTGATAACTCCTCCGTTTATGACGGTTGGATCAATGTTTGCTTGATCTAGTATTGCCGCAATTAAAGATGTAGTCGTGGTTTTTCCATGTGTACCTGCAACCGCAATGGAAGATTTCATCTTCATAAGCTCAGCCAGCATCTCTGCTCTTTTGATTACAGGAATTTTTAGTTTTCTGGCCTCCAGTATTTCGGGGTTGTCTTTTGATATTGCAGACGAAACAACTATAACAGACGCTCCATGAACATTATTTGCATTGTGTCCAATAATAACGTTAGCTCCTTTTCGAACTAATCGGGCGGTCATAGTATTTTCTTTTAAATCGCTTCCCCTAACTTTATAGCCGAGATTTATTAAAATATCAGCGATCCCGCTCATTCCAATGCCGCCAATACCCACGAAGTGAATAATTCCGACGCTGACAGGAAAATTTTTCACGATCCACCTTTATTTTTTATGATTTAGACATAGTTTTTCGATAAAATCTACAAATGTAACAGTAGAA
Organism: uncultured Holosporaceae bacterium; assembly: GCA_964369545.1. GTDB lineage: Bacteria > Pseudomonadota > Alphaproteobacteria > UBA3830 > UBA3830 > BNWE01. Next base: position 30,605 of record CAYJFA010000005.1, read on the forward strand.
TTATCATTAAGTTTGTTAATCATATTTGAAGCTGCAGTTTTTAGCAATTCTCTGTTGTTCAAAATACTAATAATTGTCTCAGCTAATACTTTTTCTGTGTTTTTGTTTTCTTCTATAAGCCAAGCGGCGTTTTTGTTTTTATAATACATGGCGTTATAAAATTGATGATTTTCTGTAGCCGCAGGATATGGTATTAAAATTGCTGGACGACCGACGGTTGACAATTCTGCCAAAGTCGAGGCTCCTGAGCGACATATTATCAGCTGCGCACTTAGCATTTCTTCTGCTATGTTATGAACGAAATTTACGAGAGTGACCCGTACTCCAATCTGATGATATTTTTGTTGTAATTCGTTAATGCTTCCTTTTCCTGCCTGCTGAACTATTTCAATTTTCTTTCTTTGATCTTCATTGATTAAAGTTAAAGCATTGGGAATAATGCGAGAGAACGAAGAGGCGCCTTGACTGCCTCCGATGATAATTATTTTTATTATTCCACTGCATGAGTATGGAATTTGTTTAATCGAAAGAAATTCCTTTCTTATGGGAGATGTTATTAGTTTCCATGAAGAATTAATTTTGAATGTAGATAGTTTTAAATCTGCAATTTTTGCTAAAAGTTTATTTGCTTTTCCTACAATTGAATTTTGTTCGTAAATTATTACTTTTGCTCCAAGAATTTTTGCTACTATAATTGGCGCAATAGTAAATATTCCTCCGAATCCGATAATAACGTTTGGACGATTGCATTTCCATAATTTGAAAAATTTTGAGATAATTCGAAAAGGAGCAACAATATCATTTAACGCAATTTTTGTAGGAAATCTTATAGTATCTACTACAGTTTTGCTGTCAATATTATCGCAAAATGTATTCCCGCGGGTATCAGTAACCATATGCGCATGATGGCCATGTTGTTTTATTATTTCAAACAAAGCGCAGGCGGGAAACATATGGCCACCTGTACCTCCGGAGCAAATAACTACCTTCAGCATTATACCTCCAACTATGCAAAAATGCTGTGTAATAACCTTTAATATACCATGAGTATTTCATAAATTTTATAAAATACTAAATATTTATTAGACTTAAAATTTCACAAATAACAATCGATATTCTAAAAATAATTACCAAGAAAATAAAAGCCTTCCTTTTGAGAGGTTTAATTTCTATTTTTTAACTATTTTCAATAATAAGAACGAAGGCAAAAATATTGCTGACGATATTAATATTTGAGATTAACATTGATTTTGAAAGAGGATTACTATAGCATAAACGCTGATTGGATTAGGATATGTGTTATTTTATCTCTATTCCGGTATATATTATTGGTATTCACGTCCCCTTCGTCTAGTGGTCTAGGACATCGCCCTCTCACGGCGACAACAGGGATTCGAATTCCCTAGGGGACGCCATTTAAATACCTATTGTAATTTTTGAATTGTTGCGACTTTATAAAAAAGCTGATACCATTTTGTAGTTTTGTCTAAATCAAAAGGGAAGAAATGAGTAATTTAAATCAATTAATGAAGCAAGCTCAACAGATGCAGGCAAAATTATTGGAAGCCCAAAATAAGATGAACGATATGGAAATTATTGGTACTTCCGGCGGAGGAATGGTTACCATCACGATTAATGGGAAACATGACGTAAAAAAAGTATATATAGATCCAAAAATTGTACTTCCAAATGAATCTGAAATATTATGTGATCTTATTACAGCAGCTTTTAATGATGCTAAGTCTAAGTTGGAATCAAAAATGTCAACAGAAATTGGTGGGCTACTTCCTCCTGGAATGACGCTTCCTTTCTAAAATAGTTAATTAGATTTATGCTGTTGAGTGTAATTTTCTAAACAGTTTTTCGATTCTTGTGGCATTTTCAAATGAGTTATCAATAAAAAATTTAATATCTGGCGTATATCTCATATGAATTTTTTTGCCTAAATAGTTTCGAATTTTTGGTTTATGCTTATCTAAAAAAACAATACAATCTTCATTGTTGATTATCGGAGATATTGGAACGACAAAAATTTTTGCGTGTTGTAAGCATGGGCTTATTACAACATCGCTGATTGAAATTAACGATGTATTAATAGAAGATTCTTCATCAAAAATAGAATCCAATAAAAGAAAATCAGAAAGTACTTTTTTTATTTCGATTGCTACTTTGTTTTGTCTTGTATTTTTTATCATTTTCATATGTTATCACAGTTGACGTGCAATTTCTTCTAACTCAAAGCATTCAATTATATCATTGATATGAATATCATTGTAATTTTCCAAGGATATGCCACATTCGAATCCAGACTTAACTTCTTTGGCGTCATCCTTATGTCTTTTTAGGTTTTTGATATTACATGTGTATATAACTATTCCATTGCGTATTAAACGAGCTTTTACGTTACGTTTTATTACACCATCGATTACCATACAGCCAGCAATTCTTCCGAGCTTAGAAACATCGAACGTTTTTCTTACTTCCGCAGATCCAATAACTTGCTCTTGAATATCTGGAGTCAGCAATCCAGACATCAATGCTTTTATATTATCTATTAAATCATAAATTATAGAATAATATTTGACTTGGATTTTATCTCTAGCAATTTGATCTCTGGCTTGTGCGTTTGATCGTACATTAAATCCAAAGATAATCGCGTTTGAAGCACGCGCCAGAGCAACGTCGCTTTCGGTGATTTCACCTATACCAGCATGCAAAACTTTTACAGCGACTTCTTCTGTTGACAACTTATTCAAGCTAGAACATATGGCTTCGGATGATCCTTGCACATCTGCTTTAACTATAACAGATAGTAGTTGTAGCTTTTCATCTTCTGCAATTTTAGAAAACATTTGTTCAGCTGTTCGTTGAGAAGAAGATATAACGAACACCTGTTCGCGCTTTTTTCTATCTCGATAATTTGCGATTTCTTTTGCTTTTGATTCATCACTTACAACAATGAAATCATCTCCTGGGATTGTTGTTCCATTAAATCCTATGATTTCTCCTGGGGTACCTGGAGTTAATTGTTTTAGATTTTCTTTTTGATCATTTTTTATTGCCCGTACACGTCCGCTTACGCAACCGGAAACGAAAATGTCTCCTACATGCAGAGAGCCCTTTGTAATTAATACTGTAGCAACAGGACCCTGACCTTTTTCAACTTTGGATTCGATGACAACTCCTTCAGCTGTTCTGTTAGGATTTGCTCTAAGATCTAGAATTTCAGCTTGTAGCAAAATAACTTCTTCAAGTTTATCTAGATTTATTCCGCTTTTTGCTGAAATCTCGACATCCATTATGTCTCCGCCATATTTTTCAACAATAATTTCATGGTTTAGTAAGTCTTTTCTGACTTTTTCCGGATCTGCCCCATTTTTATCTATTTTATTGATGGCGACAATTATTGGGACGCCAGCTGCTTTTGCATGGTTTAGAGCTTCAATAGTCTGATCTTTCACACTATCATCGGCAGCGACAACAAGCACGACAATATCAGTAACATTTGCACCGCGTGATCGCATTTCAGTAAATGCAGCGTGCCCCGGAGTATCTATGAATGTTATTTTCCTGTGGTCTTTCATAGTTACTTGATATGCACCAATGCATTGCGTAATTCCTCCGGCTTCTTTGAGAGCAACATCTGTTTTTCTTAATGCATCAAGAAGAGATGTTTTTCCGTGATCCACATGCCCCATGATGGTTACAACCGGAGGGCGTGGAAGTAAATCTGTGGCTGAATCTTCAATTTTTAGTCCGATTTCAACATCGCTTTCGCTGACTCTTTTAACGTTATGTCCAAATTCCATAACTACTAATTCTGCAGTATCAGCATCTATGACCTGATTTGCGGTTGCCATAACGCCTAGTTTCATAAGTGTTTTTATGACTTCTCCCGCTCGAATCGCCATTCTACTGGACAATTCTTGTACACTTATTGTTTCAGGAAGTATGACCTCCTTCACAACGGCTCTTGTTTCTGAAGGATTCTGTATGGAATTTTTGTTTTTTTGTTTTGCTCTTTTAATGGAAGTAAGAGAGCGTGTTCTGGATTCTTCGTCAAGTGCATTATATATGGAAACTCTGCCGGCGCCACTGACATACTTTCCTTTTAGTTCCTTTATATCTTTTTTAATAATTGGAACTTTTTTAGATAATGACGAGCGAGGTTCAGCGGTATGATCCTCCTCATCTTCTTCTGAATCAGAGGATCGTTTTGTTCCTTTGTGCGAGTGATATTTTTGCTCGACATCGCTTGTTACATTATGCTTATCTTGTTTTATTGCTTCCGTTTCAACGATGTTGGTTTTTCCCAGCTCTGTATCTTCAAAATTAGTATCTTGTTTGAGATCTTCGATTTCGCTTCTGGTGCGCGCTCTTTCTATTTCTTCTTGTTCATTTCTTACCCGCTGTTCAGATTGTTCTTTTTCTAATTTAATCGCATCCTGCACAGCTTTGATACGAGTCTTTACTTCGTCACCTGTTAAATTTCCTGTTACATAGTCATCAATTTTATTTGACGCAACAGATTCTTGAGAGCCAAAAGTTGGGCGCTTCTTTTTTACCTCGACTGTAACGACTTTAGATTTTCCATGAGAAAGGCTTTGTCGTACTTTGCCAGAAAGCTTATCGATATTTTTTTTAATATCGGTGGGGCAAGATAAACTTAAGGTACCTTTTTTTGCTTCAGACATATTTATAAATTTCTCCTGCCAACATTTTTACAGATTTATGATTTTTTATTTAAACCAATGCTCTCTAGCTTTCATGATAATATCATTTGCTGTTTCTTTATTTAAATTTGGTAATATTTCTATCAATTCATCAGCACTTAAATCAGCGAGATTGTCTAAGTTTATGATATTCTTTTCAGCTAAGGACATAATCATTTCATTAGATAAAGCTTCAATCTCCAGCATTTTATTATCGATATTCATAGTTTTTATTTTGTCAGACACTTCTTTTTCTTTTTTCTTTAGATAATTATTTGCACGAGAAATAAGTTCTTCCGATAGAGCTTCATCGAAACCTTCGACCGATGAAAGATCCTCTTTGGATACACCGATTATTTCTGTAATTTCTGAAAAACCCTCTGCTACAAGCAAATGTGCTATAACCTCATCACAATCTAAAGCTTCCATAAATATTTTTGAGCGTAGATGATATTCTTGGTTACTCTTTTCAAGCGCTTCTGTTTCAGAAATAACCGTGACATTCCACCCTATTAACATAGATGCTAATCTTACGTTCTGCCCTCTTCTGCCAATTGCTAAACTAAGTTGGGTATCAGGAGCTAAAACTTCAAATTTACGGTTTTCTTCATCCATAACAACTTTAGAGATTTCCGCAGGTGCTAGAGCGTTAACTGCAAATGTTGCTGGATCGTCTGACCAAGGTACTATATCGATTTTTTCACCTTGCAATTCTTGTATAATTGCCTGTACTCTACTCCCTCGAATACCAACACATGCTCCAATTGGATCAATATTAGTATCATAAGCGTATACTGCGATTTTTGCGCGACTACCTGGATCCCTTGCAACAGATTTTATTTCGATGATTCCATCGTAAATTTCAGGAACTTCTTGCTTAAATAATTTTGCCAGAAATTGTGGATGCGTTCTCGACAAAAATATTTGAGGCCCTTTTGTTTCGCGGGATACGTCGGCAATGTATGCTCGAACCCTGTCTCCAACGCGAAAATTTTCTTTTGGAATAAGTTGATCTTTTCTGATGACCGCTTCTGTTCTTCCTATATCTAAAGTTACTCCATTGAATTCAGCACGTTTTACGATACCGCTGACTATTTCTCCGACTTTGCCTTTGAATTCATCATATTGTTTATCTCTTTCTGCTTCTCTGATCTTCTGGGTAATAATTTGGCGCCCGATTTGAGCCGCAACTCTTCCAAAGTTTACAGGAGGAAGTTTTGTTGAAAAAATATGTCCGATAACAACGCTATTGTCGATTTTTAAAGCTTCTTCTAGAGAAATTTCTGTAACTTCATTTTCTACAGTTTCGACTACTGTAACACATTTCAGTATTGATACTTCTCCAGATTTGCGGTCGATATTTACACGAATATCATGCTCGTACCCATATTTAGATCTTGCCGCTTTTTGGATTGCTCCTTCCATTGCTTCCAAGATCTTTTCTTTTTCCAACCCCTTCTCGTGAGCAACTGAATCCGAAATTTGTAATAATTCGGGTCCATAAAAACGAGAATCAGTCCATAACGCAGTCGACATATTTTAAATATCCCTCATTCATATTTTAAAAATTCTTTTAACGCTTGCCTTCTTTATATTGTTATAATTAATGCAAACTTCTACGGCTTCAGTATTGCACTCTTCCCTCAAATAGACAACCATATCATTCAATTTTTGTTCTACTTTCACCAGAATTCCAAAAACTTTTTTCTTTCCATCAATCGAAGAATACAGTTCTAATCTTATTTCTTTTCCACAAAAACGTTCAAAATCTGTGATTGCAGAAATAGGACGATATTCCCCTGGAGAACTTAAGTTTAAGTTATACTTCCCTTTGATAATATCTTCAACATCCAAAATCGCTGACACCAAACGACTTGCATCGGAACAGTCATTAATGGAAACAGGCTTTCCATCTTTACGATCAATTGATATATCAACGATTGTTCTAATACCTGAAAGAATATTTACTTGAACCAAGTCATATCCCTTGTTTTCAAGAGAATCTTTTATTGCGGCTTCTATTTGTTTATTTAACAATGCGATTCCTTATTTTTATCATGCAAATTCTCTAATGAAAATACAGAAAACTTAAAAATCATGCAATGCTTTCTCTAGAAGAGCATGAAAAATTCGTATATTGTGGAATATATCGTGGTTTTTATGCGTTATTGGATAGAAATTGAAAAAAATTATTATATCTATTCTTTTTTGCCTTATTTGTATTTCAGACTTATGTGCTAGATATAACATAACGGAATTTTCACTTGAAAATGGATTGCGTGTAATTTTTCTTGAAAAAAAAACGTCTCCGATAATTTCGTTTTCTATTTGGTATGATTGTGGATCTATGTGTGACGCGACATCGAAATCCGGGGTTGCTCATTATTTAGAGCACATGGCATTTTGCGCTGATAAGGGTGTTTTTGAGGATTTTTTAGAAGATATAGGAGCTGATAGAAATGCCTTCACTTCAACCAGAACTATATGTTTTTATGAAATAGTTCCAAAAGAAAATATTGAAACTGTATTTAAACATGAATCGGCGCGTTTGAAATCTATTGACATCGACAAGAATAAATTCATTTCAGAAAAGGGAGCGATTCTTGAAGAGCGCAGTATGAGATGTGATTCAAGCCCCCAAGGACAGGCTTTTGAATGTTTATCTGCGAATATTTTTAATAGATATCCTGGTGGTATTAGTATAATCGGGTGGAAAAATGAAATAGAATCAATAGAGCCTCAGGATCTCATGAATTTTTATAACAAATGGTTTGCTCCAAATAATGCAACAATAATATTGGCTGGAGATATTAATATTGGTTATGTAAAAAATCTAATAGAGAAATATTTTGGGAATATAAAAGCCAAAAAATTACCTGAAAGAAATAAAAAATATGAAAAGCCAAAGTGTGTAAAAGAAATAAAATTTAGCTCTCCAAAAGTCGGTTCTTTATCAAGCGTAGATTATATTTATTTTGTTCCATATTCATTGAGTTCTAATTTTCGGAAAAATATAGCGCTAAAACTTGCTGTCCAAATAATTAATCAACCTAACTTTTTTGCAAAAAAAGCTTTGGAGCATTCATTAAACAAAGCAACAAATCTAAGTTTTGAATACATAAAGGGTTATTTTCAATATGATATCTTAATCGTGAGTTTGGTATGTTCATCTGTGAATAATCGAGTAGATTCAGAAAAAATATGGAAATATCTAAAAAATAAAATGCATAGTTTAAACATAAGTAAAGCAGATTTGGATGTTGTAAAACGTCAAGAGATTATTTCGATGGCATACAAAAATGACGATATCAAAAAAATTTCAGAATATTTAGGTTGGATGCTATCTTTCGGTTATTCAATCGGTGAGATTCAATCAGTTGATGAAACAATACAATCAATTACCACAGGGGAATGTGCGGAAGCGTTGAAGGAGGTTTTGATTCCGCATGCAATCGGAGTTTTAAGGGTGGTTCCGAAAGGATATTATCGTGACTAAAATAATATTTTTTAGCATTTTATTATTAACTTTGTTTACAAGTTTTGAGCTTCTTTGTGTTGAGAATTTTCCGAAAAATCAGAAATATACGAAACCATCAACTGTAAAATCTATTGTGAGTAAAAACGGAATAAGAATTTTTCATATGAGAGATAGCAGTGCTTCGTTGGTTCATATAAAAATCGTATTTAAAAAATCTGGAACAGCATATCAGGAAAAATCGAAATTCGGAGTTCCTGAATTTTATTCGTCAGCAGTATTTTGCGGGAGTGGACAATATACGCAAAGTGGGTTAGAACAAAAACTTTCAAATATCTCAACAAGCGTAAGTTGTGCAAGTAATTGCAACAATTTGGTGTTTTCTATAACTGTACCAACAATTGTTTTAGATGAAGCAATACCTCTTTTAGATGCTGTAATAAGCAAGCCTATTTTTGAGAAACATAAAGTAAAAGCGATACAAAATGAAATTGTATCGATGCTGCAAAACTATGCGGCGAATCCTGATGCTGCAGCAAAAAATATATTCATTCCAGGCATGATTTTTAAATCACATGTGTATGAAGCCGGCGAATGTGGTTCATCTGAAGACTTTGCAAAATTAACTATTGAAGATCTGAAAAAATATAAAAAAAAATATGTAGTTAAAAAGAACGCAGAAGCTTGGGTTTTTGGAGACATATCAGAAGATAGGGCGATTCATCTTATAGATCAAATTTTATCCGGGATAGCCGTGGGGATCGGTTCTCAAGATACAATAAAAGATGTAACGCCGAAGCTCTCAAATGAAATAAAAAAATACTATGCGAAAGGTCCTCAAAGTACAGTAGTGTTTGCATTAAAGGGGGTAAAGCCAAATTCATTGGATCGATATGCTGCAATTGTGCTTTTAAGAATTCTCGGAGGCAGAGGGCTTTTCAAAAGTAGAATTATGTCTGTTTTGAGAACGCAGCATGGATTGATATATGGAGGTTTGGTTGGTATGGTTGATTTGGATCACGCGAATTATGCTATTGGTATTTTGAAAACAGATAACACTAAAGTTGAAAAAGTGATTTCGTGTCTTAGGTCCATCATCAAAGATTTGAAAGAAAATGGTATAACAGAATCAGAGTTAGATTTTGTAAAAAGAAACCTAAGCGGAAATTTATTAGTCGGCTTAAGAACATCAAAAAATGTGTGTGATTTTTATTTTTCCCAAATGTTGAATGGATCCGGAGTTAATGCCCTCAATGATATATTAAATGGAATAAATAATGTAACGATGGGTGATGTAAAGAAATTATCACAAAAAATTCTTGATGAAGAAAATATTCCTATTGTTGTTATAGGCGGCGCAGAATGATATTAAAAACAATCAAAAATTTAATATGTCTAATAATGTTAATGACTTCTCAGCGTATATATTGTGATGATTCTTTTTCAGGAAAAAAAATAAAAGAATTTACCTTACGTAACGGCATCAATGTGATACTTCATGAAGATTTTCGTATGCCGGTAGTGCTGGTAGGTGTGATTTTTCACGTTGAATCCGTAGATGCGCCAATAGATAAAAGTGGTATCACTGCAATTATTGCCGCCAATCTTATTAATAAGAAAACACACAATTCTTTTATTAAGTCTGGAATTTCCTATGAAACATCGGCATTCAGTGAATATACTGAAATTTTTGCAAAGATGAATCCTAGCAAAATCAAAGAGTTTTTTAATCAAATATGTTCTTCGTTTTCAGATATACAAATTGAAAATCTTAATGTGTATAAAAAACAGATGATTATAGAAAATAAATTAAGCAAGTATTTTCTCAATAGCGCGTTGGTAGATAATATTTTTTCAAATATAGATTCGAAAAATATATTCAATGAATCTTCCTTACTTTCTATAAATAGCGATGATGTAATTTCTTTTTATAATGATAATTTCCAAACTTGTAAAGTTTCTATAATAGTGGTCGGATCCGTTGATTATAGAAATCTTATTAAAAATCTGAGGGCATCAATAAGCAATATTTCCGATAGAAAACAAAAAATAATCACTAAAAACAGCGATCGAAAATATAGGGATATATTACTAGAAAGCAAATATATAAGAAATTCGATAAGGTATATTTATTCGCTTCCATCATGTGAAAGTAAAAAACTTGAAGAGGTTTTTTTAAGTGTTTTGCATGATGAGGTCTTTAGGTTTTTCTGTAAAAATCACTCGCTGCTACTGTATTATAATAAGGAAAATATTTTCTCTCGTGGAGACAGTGTTTGGTTGTTTTCTTTGTTCCCTAAAAAAGATATCTCTATCAATGAATTACAAAAATTTTATAACGTGTTTGTAAAAAAAATGATAACGATTCCACTGGAACATAAGCGTTTATCTAGAATTGCTGCTTTAAAAAAGATGGAAACGCAATTTTTAATTTCTAATTTGTTTGCTGTTTATCAAAATATAAAAAATGCATATATGAGGAAATTGGATTTAGCTTCTATTTATACAGTTTCGGACGATATAGAACAATCAGATCCGGAAATGATCAGATCTTTTGCCGGAAAATTTTTCCATAAAAATTTAGTTTCAACAGTAATAACTCGATTCAGATCGGATAAGTAATCATGAAATCATCAAAAAATCTGAAAATAATTTTTACCTTAATTATAGGAATTCTAGTAATAACTTCTATTTTTTTGAAAAAAGAAAAGCAATTTATAGAAGTTTCAGAAATAACAAATGGAATTGGAATAAAAACATTGCTTATAAATGTAAAAAATGAAGATGTTATCTACGTAAAGTGTGTTTTTGAAAATTCTGGAGTTTTGCAAAACAATCTAGAAAAGCATGGTATATCGGCAGTTGTTGGATTTTTATTATTCAATAAAATTGGAAAATTTTCTACAGAAGAAACACAAGAGAAAATGGCGGATTTAGGGGTTTGTAATTTAATAGTAAATCCAAAAGGAGATAATTTTGAGATTTCATTTTGCATGATTAGAGACAAAGCAAAAGAAGCGTTGCAATTTTTATCGAGTGCTTTCACGAATCCGTCGTTTACTGAGGGAGATTTAGAAAACGCGAAAGAAATGTTTCCTGAGTTTCTGGATATAGAGTTATCTTCTTCTAATGATTTGGTGATTGATAAAATGTTAAGTATGCTTTTTGTAAATAGTACATATGGCATGAGTAATACAGGTACTGTTAATGCGATTTCTGGTATTACATCTAAAGATATACATTCTTTTATAAAGGAGAGGATAACAAAGAAAAATCTTAATGTTATTTTCACTGGCGATATATCAAGGTTTGACGCATGTTCGTATTTAGAATATTTATTTGGAAACATACCCAGTCAATATGAACATTTTGAATTGCAAAAGATAGAATCAATATCATTATCTAATGACCAAGTTTTTGTAATAAACAAACCGGGAATGAAAGATATTGCTGAAATAATAGTAGGTGCAAGGGGCGATAGATTAACAAATATAGAGCGGGCTGCCGCGTATATTATTATGAAGACAATTTTTGATGAAAAAACTGGCGATTTTGTTTCCGGGGTAAGAGCAAGAAATATAGCATGTAATATAAATAATTTTTCTATCAAAAGATCTTCATCAAATGTATTTTATTTTTCAGCCTTTTTAGAGAAAAGAGATATTGCAAAATATCAAAAATATCTTGATGAAAAAATTATACAATACAATTCCCAAATTAATTTAAAAGAATTGCAAAAAACACAAGAATACTTTATCGAAGCATCTAAAAATGGATTTTCTGATCTTTCAGATATAGATGAAAAAATTTATAACTCATCGCTGCCGTTTAATAAAGTAACTTCAAAAGTTTTCGAAAAAGTCATAAAAATGATTTTTCATAAAGAAAATATAAAGATTGTAATATGCTGTGAGGAGTAATTTATTTAGGAACTTGCGGAAATATCATCTACAGTCGATGTAATTTCAATGGTTTTTATATTACTTTGATTTTTAATTCGCAATAGATTTAAATGCAGCAATCCGCTTTCAAATTCAGCGCTTTTAACTTCTACTCCGTCTGCAAGTACAAAGCTTTTTATAAATTGTCTCGCCGCAATTCCACGATATATATATACAGCATTTGGATCTGCTTCTTGCCGCCCTTTTATTATTAACTGATTACTATCAACCGATATATTGATATTTTCTTTTCTAAAACCAGCAAGTGCAAGCGTAATTCTAAAACCATTCTCGCCAATTTGCTCAATATTATACGGCGGATAGGAGTCATCTCCCTTTGACATTGTATCGATCAATCTCTCAAAATGATCAAACCCAAGAAATAAAGGACTACTAAAAACAGACAGCCGCTCCATAATATTCTCCATCTACTATACGATTTTCAAGTTCTGCCTAACACATCATTACATATATTATACAATAAAAACTGAAAAGATCAAAAATGGGGGAGTTAGTGGATTGCTGATGATTAAATATTTATTCTACATGTTTATTCCTTTTTAAAGGTTTTTTTAGTAAAAATTGAGAAGATTAAACGATAAATCTCGAGTGTTTTTATGAAACTTCTTAAGTTTTTTGATTTTAAACGAAAAAAAATAGGAGCAATTTTAATTGAATTTGCTTTTGCGGTTCCTATTTTATCAGGAGCGTTATTTTTTATGACAGATGCGCCAAGATATTATTATATAAAATCAAAAATGAGGAGCTCTGTGCATTTTGCTGCGAATCTGATCCAAAATATATCTCAGTTTAAAAAAAATAAGAAAATAACATGCGCGGATTTATCTAATATATTTTGCGCATCATTTATTAATCAGTATAGTGGTGTGCAACTATATGCTGTAGGAGGAAATGTGTATCCGCTAGGACATTCTTTTTCTGCATACGTTTATTATGTGGAGTGTTATGAGACTAATAAAGCAAGAGTTGTTTGGGCTTGGCATAACACAAATGTTGCTGAAACTCCAGCACAATGTACAAGTGAGTTTTTATCAACAAATCATGAAAATTCTATGGTGAAATATGTTAGTGATCAAACAAGTCCTGACGCTATATATAAAAATGGCGAGGATAAATTAACTATGGTAAAGGGAGATGCCAAAATAATAATAGAGCTATCTCTCATTCCTAAAAGGGTTTCTGAAAAGGAAACAGCTCAAAAAAGCTTTGGTTTTATTATGATGCCTATTAGGCCTTCAGTGGGTGAATCATATTTTAGTACGGTTACAATTATTACACCAAAGCCAGGTTTATTTGATGAAATTCCGCCAGCCAGTTAGCTTTAAAGAATTGATAAAAACGTTAATTTGATTTGTTTTTAACAGAAATAATGCTGACGAGCTTGTTTCCTATGCAAATGTGGAAGTCATAATTTTATCTGCGATGATATTAGCTTTATTATGAGTTTTTCTTGATGCAATAAGTTCATTACGGCAAAGTTTTAATTTTCTTACTTCTCGTATATCGTCTTTATCTTGTACTAGGATTGCGCTTAATTTTATTTCAACTAAATCGATCAAAATATCTAAAGATTGTTTTGATAACATGTTATAACCTACATTGAGCCAGTATCATTATAGGGTTTTGTTATGAATAAAGAGTTAATTATATGGTTTTTTTTATAAAAAACTTAACTGATATCAATGTGGCTAATTTAGCTAAGAATGGATTTGTTATTGTTGGGCTTGATATAGGTGATAAAACCATCGGAATCGCTATTTCGGATCGAAGAATAAAAATCGCAAGTGGCTTAAGTGTAATGAATCGAAAAAATACAAGGTCTGATTATGAACATCTCGTTAGCAGTATAAATTCATATAATCCAGGATTGGTTGTTTTTGGATGGCCGATTCAGATGAATGGAATCCCAAGTACACAATGTGAAAAGGTGTTGAAGTTTGTGCAAGAATTATCAGAATATATAGAAATTGATTTTGTAAAATGGGACGAGCGTTTTTCAACAAAAGTTATTGATAATATAATGATAGAAGCGGATTTATCGCGTAGACGTCGAAAACAAGTTATCGACAAAACCGCTGCTGTTTATATTCTTCAAGGCGCTATAGATTTTTTGAATAGATCTAATAATTTATGAGACTAAAAAAGTTTCGCCGATACATCCAGCATTCTGTTAGAAAATCCCCATTCGTTATCATACCAAACGACTATATGAGCGACGTTTCCATCAACTATTTTTGTTAATGAAAGATCTACTATCGCGCTGCGAGGGTCATGATTGAAATCGCAGGATACCAATTTTTCATTTGTGTATCCCAAGATATTTTTTAAATCGCCGTCAGCATACTTTTTAATTGCGTTATTTATGTCAATTTCAGTAATTTCCTTTGAGACATTGCAGGTAAAATCTATCATCGATACATTTGGCGTCGGAACCCTGATTGATAATCCTGATAATTTTCCTTTCAACTCCGGAAAAATTTGTTCAATTGCTTTAGTCGCTCCGGTTGAAGTTGGAATCATATTTGTAGCCGCAGCTCTTGCTCGTCTTACATCTTTATGTCCCATATCTACAAGTCGTTGATCTCCTGTATATGAGTGAATTGTTGTGGCAAATCCGTTCAGTATTCCTATTTCTTCATGAATTGTCTTTACTACAGGAGCTAGACAGTTTGTTGTACAGGAAGCATTTGAAACGATGATATCGTTAGCTTTATCTATGGAGTCACAATTTACTCCGAAAACAATAGTTTTATCTGCATCCTCAGATGGACAGGAAATTAGTACTTTTTTTGCTCCGGATGTAAGATGTTCCTTGCATTTTTCTTTGGTGTTAAACAGCCCCGTGCATTCTAAAACTAAATTAATATCAAGAGATTCCCATGGCAATTCTGCGGGAGATTTTTTTGATATATAAGTTATTTTTGTCCCGTTTATTGCTAATTCTGATTCAGAAATTTTCTGAACATCTGCGTGAAATTTTCCATGGACGGAATCGTGTTTTAAAAGATGTATTGCTGTGTCTATGTTAAGTAGGTCGTTAATTGCAACGATGTTGAAATCGTATTTGTTGGTTTCGAAAAATGCTCTTAATACTAGTCTTCCGATTCTCCCGAATCCATTGATTGCTATATTCATCTTTATCTCCCATTAACAAAAATTACCAATTTAAGCTTAAAATATGATCGCAGATATTCTGAGATGTTAAACCAAAATACTTATAATTTTCTAAACAAGGGCAGGATTTCCCAAAATTATTTACACCAAAAAACAATCCATTTCGCCCTAAATATTTTTCCCATCCGAAGCCATTGGATGCTTCTATTCCGACACGCAGTCCATTTCCAAGTACATGCTCTTTATAGCGCAAAGATTGCTCATCAAATAAATTCCAGCATGGAATACTTGCGATATTAACGGATATTTTTTTATCATTGAGCATCTTTTTTACTTCAAGCGCGATACTGACTTCTGAGCCGGTAGCGATAAGCGTTACAAGGGCGTCTCCCGATGTACTATCTTCATGTAGTAGATATCCTCCGTTTTCACAGAGGTTCGTTTTCCCGGAAAATCTGACGCTCAAAACATCTTGCCTTGTTAAGATTAAAGCCGAAGGTCGCGTACTTTTTAATGCATATTCCCAGCATTCCATTGTTTCCATGGCATCTGCGGGGCGAAATACATTCAAATTCAGAATGGCACGCAAAGACGGAAGCTGTTCTACCGGATGATGAGTTGCGCCATCTTCTCCAACTCCTATCGAGTCATGGCTGAAAATATATATAGTTGGGATATTCATTAGTGCACTCATTCTTATCGCAGGCCGCATATAATCGCTGAAAACAAAAAAAGTTCCACCAAAACAGCGGATTTTCCGTCCAGCTGTTATGCCATTCATGATTGCTCCCATCGCGTGTTCGCGAACTCCGTAATGTATGTAATTTCCAGAAAAATCTTTTTTATTAATTGCTTTCATGTTATTTGTAAGACACCCAGTAGAGGAACCTAAATCGGCAGATCCGGAAATTAATAAATCGGAAACATCTACAATTTCCGATATAATTTCTTTAGAACTCACACGAGTGGCTGCAAATGGACGTGAAACAAAGTATCCTTTACGGATCGACCTAAAAGCCCTTCTAAGATTTTCAGAAAATTCAAATTCTGGAGATCCATATTTTTCCGATTGTGTTTTAAACCAGTTTTCGCATGTTTTCTGATGCCGTTTTCCAATAACTTTCCATGTTTTTTCTATATACTCAGGAATTTCAAATGGCCCATAATTCCAATTTAGGTTTTTCTGGGTTTCTGCTAACTCATCTTTTGAGAGTGCGCCAGAATGAGCTTTTGATGTATCCTGGCGGGATGTTCCAAATCCAATGTGCGTTTTACATGCAATTATAGACGGCCGTGTATCTGTTTTCGCGGTTTGAATTGCATCAGAAACTGAATTTTCGCAATGTCCATCAGCAGATAAAACATGCCATCCATAAGATTCATAGCGCTTTAACGTATCTTCGTTTGTGGATATGCCGACTTCTCCATCACTTGTTATATTATTATCATCAAATAGAACAATAAGACGTCCTAGAGATAAATTTCCGGCGATTGCGCTTGCTTCGTGTGTAATTCCTTCCATTAAATCACCATCGCCCGCGCATACGTATGTATAATGATTGACGCAGTCATCACCGAAACGGGCGTTCAAAATTCTTTCTTCGATTGCCATACCAACGGCGTTTGCAAATCCCTGTCCGAGCAGGCCAGTTGTCGATTCAATCCCACAATTTAAATTATATTCCGGATGTCCGGAAGTTTTTGACCCAAGTTTTCTGAAATTTTTTAGTTCATTGAGCGACATTTCTTTATATCCTGTGAGATATAAAAGCGCATATAACATTGCTGATCCGTGTCCGCCCGAAAGCACCAATCTATCTCTGTTCGGCCATTTAGGATTCTCAGGATCAAATACTAAGAAATTCTTGAATAAAGCTGTAAGAGTATCAGCCATTCCAAGAGGAAGACCAAGGTGACCGCTATTTGCACTTCCCACTTGGTGAATTGACAAAAATCGCACGGCATTTGCAAGGCTTTTGAACATTAATAATTCCTTTAAAGACTAATACAACCACAACGCTGAATATAAAAAGTACTATATTAATATATATGATGTATATTGTGTTTCTAAAGTCAAATATTCAAAAATTATAGATAATTTATATAGCTATGGCATTTTTTCAAGATTAATAGTGATTATAAACGAAAAAATATAATTATAATGCAAGATGTTTTTTTTTAATATTTTAATTATACTAATATTATATAGGTTTTATAGTAATTAATGTAATGCTTGGAGGTATTTATGAAATTTTCATTTACAGGCCGCCATATGGAAATAGGTAAGGCGTTGACATCTCGTGCTGAGGAAACTTGCGTTACTTTAGCGGAAAAGTTTGGGGATGAATTCATAGATGTCAGTATTGTCATGAAAAAGGAAACATATTTATTCCAATGCGATATTTCCGCAAAAACCAAAAATGGCAGCACGTATCATGCGACTAACGAGAGCGATGATCCAACGGCAAGTTTTCTTGGAACAATACAAAAATTAGATCAGCAAATGCGAAAAAAGAAAAAAATATCCTGCAGAAGTTCTTGCAAAAGTCGGCCGGTAGAGTTTAATGAGTATGATAATTCCCTTACAGAAGAAAAAGATGCACCGATGATTATCGCTGAAATTCTAGAAGATTTACCTCTATTGAGTGTAAGTGATGCTTCTAGGAAATTAGATGAAAACAAAGGCGTTTTTATTTTTGAAAATATATCTAATAACGCTATTAATGTTGTGTATAAGAGGTGCGATGGCAATATCGGTTGGATAGACTATAAAATAAAAGGCTGATATATAACCTAAATTGCATATAAGTTTTAAAACCGAAAATCCGGCAGCTAGTCTATTCAGTTGCTGGATTTTTTATTTCCAGCATCATAATATTCGCGTCAATAAGTCCATTTTGCGTTTTGTAATAATCTTTTCTTCTCGCAATTTTTTTGAATCCGATAGATTGATAAAGATTGATTGCCGCAATGTTGTCTTTTGAAACCTCTAGAAATATTTTTGAATTTGGTATTGTATTTGCGTATTTTATTACTTCATTTATAAGCAATTTTCCAAATCCATATCTTCTGTGTTTAGGCAATACACAGAATGTTATTATTTCAATTTCTTCAAAAAGATGCTTACATAGCGCAAAGCCACAGTTGATTTTATCGACATCGGAAATGATAAATCCAAAATAATGGTTATCAGTTAACATATTTCGAAAGTTATTTTCATCCCAATTTTCAGTAAAACACTGTTTGTGAAGCTCTGAAAGAATTTTTGCATCGGCTATTGAAAATTTTTTTATATATCCGTATGTGACACCCATCTCTTTTCTTTCTTAAGAATCTCGGCTTGCCTGTTTGCTTTTTCTATATCTAGATTACTATCAATTGTGTTACAGCATGTGTATAAAATACCAACAAATTCTATCCCTGATACTTGACACATTGTGAGAACAGATTCAAGATTATACTGTTGATCATCAATAAAAATGATTTTATTGGGAGTTATATTCATTCTTTTTAAAAATGCGCCAAGAATAGCGCCTTTGTCTGCATATAGGGAAAACAGCATACCATCTGAAAAATTTGGTATTCTATCTTCGTCTAATTCATCAATAAATTTTGAAAATTCTATCCTATCTTCATCGGGCCATGATTGTTTAAAATCAATGTTAAATTTAAGCAATTGATTCCGTCTCCTTTCTTCCATCGAAGGTATACATCCATATTCCCCGATAAGACAAGCTGTTAACAATATAGTTTTAATACCTCTGCATTGTAAGTCTTGAATTAAAAATGGCCAATTAGGGTCTAATAATTGAACGTTCATGTCTCGCGTTAGAATACTAAGATCTATTTCACTGTGTCCATCAAACATTTCATGAAAATGTGTTCTGTTTTTAGGTTGCAAAATAGGATCTATTGGCGTTATTAGTACTTCATCGCAATCAAACACGACAAGAGTGTTATTGTTAGCCGCTGCAAAATTCTTTGCTACGGCGCGGTCTGTTCGTTGTGTTTTTATTATTATTGGCTCTGGAGTTTGATGCATAGCATTTACATTTATATGGGAAAACATAGCGATTATAAAAGAAACTATTGCAAACATTTTAATTAATCCTTATTTTATAGATAGTTAAAGAGGCTGCAATATTGTTGTATCCTTACTAGAGTTAAAAAGAAGTTAAAAACACTAGTCATTTTAATGACTTTTCCATAAATAAGATTTATATTATTCATCTCTCATAACTTTAATCTGGAGAACTAGATTGACCAAAGAAATTCGTAATTTCGCTATAATTGCTCATGTTGACCATGGGAAAACCACTTTAGTAGACGCTATGTTTCGTCAAAGCGGACTATTTCGCAATAATCAACATTTAGAAAATTGTGCTATGGACTACAATGATTTGGAGCGGGAACGCGGAATTACTATTCTTGCGAAATGTACGAGTTTTATTTGGAATGATATAAAGTTAAACATCGCTGATACTCCCGGACACGCAGATTTTGGCGGAGAAGTTGAACGAATTCTCAGCATGGTTGATGGAGTATTGCTTCTTGTGGACGCTTCTGAAGGGCCTATGCCTCAAACAAAGTTTGTACTTACAAAAGCGCTGGCGCTTAATCTAAATCCTATCGTTGTAATAAACAAGATAGATAAACAGGATGCCAGAGTTACAGAAGTTATCGATGAGGTTTTTGATTTATTTGTTGCACTCGGAGCCAACGAAAAGCAACTGGATTTCCCTATATTATATGCGTCTGGAAGAAACGGGTGGGCAGTTTCAAAACTTGAAGATGAGAGGAACGATCTTACACCGCTATTAAATACTATTGTAAAGCATGTTAATGCTCCTGAAGTTGATGAAGAAGCGCCGTTTAGTATGCTCGTTACTATGCTTGATTATGACCAATATCTTGGGCGAGTTCTAACGGGAAAAATTCTGACAGGAACCGCTAATATTAACGATTCCGTGCATGCAATTAATAGCAAAAATGAAATTGTCGAAAAAGCGAGGCTTACTAAATTGTTATCGTTTGAGGGATTGAAGCGTATTCCTGTAGAAGGTGCGAAATGCGGCGATATTATTGCAATTGCAGGACTGCAAACGGCAACTGTTGCGGATACGATAGCTTCTACGAGTATTACGATTCCAATTACAGCTCTTCCAATTGATCCTCCGACACTGTCTATGATTTTTTCTATAAATGATTCTCCTTTGGGAGGAAAAGAAGGCAAGAAACTGACGTCGCGAATGATTTGGGATAGATTGGAAAAAGAGGCTGAGGGTAATATCTCGATTTCCATAAAAAGATCAGATGATCAGGACGCATTTGAAGTCGCTGGAAGAGGAGAGTTACAACTCGGTATTCTAATAGAAACAATGAGACGAGAAGGATTTGAGTTATCAATCAGCCGACCTCAGGTTTTGTACAAAACAAGTGAATCTGGTGAAAAACTCGAGCCCATGGAGGAATTATACATTGATACAGATGATGAATTTACAGGCTTGATTATCGAGAAAATTACTTTACGTAAAGGTGTTATGCTCGATATGCGACCATCTGGTGCTGGGAAAACAAGGATCAAGTTTTTAATTCCAACGAGAGGATTAATCGGATATCATAGCGAATTTCTTACAGATACTCGTGGCAGTGGTATAATGAACAGGTCGTTTTGCGGCTATGAGCCATATAAGGGATCGGTTGAAAGGAGATTAAGAGGTGTATTAATATCTAATTCACAAGGTAGCGCGATCCCATATGCGCTGTTTTATTTAGAAGAACGTGGAACCTTATTCGTCAAACCTGGAGATTCTGTATATGAGGGTATGATCATAGGTGAAAATAGTAAAGATAACGACTTAGACGTGAATCCTACAAAAACAAAACAACTGACAAACATGAGAGCGTCAGGAAAAGATGAAAATATTAAATTATCTCCGCCTCGGGCTATTTCATTAGAGCAGGCATTATCATATATTCAAGATGATGAACGGGTGGAGGTTACGCCTACCTCAATCAGATTGAGGAAGAGGTATTTGGATCCGAATACTCGTAAAAAAATGAGTAGATTAGATAAATGAGCTTAACGTCTATTTTAGGCGATTTTGTTAAAACATATTGTAATCCCAGGATAGGTTCTAGATTTTTTTTAGGATTTTCTTGTGGAGTGCCATTTTTATTAACACTCACAATATTAGATTTATGGTTAAAAGACTGTGGTGTTTCAAATACAGCAATAGGGTTATTTTCATTATTACACTGGCCATTTACGTTGAAATTCCTATGGGCGCCCTTTATCGATAGACTCAATTTCCCGATTTTATCAAAAAAATTTGGTAGACGAAGAGGGTGGGCCCTTGCAAGTCATATCCTTCTATTTCTTGGTTTGACAGGGATGTCTTGCTGCAAGCCTGAAACAAGTTTATTCCAGCTGATATTATGTGCATGTATAGTTGCTTTTGCTGATGGTTGTCAGGATATGTCACTTTATGCGTATCAACTTGATAAAGCAAAAGAAAAAATGTTAGGACCAATTGCCGGAGTTTTTATTTTTGGATACAGAATAGGAATGTTCTTTTCAAAGTGTATTTCATTATATTTAGCTTATTATTTTGGTTGGAATTCTGCATATTCCGTTATGGCTTTTTCTATATTCTTATGTACATTTTTAATTTTTCACATCGATGAGCCGCGTGTAGTAAAAACCAAAAATGAAAAACAAATATCAAATATGGTGAAATCATATGAACAAAGTATTAAATCGAAAATACTCTTTATAAGAGTTTTAAAAACAACAATTTTTGAGTGTTTAGTTTGCCCGTTCCGATTTTTCATGAAGAGAGATGAATGGAAAAAATTAATAGCGGTCGTTGTTTTGTTCCGAGCTGGGGACATAATGGCGCATAAAATGGCGAAGCCTTTTTATGTAGATCTTGGATTTTCGATGTTAGAAATCGCTAATGTTGTGCAAGTATTTGGTTCGGTCGCGACATTGATTGGAGGAATTGTCGGAGGATATCTTATAAAAAATTTTGGAATAAGAATTACGATGTTTTATTCTGCTATGGCTCATGCGTTTTCCTGCTTTGCGTATGTTGCGTTATCTGTTGCCGGGCACAATATACATATGCTTTATTTTACGATATTTATAGAAAATGTTACCGGTGGAGCTATGGGGACATCCTTTATTGCATTTTTATATAGTCTTTGCGATAAAAAATATTGTGCGACGCAATATGCGCTTTTGTGGGCGTTTTATGATTGCGGCGGAGCGGTTTATAGAATGACGTCCGGAGCAATCGCTGATGCAATTGGATGGACGAATTACTTCTTATTTATTCCTATTATGTTTATTCCTAGTATGTTAATATTACGTTCTATCATATCACACAAGACTACTTAAAAGAGGATTCACAAATGGATAAGGAAAAGGCGCTAGAAGTTGCATTAAGTCAGATAGAAAAGGCATTCGGCAAGGGATCAGTCATGAAACTTGGCCAACGTGGCAGCGTAGTGGAAATAGAGACTATTCCTACCGGTTCTTTGGGGTTAGACATGGCGCTTGGAATCGGCGGTTTTCCTAAAGGAAGGATTATTGAGATTTTTGGGCCTGAAAGCTCTGGTAAGACGACTTTGGCTTTGCATGCTGTCGCTGAGGCGCAAAAAAAAGGCGGTTCATGCGCCTATATCGATGCCGAGCATGCTCTTGATCCTGTATATGCTAAAAATTTAGGTGTTAATGTTGATTCATTGGTGCTGTCTCAACCTGATACCGGAGAGCAGGCTTTAGAAATTGCGGATACTTTAGTTAGATCTGGGGCGCTTGATGTTATAGTCATTGACAGCGTTGCTGCTCTCGTTCCAAAGGCTGAAATAGAAGGGGAAATGGGTGATTCGCACATGGGATTGCAAGCGCGTTTGATGAGTCAAGCGTTAAGAAAGTTGACATCGACGGTATCAAAGTCCAATTGCATAATGATTTTCATCAATCAGATTAGAATGAAAATAGGCGTGTTTTTTGGAAATCCTGAAACAACAACCGGAGGAAATGCTCTTAAATTTTATGCATCTGTTCGTTTGGATATCAGGAAAGTTGGTACCTTAAAAGAAAAAGAACAGGTAATTGGAAATCAAGTAAGGGTGAAAGTCGTTAAAAATAAAGTTGCACCGCCATTTAAAGTTGTGGATTTCGATATTATTTACGGTGAGGGCATTTCGAAAACTGGTGAATTTATTGATATCGGTGTAAAAATTGGAGCAGTCGATAAATCAGGATCATGGTATGCGTTTGGAGATCAGAAGTTAGGGCAAGGAAAGGAAGCGGCTCGTCAATTTTTGAAGGATCATCCTGAGATTGCCAGCAAAATTGAACAGTTAATTAGAAGTAATGGTGAGTTGTTAACAGAAGTTACGGAAACCGATATGAATGTCGAATAATACCGTCTAATGAACCTTTTTCGTAGTTGGGATCATAAAAAGATTTTTTTAAATTTTCGCGCGTATCTAAGTGCATTGCCGTTTTTTGATAGATTTTTTCTAGTCCCTTTGGAAAATATTTCGTTATCAAGGTATTCTTACAATGAATAATAGAAAACTCGGATATATTTTTATAATTATAGGCGTATGTTTATATGCGTTTTCCGATGCAATCATGAAGTATTTTATGCCGATCTATGGCGTGAATCAGGTAACTTTTTTCAGAACAATTTTACGATTTATTCCATTGTTAATTCTAGCTTTTTATAGAAAAGAAAATCCCTTAAAGACTAATAGGATAAGAGAAAATATTTTTAGATCAATTTTGGCATCTATAGGCACATATGCATTTATGTTGGCATATAAATATGATGCGATGACAGATGTAATAGTTGTTGGGTATTCTACAGCAATTTTTGTGATTCCACTTAGTGTTGTTGTTTTGAAAGAGAAATTTTATATACGGGATGCCATAGCCGTTGCAATTGGGTTTGCGGGAGTATTGTTGGCATTCAGACCCTTTGGAGGTGTTTTCCATTTCGGAGTGATGTTTGCAGCAATAGGAGCTGTTATTGCTGCGCTAAATCAAGTAATTATAAAACGATTATCAGCAACGGAAAGTGAATTGACTATTATTTTTTATCATCATTTACTTTTAATATTGATATCTTTTTTTATTGGATTCGATTTGTTTATGCCATTAAAATTGTCTCATGTTTGCATTTTATTTTTGGGGGGAATTATAGGAGCAGCTGCACAATATTGCATAATCCACGCGTTTAAATTATCCACAAGTTCAGGCTTAGCTTCAGCAACATACACGATGCTGATTCCGTCAACTTTAATAGATTTCTTTATCTACGATAAGGTTCCAGATTTATTTATAATTGCTGGATTATTACTGATAGCTTTTGGAAGTTTCTATGTCTTAAAAGCGCACAAAATGCGTTTCGTCCAAAAATAATATTAAAAAACCACTCATTGTTTACAAAATAGTAACTTAAACAATATACGATCATAGCATGAGTTTTGTGTTGGGTGCATGATGTTAAGAAAAGCTCTGAATATTATTAAAGCTACATGTATATTATTGGCATGTGTGTTAATTCCGTTATTTATCGGTATAAAATTTATAAAATCTTCGTCTGAAAAAGATGCGTCAAAATGTGTTGACACATTCCTTGAAGACGAAGGAAGTGGGCTTTCAAAATATATCGGACTTCAATTTGAAAATACTAATAAAGATATTAATTTAATGTTATATGACATTAAACTTAGCAATTTAAGTGATATAAAAAATACTAAGTCATGTATCGAGTCATTAATATCTAAAAATAAAACCATTGCTGCTATAAATATATATGAAGAGAGTGGAAAGTTTTTATTGGGTTCATCTGCGAATTCCAGTGAGGCTTTAGATCCGGCTTCGGAGAAAATGAAAAATATCGATGACAAAGTCATTTTTTCAATTGATCAGCTGGAAGACAACAGCATCGTTGTTAAAAACATCGTAAAAAGAGAGATGACTTTAGCAGGGAAAAAAGGCAAATACTTTTTTGAATTTATTGTAAAATGGGATCAATATGAAACTTACATGAATGAAATGAAAGAGGGTTCATTTCCTAGAATGTTTTATATAATTTCTCCGGATTGCCGTCGTTATGTATCTTTAAATTCATTGCCGACCAATGCGAAAAGCAAAAGAAGTGTTATTGCTCTTGGCCTGCATTTAGTTGAGAAGCTGCAATCTATTTCATTCGGTATATCAAATGTCAATGTTGAATCTAGTGAATTTACTTTATATAAGGGCGAAATAAAAATTCCTGAACATATGTTGGGAAATAAATTTTATATAATAGTCGCGACAGATGGATCTACTTTTGAAGCACTTGCTAAGCAAATGCTAGAAAGTATTCCTATTATTGTTTTGATTTTGGTTGCTTCTTGGTTGTTTTTATGCCTCATTTTAGCAAGGTTTTATAATAAGACGAAAGATCGATTGGAAATTTCAACTAAGATTTCTGAATCCACTCCGCTTGCAATTGCTATTTTCAGAGCCTCGGATGGCAAGATAATGCGGATAAATTTATCAGCTATGACTTTATTCAGGATTGATAGGGAAAGTTTAAATACAACGAATTTATGGAGTTTATTTATATATGATGATGATAAACAATATATAATGAATGCGGCTTCATCTAATATTAATGTTCTCAATTATGAAGTGTTAGCTCAAAGTTTTGGAGGTGGAAGTTTTTGGTCTATCTGTTCTGCAAGCCCTATTAATATAGAAGGAGAGTTGCATATAGTTTTAGCTACACTAGATATTAATCGAAGGAAAGAAGTAGAAAAAAAATTAGCTAATAACGCGGCTCTTTTGGAAAACCAAGTAGCAGAAAGAACCATTGATTTAGAAATGAAAGCAAAAGAATTAGAAGATTCAAATTTAAAACTTGAAAAAGCTAAGTCTGTAGCGGATGAGGCCAATGCTGCCAAAAGTAAGTTTCTGACAAATATGAGTAATGAGCTAAAGACGCCTATCAACGCGATCATAGGATACAGCGAAATTTTGCAAGAAGAAGCTTTAGACAGAAAGGATACTGTCTCTGCAGACGATTTACGAAAAATCATTGGATCAGCAAAACATTTATTATCGTTAATTGATGAAATTTTAGATTTATCTAAAATTGAGGCTGGAAAAACGCAGCTGTTTTTCGAAAATATCGAGGTTCAAACCATAGTAAAAGATGTTGAAGGTCTTACTATGCCTCTAATTACGGAGCATGACAACTCTTTGTTTTTAGAGTGCGCTAAGGATATTGGCTCTATGTATACTGATGCGACTAAATTGAGGCAGTGTTTACTTAATCTTTTGAGTAATTCAGCTAAATTTACAGAATTTGGGAAAGTTACTTTACGTGTTGCGCCTTTAGTAAAAGGTGGTGTAGATTTTGTTGAATTTTCAGTGATTGATACTGGTGTTGGTATTCCTTCTGATAGACTTAATAATATTTTTGATCCATTTCAAAATAATGTATCAAAGAAGTCGGGAGCAGGTCTTGGTTTATCATTAACGAAAAAATACACTGAATATTTAGGGGGAACAATTACTGTAGAAAGCGAATCTGGAGTAGGATCAAAGTTTGTAATGAGGATACCAAGAATCGCAATGAGCGAATCTAATGAATTTATTGAAGTAAAAAACAATAGTACAAAAGATGAAGAGATTATTGACGGGTTTTTAATCGACAAAGAAGATAAAGGCAACTTCGGAAGGAAATCAGATTTATAATTAATCGTACTCTGATTTCCTACTAGTAAAACATAAAATAATTATCTTAAAAAATTGTTGTGTATAACTTTTCAAGATAATTATGATCATCTTTTAATATAGTTCTTAGATAATTTGGAACTTCATTTCGATCAAATTGCTTACCGGATAATAGATATAGTTCTGAATATCCGGCGTTTTTGAGTTTTTCAGCTAACTCTATTCCTGTCATTTGTTCTTTAAGCTCGTTGTCCATTACAATTTTTGTATCTTTAGGATAGTTTACTATCGTATTTAAAAGTCCTATGGAATTGTAATATGTGTCTACCTTTTTACCTTTTGTTTTAAAGAAGTCTGCTAGTAGCTCTGCAAAAGGCTCATAGTCATCTAGTATGATCATATCTGCAGGGGACAAATCATCATCTTGTATTATGATTGTAGGGACCTGATTTATGAGGCTTTTCGGGAGTATCTTAACTCCTGTTTGTTCAGAAAAATCTAATATAGTCTTATTATTAGTGATGCTTGTTACAATAATAGATTGATTTTGAGTATCAGTTCTATTTATGACATCTGCTCCATTAAGTTCTTGGTTTCGAAGCTCGAAATCTGTTAATAAAAATATTTTATCTTTTTCTTTTGATGAATTTATAAAATTAATTGCATCTTTTCCATATTCAAAATATTTTATCTCTAAATCAGAGTTATATTTTTCTAAAACTTTACCCCATATATGGTGAACTGAGGCATCATCATCTAGGACAACAATAACGCTTCCACTTTTTAATTCCAATTCTTTTAAAATCCATTCTGGAGGTTGTGCGACTGGAAATGTAAGGATAATTGTGGTTCCAGCGTTTTCTTTTGATTCTACTCCTATCTTTCCATCAAAAAGATGTAAAGTATTCATGGTATTCCTTAATCCTATGCCATATCCGCCTTCTTTAGTACTTTCAACCGGAATATTGTCTAGAATTTTGCTGAGGAATTCTTGCGGCATACCTTTTCCATTATCTTTTATGGAAATTTTTATATTGTGATTCTCTACCAATAAACTGACATCAACAACTCCTTCAGAGTTTGGCAACGCTTCTACTGAATTGTTTATTAGATTAGAAATCATACAACTAAATCTGAAATAATTACACTTTATAAAAACGAAGTTACTAGATTGATCAAAGTCATAATTGAATTTTACATTTATATCCTTATATTGATATTTTTTTTGTCCTATTATTTCAGATAAAGCGAGGTTAACCAACATTTTTTGACTGGTGTTTTGTTCCAGAGAATTACATTCATTTTCATGTTCTTTGTATTTGTGTAAAAGATTATCCGCGATATCTCTAATAGTGCCAATAACGCTTCTCAACGCGATGTGTTCTTTTTCAGGGATATTATTACAAGCCTCTGCAATCATACCTAAAGTTGCTAACGGAGATCGTATATCATGCGCCATTTGAGATGTAAATTTATTAAATTCTTCTTGGTTCTGTATTTTTAGTTTTTGTATTTCATTGCTGATTTGTAATTGTTCAGCTTTTTTGCTGTCAGTTCTATCTACAGCAAGCCCTATAACTCCTTTTACGGTATCATTTATTATTAATGGCGCCTTTACCGACAAATAATGTGTTCCATTAAATTCTTCTTCAACAATTACTTGTTTTCGAGATTTCATAACGCTTTTGCAGCTCTCCCATGATTTTTGATCTAGCTCATAGGCTTTTATATTTTCTGCAATTTTTGCAAATTCTTTGTTTCTACAAAGGTAGTTTGCGTTTTTATCTATCACGAAAAAATTGACATTCGATACAGCGTTTTTCATAAAATCTATAATTTCTTTGTCCACTAACTCTTCGGACACATTGTATTTTTTGTAGCTAGACTGTGCATTTTTTGAGATTTTGTAGTTAAATTGTCGAATATTAGCATATTCTTTAATTATATAAAGGAATGAAGGAGTAAAAATAATAGGATAAACTAGATTGCTATTTTGAAGATGTGCGCATACATAGGCGCTTTCTTCCAATAAAAAGTCAACGCTTTGTTGAAATGTTCCATTTCCTTTGCTAGAGGCGATAGTTGCATCTGCTATTATTAATTCTCTAAATTCTTGTATGATGCCGTTTCCATTTTCATCTCCTTCATAAATTTTATATATTTCTTTTTGCCAAAATTTAAAGTCGTTTGTTTCTAATCCCTTGTGCCACAATTTATATTCATGCTCAATTTCTAATTTTGAAAGGCTGGCATGATTGTTTAAGAACCATGAAGTTGAAATGGTTTCATTGGAATATTTTACGAAATCATATAAATAATGCCTATATAGATATGCAGTATCTGTAACGATAATTTTTTTTATCTTTTTTTTAATGCTGATACTATTTAATGAATTTACAAGTTCTTCAAATCCAGCTCCAGTTTGACTTAAACATCCATGTGATATGACAACGTCTAGTGTTAAACTATTCTCTGCTGCTGTTTCAAAAAAATCTGACGCTTCTTTGCTCCATCTTACGCATTTGTTAGTATCCATTTATTAAATCCTCCAATAGTACACTCTAAAATAAAAAAGGTTCCATATTTTGTTCCATAAAAAACAGACAATACATTTATGTGATATGGGAACGATTACAGGGTTTTCTTTTGTTCTTGCAAAAAAAAATTAAAAAAGTAATGATCCCCGATGTAAATAAACTCAGAGCGTTCCCAACCACTAACACGTAATCATTACGAATATATCCATGCATAATCGTAAACATCTGTATAACATTGAATCCAGCAAAGGTTGTGCAGGAAAGACCGCTTGTGTTTTTTGTTTTATATATCTTTACAGCTTGCGGTATAAATAATATCGCATTTATAAACATACTTAAACCAAACATTAACTCTATAACGCACTTAATATATTCAGTTATCATTTTTATTTCCGTATTATAACAATCCATTACATAGTTGCACATATAATTCGCTTTATAGTTTTTAAGTGATTTTTTGCAAATTACGTTGCACCTGCTCCTTTTTTAAATAAGATAAAGATTATGTTACGAATAATTGCCTTATCCCATTTTAATAAAAAATATAGCAAACATTCAAGAGAAAACTTTATAAAAATTTACCCCAACAACTTTGTACCATTGTTGCTGTAATTTATAATAGTGACTATTCATTCAAAGTTATTTATATCCATAACAAATCAATAAATTATAATATATAAAGATATTCATTTATAATAATCAAATTTAGTAAGTGAATCACTTTTAAGTATTATACTATACAACTAATTATAAACGAAACAACGCCAAAAAGAAATAATTTGTTAATGTATCTATAAGAAAATTATAGTTTTTATTTGTATTTGGAAAATTAAAAATGTTGCAAAGTATTAAAAAATCAGGTTTTATTTTTCATCACGGTTGGGGATATGACAATTCGTATTGGGAAAACATTGTCCAATTGTTTGTTGATTACCGCTGTGTTTTTTATGATGTTGGATATTTTGAAAATAATTTATTCGAGCCGCATGAAGGTATGTCAGATATTTCGTGGATAGGGATTGGTCATTCTATAGGATTTATAAAATTATTAGAAAAAAATCGTACAGGTAAAATAAAGTTATCAGCTGTTGTCGGAATTCAATCGTTTGTGAATTTTTTAGGCAATAATACTAAATTAAACAAAAATAGGTCTATGATTTTAGAAAAAATGATATCCGCATTTAAGGAGTCGCCTATTGAGGTATTACAGGAGTTTAGAAAAAATTGCGCATTTCCTAATATTAATTTTAATCAAATTAATGTCGATCTGCTGTTACAAGATTTGGAGATGTTAAAATTAAATTTTTTGATTCCTAATGATTTAAATACTTTAATTATTGCCGGTGAAAATGATCCTATCGTAGATAACTTATTGATAAAAGACAATTTTTTAGATGATAATAAAATAAATAATTGCAGTGTAAAATTTATAAATTGCAACGGACATACTTTAGGATATGATAATCCGAAAGCTGTGTATAAATGTATTATGAATTTTATAGAAAATGTCATTTGATAAATTGACTGGCCTTAATTTCGGAAAAGCTGCGAAAACGTACGATGAATCTGCGATATGTCATAAAGAAATCGCTAGTAAATTAATGCAATTGATTTATGAATCGATCGAAAATGGAAACTTGAGTATGCCAAGCAATATTTTGGATGTTGGCGCAGGAACGGGGTTGCTAGCAAAGGAAATTTTAAAATTTTTTAAAGATACATCCATAACTTTAAACGATATTTCAAGCGAAATGCTGGATGTTGCTGCAAGGAAATTTCAAAAAATCAATTTTCTGTATGGAAATGCTGAAGCAATAGATTTAACGGAATATGATATGGTAATTTCAAGCATGTCATTTCAGTGGTTTAAGGATATTGATTTTTTTGTAGAAAAATCATTGTGTTACTGCAAAAATATTGCGTTTTCTATGCCGATTTTGGGTACTTTTTGTAATTGGTATGAATTATTAGATAAATTAGGATTGAAATCTCCGATAAAATATAAATCAAGAGATGAAATCCTGTCTTTTTGCTGCTCACTTGATTCATCCTATAAAAAGTTTGATGAAAAAAAATATGTTATGAATTTTAATTCGGCAAAAGATTTCATGAGATATCTGAAACTTATTGGAGCTAATATTTCTGGATATCAGCATAATATTGATTCAATAAAAAAATTAGTGAACATTAAAGATCCTTTGCAAGTTTCCTATAAAGTTTTTTTTGCGATCCTCGGGAGATAATAATGAAATTTTGGATTGTCGGAACAGATACAGATGTTGGAAAGACAACGGTTTCTTCTTGGATTTGTCTGCATACTAAATATAGTTACTGGAAACCGATTCAAACAGGGTGCGATAGTGATTCGCTAAGTGTCAGAAAATTATCAGGTGCTGCAGTATATCCAGAAGCATATCAATTCAAAAATCCGTTTTCTCCTCATTTGGCTGCTGAAAAAGAAGGGATGACTATTAATACATCTAACATTACAATTCCCATCTGTGAAAATTTATTAATTGAAGCTGCTGGCGGGTTGCTGGTACCACTTAATAAAAAAGAGTTTTATATAGATTTCATAAAACAAACAAAGTTACCAGTGATTTTGATTGCAAGATCATCTTTAGGAACCATAAATCATACATGTCTTAGTGTTGAAGCTTTAAAGAATCGAAAAATCGAGTTATTAGGTATCATTGTAAATGGAGAAAGGAATACCGATAATGTCAAAGCTATAGAAAAATATTCTTCAGTTAAAATTTTAGACGAATTGGATATAATAAAAAATATAAATAAAACAAATCTTTATGAAAAAAAACTTGCGCAACAATTGAAGGATTTATTTAAATGATAAATACAACGCGAATATGGCGACCTTTTACTCAAGAAAAAACTGCACTTCCGAGTATTAAAATTGTTCGCGGAGAAGGGGCATATGTTTTTGATGAAGCGGGTAAAAAATATCTGGATTTGATCTCAAGTTGGTGGGTGAATTTGCATGGGCACGCAAATAAAGAAATCGCAGATGCGGTTTATGAGCAGGCAAAAACTCTGGAACATATGATATTTGCGGGATTTACTCATGACGCAGCAGAAAATCTTTGCAAAAAATTATCGTCGATTTTACCAGAGCAATTGTGTAAATTCTTTTTTTCCGATAATGGCTCAACCTCAGTAGAAATCGCCTTGAAAATGGCATATCAATATTGGAAAAACAAAGGATTTCATAACAAGAAAAAGTTTGTAAGTTTCTATGGAGGATATCACGGAGATACAGTTGGAGCAATGAGCGTAGGATCTGGATATCATGAGACATTTCGAGATTTATGCTTTGACAGTTTTAAAATATCTTGGCCTTCTACTTGGATTGGCGATGAATTAGTAGATGAAAAAGAAAAAAAAGCCATTGATGAATATCAAAAATATTTGAGTGAATATGGAGAACATACTGCTGTGATAATTGTAGAACCCATGATCCAAGGCGCAGGGGGAATGCGAATGGTGCGTCCTGAGTTTTTGCGACAAATAGTTGATATATCTAGAAAAAATGAGGTCATAATTATTTTTGATGAGGTCATGACAGGATTTTATAGAACCGGAAAAATGCTTGCACTTGAACATCTTAATAATGGAGATCAAAAGTATTGCCCAGATATATTATGTATTTCAAAAGGTATAACCGGTGGTTTTTTGCCGCTGTCATTAACGATAACAACTGAAAAAATATATGATGCTTTTCTCGATGATTCGTTCAACAAAGCGTTTGTACATGGACATTCTTACACAGCGAATCCGTTAGGCTGTGCAGCGGCATTGGTATCATTTGACATATTGCAGCGATCAAAAACCCTTAGAAATATCAATGAGATAAATCAAATTCATATGTGTTGGGCAAAAAAGTTAATTGCACATAAATCTGTGAACAAAGTTAGGATTCTTGGTACAATATGCGCGTTTTCTATTGAAAATTCTTCGTCCTATAAAATGGCTAATATAGTATCAGATATGCAGGCATGCGGCTTTATTGTCAGACCATTAAAAGAAGTATTATATTTTATACCACCATATTGTACGTCAGGTGATCAACTAAATGATGCCTATAAGAGATTGCTGGAAATAATATAATTTTATTGATTTTTAAGGGTGAATTTTAAAAATTACTTGATAAAAATGTGGAATTACTGTATTAGTCTAGATCATAATAATATAAGATTCGCATGTATTATATTTTGCGTCCTTAGCTCAGCTGGATAGAGCATCGGCCTTCTAAGCCGAGGGTCGCAGGTTCGAATCCTGCAGGGCGCACCACTATTTTCTATCTATTTCTAAAAATTCTTTTTCTGTATGTATCGTTTCTTTTGTAAAAATTGATAGTACATACGCTGCGATTAAACAGATTGGAAGCGTTAAAATGGAGTTTTGATAATTTGAAATTTCATAAATTCGTGTATTTTGTGTCGATAAGGTTCCGGTCCAAAATACATCTAGTAAAACACCAAGCAACGGCTGAAATATAGCCCCTACTAACATTACTAATGCGTTTGTAAAAGCGATTGCTGTTCCGGCGTTTTCCAGTAATTCATTGTTTTTGGCGCATGCAAAAACCATTACTTCAGCGGCGGTAAAAACTCCTATCAGAAATACTGTTAAAAACGATAAATATATATTTTGAATGTATATTAATGGTATAAATAATAAAGCAACCATTATGATAGAAAAACGGATGGTCTTCATATATCCGTTGATTTTTTTTGCGATTATGGTTAATGGAAGACTACCGATTGCAAATCCAAGAAAGAGTATGGAAGAAGCAATGGATGCAGTTTCATTTGTGATACTATATTTTGTCATGAAAAATGGGACGGCCCAAAGTTCAGAAAATACGGAGACGGGAAGATACATAAAACCGCCTATTAATCCAATCAATAGAATCTGCTTGTTTTTCACTACTCTACTAAAGATCGAGCTGAATGATTTATGCTGATAACTTGCTTCTTTAATTTTTATGATTTTGGGAATAAATGAAAATGCGAGTATAGCAAGAATCACTCCCATAATTGTTAATAAAAGTACAGTTTCTTTCCAACCTATAGTATTTACTGATTTTGCTATTGGAAATCCTCCGCAGAGCGCGCCTAATGTCCCCATCATGTTAGTTATACCTGCAAAAATAGCAAAATATTTTTTGGGGAATAAAGAAGATGCGATTTGCAAACTGGCAATAAAAGCACACGCAGCGCCAGCTCCGACTAAACAACGTCCTATTTGCGCAATAAAAATTTCATTTGTTTGAACAAATAAAATAGATCCCAATACAGATGAAATTATTGATGATCCTATCAGATTTCTAGGACCTAATTGATCCAAAATTAAACCACACGGAATTTGTAAAGCTGTATAGGAATAATAAAAAAAAGAAATTAATATTCCAAGCATACTGGCAGTAATGCCGTAATGCGACATTAATTCATTTGTCATAACACTTGGAGAAACTCTAAGAATTACTTCATATAAATAAAATAAATTAGCAATTCCCCATATGAGCCAGGATCTTGGTTTAATATGTTTCATTGTGTATCCTTGATTTATTTCAGCTTACTATAAAACTTTCTTCCTTGTCGGATGAAAGAATAATTTGAGTTATTGTTTTTGTTACACCTGATTGTTTTTTCAAAAAATTAGTCGTTAAATTATCTAAAGCTTTTGTGTTTTCACAGCGGACTTTTAATAGATAAGATGCTTCGCCGGTAATGCGATGGCATTCAAGAACATTTTCGTTATTCATAATATATTTTGGAAATTCTACATCGTTATCGCCTTCCATCCATATGGAAATAAAGGCGCCAAGCTCCATATTCATAAATTTACTATCAATAACAGCTGCAAATCTTTTTATGTTTCCATCTTTTTTCATTTTTCTTATTCGTTCATTTGTTGCTGAAGAAGAAAGCCCAACTTTTTCACCTATTTGATTGTTGGTAAGGTTTGAATCTTGCATTATTAATTTGGCTATTATTCTGTCTAATTTGCTTGATTCAATATTTTGTCCTGTCATTTGATTTTTTCCGAGTTTTTATTCCGAATATACAATGATATTCAAGAATATTATATAATGTCAATGAATAACATTTATTTTTGCGGAATCTATATTGTTTTTTGCTGAAAACCAAGTGGTTTTACCAAGTATTGGTGGATTACTTTGGAAAAGGTTTAATTGTGGGACACTTTTAGGAGTGACATTTATATAACAAGTTAAAAAGTCTCCAATATATTTTCTAATGAAAAATTTGAGATCATTTAAATATTGTGTGTCAGTTAGAATTCGATAGATTTTTTTATAATCATCATGGGTTAAATCTATTTCTATTCCGAATGTAGAGAGTGAAATTTTTTTTCCAAGTTCGGAATTTTTTCCTAACTCAATATTTCTTATCCCTAGTTTTGTTGTTTCGCTTTTCTGATACCAAAAAAATTTAAATTGCTTTACTCTTGCTTCCAATTGAAAAATCGATTTTATTAATGATTCTAAACCGGAAGCGCTTTTTTCTTTTATCCAGAAAAGATATGAGACTCTTGAAAAGATTCGATTCATCTTTAATTGATCTTCTCCGCAAAAGGCAGCTAGTGTTTTGATAAATAAGCAATTTTTGTTGTTATGATTTTGAAGATTTAAGTATTTTCGTTTGCTGATTTGGTACGAAATTCCCAATAATCGTGAATTGAAAATATTAACAAATTCAGCCATTGCAACATCTTTTTTTGAGGTTCTTCTAAAAATAAGTTCTGCGTACGGAGTCGGTAATGGAGCATTTATGCCTGCTATAGATAATCTTTGTATATATATTATGTTTAATCTATTGATTTTTTTGATTTTTTCTATTTCCGTTCCTCGTAGATGGAAAGAGTTTATGCTGTAAGTTTTAAAGGGGCTATGAGATATATTAATTTCTTTTCCGAAAGAATTTTGCGACCCGAATTCCAAGATAAATGCCGCCATTTCAAATGAAAATTGATATGCATTTTTTTCGAGATTTTCTATTAAAGATAATTCGTGCTTCCGAAATTGTGTTTCCATTTTCTTAATTCCCTGTTTTTAGACGTATTTTTTACTGATACTTCGACAAATGTATTTATAGATGTGTATGATGATAGAAATTTAGATATAATCAAACTAAGCGGTAGCCCTAAGTTTGCTATTGATTCATCGAATGAGATCTCTACATTGGTTCCACGGGCGAACCCTTTCCAGATTTGTTCATTGAGACGTTTTGTTTGTATTGTGCTGTCAATTGATAGAATCGCGTCGATTTCTCCTGATAAATTTGAATCAGCAATATCTGCAAATATATATAAAATTTCTTTAAGTTTTTTTATTCCATCAGCGCTGAATGAAAGTGAGCTCAATGATAATGCGGATATTAATTTCCATAGGATTTCTCCGGTTTTTATAGAAGATTTTTGATTGGTTGGGCGGTCTAAACAATAAACATTTTTGATAGGCGCTGAGAGTTCTATCTGCAACTTTCCGTTGACAGGAATCTGCTCTGCAGAAAATCGATTAGTACATAATGTATGTGCATAAAATATTTTTTCAGATGGAAATTGAGGGTTGAAATTTAAATCGATGAAAGACACGTATACATCTTCTCCAATGGCGTCAGTCATATAGCTTTTTTTTCTTTTTGATGTCCAAAACAGTTGATTTTCAGATGATTGTGAAGAATGATCACAGGAAAAAAATTCGGGAATAATGATTTCATCGTTATTCTTCGAATCGATTGCTGCCATTTTTTCTATGCTATAAATTTCATTGCTGTGATATCTGCGAAAATCTGCAGTTATGCAGTATTCAACCTGTTTATAATCCAACCGTAACGGCTCTGAAATTTTTGGAAAGAGGTTGATTGCAGGTACACTTGAAAGCGAGAAGTTTTTAGTCGATATTTTCATCGAAATATCGTAACTTATTGGAATATATAAAAAAACTCTCCATTAATATCAGATAGATTTGAAATATCTATATCAAATCCATAAAATTTTTCTGAAAACATAAAATATTCTTGTAATAACCTGAATCCTTGGAATGTGCTGTTTGGATATGGTAAAAGTGATTCATCAGCTTCGATTCCTACAGGAGAAATCCCGGATAAAAATGTGAAATTTTTATCTTTTTGATGTACTACATTTTCTTCCGTTGAAAATATTGATGAAAAAATTTTTCCACGCAACAATGCATCTGCTTGTATATAAAATCGTAATTTCTGTGGCGTTTGCGATCCAGCGATACCTGAGTATTTCAATCCAATTTTCAGATAGTATGTCGATTTTGCATAGTAGTTTGGGATGTGTTCTTTTTGAACTATTTCTACGTTTCCAATACTTATCGGCCAGAGTTGTAAATCATGCGATGTTCTGAATGTGCAATTTTCTCCGGAATGGCTTAAAGCATAGAGCAGTGTATTTTTTGGGATATTAAAGCCAGGTATTTTCGCTGCGCGGGGAATGTCTACATCAAAATTTACCATTACACATGATGGTGATGGCAACATAAGGGGCTTGTATAAAACTTCTAGTAGAGCAGAAGCAATTTCAGGAAATTGGTCATCGATTTGTTTTTGTAGTTTCCCCGTGAGAAACGCGAAGCTTTCAATCATGCGTTCTACATGAGGATCAGAAGATTCATTATGAGACAAATCTAAATGTCTAGCTATTTTAGGAAATTTTGAAGTAAATTCGCTGCTTGCGCTTCTAAGATAAGAAAGCTCGTATTGATAATATTCTGATAAGATATCTATTTCTTTTTTTAACATTGTTTATTTTTTATGTATTTAAAATAACGGGAAATGACAACGGGATTCTACGATTTTCCATTACTACCATCGCATCTATGTTAATAAATAAAAAGCTGGGATCACTCCCAGTTCCTTGAATGTGCGCTTTAGCATTTATCAACCTCGGTTCAAATTGCGCGATTACTTTTTCAATTCTTGTTTCCAATTCCTGCATTGCAAAAACATTTTCTGTAGAAATATCGCTTGTAATATTGATGCCATATGAAAATGGAGTTAATAATCTTTTGTCTGCACGATTTTTCCAAAAAATCGCGATACGCGTATTTAGTAATCGAGATAAATCTTCGATAATAGAACTTTGCAATTCAACTAATGAAGAAAATCGCTTTGGCTGCTTCTCAAACGCGATTTCGGTGTTTTCGTCTATTAATTTTTCAAATAGAGGCGTGACAACTAAGTTTGGCATTTTTAACTTACCTCCCAAGTGGTGAGATCTATTTTTGTCGCTGCTTTTCCCGTTTTCGTTCCATTCTTAAAATCTTGGTAGGAATCTGAATAGGCGGTATATCTGAAGGTAAAAGCAGAAACTTCTCCTTTTCTTTCAAATTGCTGGATAATACATTTCGTAAATTCTTTTTCTTCAAGAATCTCTATTGATCCGCCGGTTATGATTATTTTTTTTAAGATTATTTTTGAGATTTCTTTTCCCGCGGCAAGACCTCCTTGAATCATCGCGCAAAATCTCGTGGAGGGCATATATATTTTCATGTCCTTAGCACATACAGCGCTATCAGATGATTTCATTCCATCAAACAATGAAAATTTTGATATACTAAATTCCATAGAATAAAATTTTGCATATTCTTTAAATCCTTCTATGTCAGATTCAAAAATTTTATCTGCAGATATTAACCACGTGGACTTATCTGTATATTGGGGATGATTATCTGAGATTTCATTTTTTGCAAAAAAAGGATTTACAAGATTTTCTATCATAAACCACCTTATGAATCATATATATATAAATTAATGGTTTGATAGTTAATAAATGATGAATGTCTTAGAACCCGTTTGGATGAAATGCTTACTTAAAATCTATTTTATTAGAATCATCTTTCACATCTTCATGTATATACATCATAATACATTATACGTTTCGGTGTTCATGCTAATTTTTCCTTGTTCTTGAATAAAATTTTCATGCAAGCAGGTTTTTACTCCCTCACTTTATTTTTAAGTATTCGAGATTTTTCTCGGTTCCATTCTCTTTCTTTTATTGTTTCACGCTTATCGATGGTTTTTTTTCCTTTTCCGAGCCCGATTGAGACTTTTACGAATCCTTTTTCATTGAAATATATGCTGATTGGTACTAGTGTATATCCACCTTTTTTTAGCTGTCCGATTAATTTCAAAATCTGTTTTTTTCTTAAAAGTAATTTTCTTGATCTTTTAGGGTCGTGATTCATGCGATTCGCGAGAGAATATTCAGGAATATGCATTTGATATAAAAAGACCTCACAGGATTTTGATAATCCTGCATAGGCATCTGTAAGGTTGACTTTATGATTTCTTAGAGATTTTACTTCGCTTCCTTGCAATACGATTCCAGCTTCAAACTTCTCCAGTATTTCATAATCGTAATGTGCTTTTTTATTGTATCCTATTTCTTTATATTCTGCCATTTTAATATCTCGATCATTGATTTATGAAAAATTCTAATTTATACATTAGAATATCTATTTTTTCTTTTAATTCCAGACTAATGGGTGTTAACGGCATACGCAACTCATCTTGCATCAACCCTTGTTTGCTGAGGGCATATTTCGCTGGTCCAGGAGTTGGTTCCGTAAACAACAGATTGTGCAGCGGAGCAAGCGCATCTCTTGTTTTTTTGAATTGTTCAATATTGCCATTTTTAAAGGCAGAATACATTTGTACACATAATTCAGGAGCAATATTTGCGCTTACAGAAATAACGCCTTCTGCTCCCATCGACAATGCGGCGCAAGCTGTATCATCATTTCCAGTTAGAAAAGTGAAGTTTTTCTTTAATTCTGAGCGCCATAAAGTAAATACAGATAGATCTGTGGTACATTCTTTCATTGCAATGATATTTTCTAATTCACACAGTTTTTTTAATGTATCAAAACCAATGCTTGTTCCAACTCTAGATGGATTATTATACAAAATTATATTTTTTGTCGTTAATTGGCTTAATGTTTTAAAATGATTATATATTTGATTTTGTGACGGTTTTATATAAAAAGGGCATATACATAGAAAGCTATCAACAATATCTTCGACTTTTTTCATGAAGATTTCGCAAGAATCAGTTACTGGATCGATAACTCCGCATATCAGTTTTGTTTTATTATTTGTAATTTTTGCTGCTATTTTTATTAGTTCTAATTTTTCTTCGATTGACAATGATAAGGATTCACCAGTTGATCCGCAGACAACGACACCAGTAATTCCTGAACCAACAAGCCTAGAAATGTATCTCTCAAAAGAATCTATATCTAATTTCCCTTTTTTAAATGGACTCACAACCGCGGGAATATATCCGCTGTAACTATTCAACATCGCTCACCTTAATTACTGTTTACTTTATGAAAACAAATGGAATCTTTTACATAATATACTTGCGCTATGTCCGAAATGCTATCAAAAAAAGATACGTCCGTGCCTGTAAAAAAAGTTTGTACATTCAGCGAGGTAAGCTCGTTAATTAAATGCTTTCTTCTGTTAGCATCTAGGTGCATCATTAAATCGTCCAGCAGCAATATCGGTATTCCTGTGCGAGTTTGTTGATAAATTCTCAAAACGGCTAATATTAATGAAATTAGGAATGCCTTTTGTTCTCCGGTGGAGCAATTTTCTGCTTCAAGATTGCTTTTTAGATGTCTTGCTTGCCATAAGGTTTTTTGAGTGCTTATGATTGTGGTCTGTTTTTCTGAATCTTCATATCTGTTTTTTTTTAGAAGCAACGCAATTTCCAGTTGAGCACTTTCTTCATTATTTTTTTCATAAATACTTTCTACGATTCCAGAAATACTTAAAATCGGCCTTAAAAATTCTGACGGATGTTTTTCAAAGGTTTTATGCAGTAATTCTATGAAATTTAGTCGACTTTTTATTATTTCTATATTTTTTTCAGCTATTTTTTCTTCCAAAATCTTTAACCAAGATTCATCTTGTCGGTGAAATATGACGTGTAGCCTTTCTTTTTGCAATTCGCTGAGTTTTTTTAGATTGTATTTATGACGCTTGTCATATCCGCTGACTAAATGATCGAAAAAACTTCTTCGATCTGTTGCGGAGCTTATAAAGATTTTATCCATGCTTGGAATTATCCAAAGCAACCATAAGATTTCTTCAAGTTTTGATAATGTTGACATCACTGAATTATCTATTTTCGCGATGCGGCGTCCATTTTGGACATTTGTTGATAAAAATGTCTTATGTTGATTTCTGTCTAAAACTAATTCCAAATTCCAAGATAATGCTTGAGATCCTATAGAATTTAAATCAGATATTGTGGCTCCTCTTAATCCTCTATTCGAAGAAAATAAAGATATTGCTTCTAGAAGGTTTGTTTTTCCTGCGCCATTTTCTCCATAGAACACCACAAATCGAGATGATATATTTAAAGCTAACGTTCTGTATGATCGAAAATTTTTACAAATTAATCCCTTGATATCAGAGTTCAAAAAAACCTCAGATTCTCATTGGCATTACAACAAACATCGATTCAGGTTCGGATTCATCTATTATTAATATCGGAGATAAAGATTCTTTAATAAAGATCTTCAGCGTTTCACCTTGTAAAGTTTGCGCTACATCCAGAAGATAATTCGCGTTAAATCCTGAACTCCAATTTTGTCCGGAGTAAGTTACTTCGGTTTCGTCCTTCGCGTTTCCAACTTTGCTGTTTGCGACATAAAAAAACAAGGTGTTTTTATTCAGTTCTAATTTTATTGACCTTACTTTATCGTCGGAAATTACAGAAATACGATCGATGATTTCTGAAAAATCTGATCTTTTTACCTTGAAAAAATCCGCGGATACTTCAGGAATTACTCTTTTATAGTCAGGAAAATTTCCATCCACTAATTTCGAGATAAATATTATATTGCCGAAAGTAAATTGTACTTGATTTGCTGTAAATATCAGAGATACATCTTCTTGATACGAGTCCAGTAGCTTTTTGATTTCAAAAACAGTTTTTTTAGATATTATTACCCCTTGGATATTTTCTTTTATATCAATATCAATGCTGGATGTGGATAATCTATGTCCGTCAGTTGAGGCGGCCTTTAATTTTCCATCTTCTTTATGAAAATATATTCCGTTTAAATTATGTCTATTTTCTTCCGGAGACATAGAAAACTTTGTTCTGCTAATAAGTTTATTGAGTTCCGATGGTTTGATATTAATGTTGCAAGTATTTTTAAGAGTAGATATTTCAGGAAAATCTTTGTGATCCAACGTTGATAGTTCAAATTTTGATTTTCCAGCCGCAACAATTAATCTACTTCCTTTATCAGCTAAAGAAAATTCTAAAATACTATTATCTGAAGATTTTCTTATGATGTCGCTTAAAGTACTAGCGGGAACGGCAACACTTCCAAAGGTGTTAATTTCTGCGGGTACTATCTCAATTATGGAATGATCTAAGTCTGTGGCTTTTAAACGAAGACCAGCTTCATTAAATTCTAGTAAAACATGAGATAATATTGGAACTACAGATTTCCGATCAGCAATGCTGACTGTACGCATTATTGCAGGTAATATATCCTTTTTTGCTACTTTTGCTCTCATAATTTTCTCCTAAGATATGGATACTAATAAGAATATCCACAAGTTTTGTATACAACTATTATACTGAAATATCAAGTTCTTCTGATACCCGAAGAAGACATGAATCTAAATTGCTTTGTATCTATAATTGCTCTAACTTTCCTATTGCAAATAGTGTGCGGAATTCTGTCAGCAGAATCATTATTTCTCAGTGCCGAAATAAAATCAATGGCAGGTAGGCATGTGGAGCACGAAATGCTATCAAAATCTTTGGACTTGATAATACATCCATTCATAAAATCCTTTTGACGTTGTGTTCTTATTTTTTCTAATTTTTCATCTTTATTTTTTTGTTCCAGCCTTATTGCGATGTCTGATCCGATAATTCCGGTGATTTTTTTCGCAAATTTCGATACTGCTGATCCATTTTTTTTGTAAGTAAGTTTTTCCTGTACTTCAAATGGATTCATATATGAGATCAGAACTTCCTTTCTGCTTCCAAAATGTGATTCGCATATTTTTGTGCGTTCAACAAAGTCGGACCGTTGCTTATATGAACTTTTGCCGTTAACACAATAAATGAATATATAGTCGCAAAGTTTTTCTTTTAAGATTATTTCAACAACTTCTATATGACCTTGATGTAGCGGATCAAATGATCCAGGATAGTATCCAAGTATTTGAATTGTTTCTAATTCTGTGTCGCTGATTTTTTCTAAAATAGCCATTGTTTTTTTATATAAATTTATGCAAATTAAGCAAATAGTAGTACATATATGTCATAATTCATTATTATGGATTTTAGTGCATTGCGTATTTTATTGCTATCATTTTTATATGGAATTGTAATTTGCAATTGCCACATTTCTGCTTTTGCTGTTGATGCAAATAGTACTAAAACGCGTGTTCGATCAATTGTGGATAGCATGCTACAACTGAATAATAGTAATATTAACGCTGTATCAACCGGAGATCAAGGTGGAAATAACTTTGGCGGTGGTTCAAATTTTAATTATAATGGCAGTCAAGATAGCAGTTTTAATTCGGATCCAAATAACAGCTCTAATTTTAGTCCGCAGAAGATAAATCAGCAGGTTGATCAATTGAAAAGCGGGCTTTCAAATTTACAACAGAATTTGAATCAACATTTTACTCAAAATCAGAATCAAGATCCGACCGGTAATAATAGTGATAACAACAATTCTGGCGACAATGATCACAATCGTAGACCAAGGGCACTCAATAGAGCTGATTCCGGTGATAACGATGAGCAA
This sequence comes from uncultured Holosporaceae bacterium, assembly GCA_964369545.1. Taxonomy (GTDB): domain Bacteria; phylum Pseudomonadota; class Alphaproteobacteria; order UBA3830; family UBA3830; genus BNWE01. The sequence continues at coordinate 75,014 of CAYJFA010000005.1, forward strand.
AGCTCAAATGGTGAGGAGGATTCAGATTATGAAAATTCTGATGATAATCTAAAATCAAAAAAACATTCTAAAATTAAGAAAAAATTATCAAAAGAGGAATCAAAAGCCTTTAAAAGATATCGAAAAAGAACAAAAAATGGTAGTAATGTTGGAATACACACAGTAAAAGATATTGATACAAAGAAGCTACATACAAACTCTTATTTGAGCAAAATAAAATCATCTTCATATAAGACTAAAAATTTTAAATATACTGCAAAAAGTTTTGGTAATCAAAAAACGAATAACCATAATTATACCTATAAAATAAAATCTTATGCTCTTCAAAGCAAGCAAAAAGCCAAGCAAAGCTCTATTGATTCAACTAATAATGCTAGTACAACAAAAAATGACAGCAGCTCATCTAGTAGTCAAAAATATACTGTGAAAGAAGGCTATTTTGGTAATAAAAAGGATTGTAAAAACGGTTGTAGCAAATGAATAACCTTTGTCTAATGATCTTTTGTCGAAATTAGCTCCATTATCTACACTGATTACAAAAATTATTTTTGAATTTTTTATTGCTCAATGGTTTTTTGCGGCTTTTAACTTTTTAAATATAGATTTTTTATCCAGCAAAATCGCTAATGATACAGCTATACTAATCATAATCCAGAAGATTGAGTCTCCATATTTGCTATATGGCGTTTGAGTTGGTGCTTTTTTAGGGATATAAAAGTCGATAAAACCGCTTTGATTGATATCAATTCTGGAAATCTCTCTTCCATAAGGATCAAACACCGCGCTGATTCCATAGTTTGTTGCTCGAATTAAAGGAGTTCCCATTTCCACTGCTCTTGCTCTAACAATTTGCAGATGTTGAAACGGTTCAGATGTATATCCAAACCATCCGTCATTTGTTAAATTTATAATTAGATCGATGGCTTTTCGAATATTTTTATCTCTTGGAAAGAAATCAAGAGAAAAAACTGCTTCATAACAAATAGCTGTCGCAATATTTAGCTGTTTTATTGTAATAATTCTAGGAGGTATTCCGGTATCGAAATCTCCTATTTCATTTGCTATCCCTTGAAATGGCAGAATCAATCTAAAAGGTACATATTCTCCGAATGGAACAAGCCGTATTTTATCATAATTTACTGTGTTTTTTCCTTGATCATTAATGAAAATCGCACTATTGTACACTTTTTCTGTTGCAAGATCTTTTCTTATAGCTCCAGATATCAAAAAAGAATTTTTTTTTAAGGGTGTCGTAATTAAATTATGCAATTCTTTTAGATCTTTATGGTATAAAAAAGGAATTGTTGCTTCCGGCCAGACAATTATATCAATTTTTTCGTCACTTAAACTTAAAGATACGTGTTTTTTTAAAATTTCAACAGATGATTTCCTATCATTTTTTTCTTTTTGCGATAAATTACATTGTATAACTCTGGTTTTGATAGCAGTATTTTGGGTTTTATTAGAATGTAATTTGTCAACTCCAAAAATTACAAGAAATATCATAAAAAACGTCACTAAGATTATGGAAGTTAGGCAATTATCTCTGTCTTTTTTATTGTAAAAAATAAACGCAGTTCCAAGCAAAGATGCAATTAGCATGGTTATGAAACTTAATCCATATATTCCATATATGCTTAATGTTTGTAAAAAAATCTCATGATAACCCCAAATATATCCTGGCATGATCCACGGAAAACCCAGCGAAAAATGTCCATAAATATATGTAGTAACGCAAAATACAGCAGAAAAAATAAGTACTTTAGCGTATATTTGATAAAAATATCTCAGCGCAAGCATAGAAAGAGATAATTGTATTGAGAAATATGCTGGGATTATTGTTATCGCAAATGGTATCAGTATGAAATGTTTTTTTAAATTTATAGTAAGTGGATAGATTAGCCAATATAAATTTGCGATGTGAAAAACAAGAAAGAACAAAAATATTGGTTTTAGATGTATTTTATTTGATGAGTTTATTTTTACGAAGAACCACGCAAACGCAAATAAAAATAATGGGAATATGTTAAATGGAGCAAATCCTAATGAAGCAAAAATTCCGAAGAAACAATATGTTAACAAAGTTCTTAGATAACTATTTGTTTTTACTTTAAAAATCCAGGTGCATTTTTGATGCGACAGGGCCTTTTGCATCTTTATATTTTCCGTCATATTTTTTAATCTCTCCGCAAGGTACCCAAAATGTTACCTGCCCAATCTGCATGCCGGGATAAATTGTTACCGGTTGAACGGCATTTAGTTGCAGAGTTAATTGATTTATCGATCCTATATCTATCAAGTCAGCAGTAATATTTATAAACAATCCAAGGCGTCCGATTGATGATCTACCTCTGATTATAGGGGTAAAATAATCGCTGCCGATGATTTCTTGTGTATGTCCCAGGTAGACGGTTCCATGCGCAAGGGTAATACCATGCTCCGGTATCGTTATTTCCCTAACTTCGTTGTCTTGTTTTGCATCAAGTACATAATTGTTATATACCATCAACTTATTTCCAAGAGTAAAATTATATGAATTCGGATTTAATTGAGATTCATTAAAAGGATCAATTATTATTTTATTATTTTTTATATTTTTAAATATTTCGCTTCCTGTGAGAATCATGATATATACCTTTGATTTATTTGCAAAATTCTTTATAGATTTCACTTGATTTTGCAATAGAAAATTTATCGTATTTCCCGCTATATTGTATTTCGCTGTTTCCAGTTGTCTTCCAAAAACTAATTTGCCCAATGCGCATCATTGGGTATATTTTAAGCGGCTGTACAGCTTTTAATTCAAGTGTCCACTTATGTTTTGCTCCCAAATTTCCAAGATCCGCTGTAATCTGTAGAAACAATCCTAATCTTCCAAGGGATGTTTTTCCAATTAATGATGGTACAAACATATGACTGCCAATTTCTTCAAATGTATTAGCGAGATAAGTTTTATTGGGCGATAATATATAACCTTCGTCCGTAAAATCAATTTCATGGTATGAGGCCTGCTTTTTAGGATCCACAGGAAGGTCTTTTATCTCAAGTAGCTTATAGTCGATCCTATAATCATAGCTGTTGGGATTTAGTAAATCCTCTTCAAAAGGAGAAATATGTATATTTCCATTTTTTATGTTTTTTAGAATTTCATAATAAGTAAGTATCATTGATACATCCGTAATGACAGAAGTTTATAGAGTCTATTGAAAAGCGCTTAACAATACAAGTATTAAATGCCGAATATAATTTAAATTGCGATAAATCGAAAAACTCTTGTTTTTTTTCATATTAATATTAACATATGATTAGTATTTCGAGGAGTTTTTATTATGTTTCAATCCAGTCGGAACGTCCTTCTCATCGCAGGCTTGTTGCTTTCATGCATGCAGTTGCAATGCAGTGCTTATGTGAAAAATGAATCAGAGCCTCAACATACGAATTCTGTTAATGATACTGAAGCAAAGCAGGAAGCAAATGAAAAAGAAATATATAACGATATATTAGCGTTAAATTCCAATGTTGAAACAGAGGAGCTTTTGGAAAAGCCTGTAACAAAAGATACTGCTGATAATATAGAAAATCAATTAGAGAAAAATGCTGAGCTGGAGAAAATATCTGCTGTGGATGAAAATGATTCAGCAATGTTAGATAAGCATTTGAAAGAAGAGCAAAAAGTACATATAATTGCGGAAGTTTCTGCTCCTTCATATAACAAATTAATTCCCATAAAAGGGTGGGATGGATATTCCGGTGATTCTGCAAGATCCGTAAAGCAGTGGGGACGTTGGTGGCAATATCTTAGAATGAAAGAGCCAGTTGTAATGAGCTGGATAGACGGATTGGTTCTTCGAATTTACCCTGGGAATGAAGTATTTAGATCTTTATTTGTGAGAGGTATTTATGATCCAAACATCGTTGTGGTTATTAATACATTATTGTCTAAAGGGTCGGTATTTATAGATGTTGGCGCAAATATGGGATATTTCTCATTGTTAGCAAGCAGCGTTGTCGACAAGTTCGGTCACATAATTGCTATTGAACCAAGTTCTAGAGATTATGCAAGATTAGTAGACAATGTAAAAATTAATAATTTAACAAACATAATATCAACTTATCATATTGCTATTTCTGATGTTAGCGGTTCTGCAAAATTGGCCGTTGCATGTGAAGAGCGAAGTGCTCTCAATACTCTTGGATCAGAATTCAGCTTTAAGGGTGTCGATAAATTAGAGATAGAAAATGTAAGGGTGCTATCTATCGATGAGTTAGTTTCTGATACAAAGTTAACTCGTGTCGATGTTTTGAAATTAGATATCGAAGGAAGTGAACTAAAAGCTTTGCAAGGAGCGAGAAATGTAATAGAGAAATTCCGCCCAGCAATTATGCTCGGGGTGAATGAAAATTCTCTAAAAGCATGCGGCACCGATCATAAAGAAATTCAACAGATTTTGAAAGAGATGAGATATCGCGCGTATAAACTTGTTGAATCTCCTACATTTGCATTGGAGTTGATCCCAGATCTCGAGAAAGAACGCGCGAAAGTTGTATTTTGTCTACATGAAAGCGTTATTCCTCCAGTTTTACCGCAGCCCGAAAATAAATCCATTGCTGATTGTGTAGAAGATTTCTTTTTGAGGTAATCTGATATTTGTTTGCGTCATTTAAAAAATATTTTTCTGATATTATAGATAAGTTCGTTTTTAAAACACCCGCTTGGATAAAGCGTGTTCGAAAAAATGAAAAGTTTGAAATAGTTACATCAAAAATAATATCGATCTTTATGCGCTTTTCTTATGCGACTACGAGGTGGACTGTTATCGGTAAAAATTTTCCGGAACATTATCATAAATCTGGAAAACCTTTTATTGTCTGCCTTTGGCATGATCGTTTAATGCTTGCTCCGTGTGTTTGGAAGTGGAAAAGGCCATTACATGTTTTAGCGTCAAACCACAGAGATGGGAAATTAATCGCAAAAGTTGTGGAAAATTTTTCTATGCCGGTAGTGTATGGATCCACAGGAAAAGGTATTGTTGCTGCTAAAAAGCTGGTACAACTTGCAAGGGCAGGAGAATATGTGGCAATTATTCCCGATGGACCGCGTGGCCCTAGGCATAAATTAGCTCCTGGAGTTGTTGCTATTTCAAAATTAGCGAAGACCGATATATTAACATTTAGTTTTTGCGTAAAGCGGTATCATAGATTTAATTCTTGGGATAAATTTATACTGGTTTGGCCATTCAATAAAGGTGTGATGGTTTGGGGAAAGCCGATTTCTTCAGATGAATTAAGGAATCTTAATGAAGCAGATGCGATAGCTTTAGTTGAAAGTAGTATTAATAGCGCCTCCGAGAAAGCATACAAAAGTTTACAGCGTTATTAAATCCTTAGGTTGTTATATGATTGTTCTGTACAATATTCTTTTTCGAGTTTTTTCTCCTTTTTTAAAGATATATTTTTATATTAGATGCTTGTACGGGAAAGACAAGGTTGAAAGTGTAAAAAATCACTTTGGTAGTGCAACTATAAAAAGGTCTGAAGGAAAGTTTATTTGGATTCATGCTGCAAGCATTGGCGAATCTACTGCTGCATTGACATTTATTAATCATATAAAAAAGAAATTTCCTGATTTAAATATATTAATAACAACAATTACGGTTACTTCTGCTGAGATTTTATATCCAAAAATATCGAAAATATCAAATTGTTATCATCAATTTGTTGTTGCGGATAATCCGAATTGGATAAACAAATTTTTGGATTACTGGAAACCAGAAACTGCAATTTTTTTGGAGTCTGAGATTTGGCCAAATACCATTAATGCGTTATATGATAGAAAAATTTCCATATATTTATTAAATGCTAGATTGTCTCCGAAATCTTTCAATCGTTGGAAATTATGCAAGGGTTCTTTTTCAAAAATATTGCGAAAATTTGATTGTATTCTTGCTCAATCCGAATTGGATGGAGAAAGATATCGTTTTTTTTCCAATAATAACGTGCAATGCATTGATAACTTAAAATATGCGAACGCAATTTTGCCATGTAATGAGGTTTTATTGAAAACTTTTAGAAAGTTATGTATTAATAAAAAAGTTTTTGTTGCTGCCAGCACTCATGAAAAAGAAGAAGATATCATTTTGGAAGCTCATAAAAAACTGAGAAAAAAAATTGATTTAATCACCATAATTATTCCGCGTCATTTAACAAGAGTTGGCAGAGTTTGTGAAATAATCAAGAAGCATGAATTTAGTTTTTCGCTAAGGTCTGCAATGGAGCATGATTTAAATATTCCCGACCATAATCCAAAAAACATTTCGGAAATTTATTGCGTTGATACTTTCGGCGAAGTTGGTACTTTTTTTAGGCTCGCAGATGTATGCTTTGTAGGTGGTTCTCTTGTTTCTATCGGCGGACATAATATTTATGAGCCGGTAGCCCTCAAAAAACCTGTATTACATGGGCCATTTATGGATAATGCATTGGAAGTCCGTGATTTTTTACATTCTAATAATGTTGCATTCGAAGTAAAAAATTCTGATGATATATATAATATTTTTTATAAACTAGTAGAAGACGAAATTTTAATGAATAATGTTATCAAAACAGCGTCAAAACTTACCGGAAATGAATCTCTTCAGCAAATTGATAGGATTATAAAATTGGAGTGGTTTTTTAGTTAATATTCATCATGAATATAAAAATAATAAAAACAAAGGATTATCTTTCTAAAAGTAATCTACCAAATACTGATTATGTTATCAATCCTTACATAGGATGTTCGCATGCATGCAAATATTGTTACGCTTGTTTTATGAAAAGATTTACTAACCATGCGGAACCATGGGGAGAGTTTATTGATATAAAACAATGTGATACTCAGATTAATCTTGAAAAAATATCAGGAAAAAACGTGTTTTTATCGTCCGTTACAGATTGTTATAATCCATATGAATTCAAGTATGAGATTACTAGAAACATATTGAATCAAATGAAACATTCTGACGCACGTATATCAATTAGCACAAAGTCGGATCTTATTTTGAGAGACCTTGATATTTTAAAATGTCTAAAACATCTCAAGGTTTCTTTTTCAATTAATACGTTGGACGAAAATGTTAAAAAAGATATGGATAGCGCATCATCTATTATTCAAAGATTGAAGGCGCTGGAAAATCTTCATGAAAATGGTATTTACACGGTGGTTTTTATTTCTCCGATATTTCCATATATCACTGATTTTAAGGAAATAATAGAATCATCAAAAAAATTTACGATGGAATATTGGTTTGAGAATTTAAATCTGCGAGCAAATTATAAAAAATCAATAATTGAATATATTAGCACAAAATATCCTCAATATTACGAGAAGTACATAGATATTTATAAAAAAAAAGACATTTCCTATTGGAATAGGTTACAAAAAGAAATCGCTGAATATTGTGGAAAAAAAGACATTAAATTTTTTGATTATTTTCATCATGGAAGTGTAAACAGCAAATAATACTTCCTTATTTACGCTTCTCCAACTGAATCTAAAAATAATGTGCTGATTGCAAAATCAGAAAAATTACTTGTTTCCAATATCATAAGAAAATAATGAGAAAATTTATCACACTCATCGGATATTAATTCCATTATTGATTCCATTATTGATTCATCGATCAAAAAAGAAAATATAAATGGTATCGTAAGGCTGTAAACAATCCTATTGTTGTTTGTTATTAAATCAAAGTGGCCAATCCAAATTCTTTCGTTTGCCTTTACAATAGCTTCTGTGATTAACGCATATTTATCTGCTGGAGCTACTATATCTAAATCGCAGGAAAAATAAATTATTTCGTAATCAGCTTTTAATATGACTGTCAACTCATAATCTGTTTTTTTTCCCATTAGAACGATAGAAATTTCATTATCATCAACTCGCTGATAGGCAAGATCAAGTTTTGTGGCCACTGATTCAGTTATATCTATTGAATTATATTTCAATGTATTCACCGACTTATAAAAATTTGATGAGCCTAGACTATCATAAAATGAAAATACTGTATAATGGATTTTCGAAATCGCTGTAGCGTGCTAAATTTAGTATCTAAGTAATGGCTTTGTTAGTTAAATGATTTGTAATTTTTCTTCGGTTGCTTTTTATTTTTTCGGATTGCCGATTCATTGGTATTCGCTTGCATACATAATTGGAATATCTATCGCTTGGAAATTAACAGATTTTTTTTCAAAAAAAACAAATTGCTGCTTTAATGATAATTTGGAAGATTTTATAAATTACGCCATAGTTGGAATCATTATAGGGGGGCGTATTGGCCATGTTTTATTTTATGATTTTGATTATTATTTTAACAATTACACAGAAATTTTGAAGATCTGGAAAGGTGGAATGTCGTTTTTCGGGGGATTTATTGGGGTCGTGCTTATTACCTATTTATTTTGTAAAAAGCGAAAAATCGATTTTCTAAGTTTCATTGATTTATGGGCTATCAGCGCTCCAATTGGATTGTTTTTAGGAAGACTTGCAAATTTTGTAAATGGAGAGTTATTGGGGAAAGAGACTGACGTTGTGTGGAATGTCGTTTTTTGCGATGGAGTTCATAGGCATCCCAGTCAAATTTACGAGGCAATTCTTGAGGGTGCAGTTCTTTTTGTTGTTATGTTGCTGTCATTTCGTAATAAATTTTATAAGTATAAAGGAAGGCTTTCCGGTGTTTTTTGTGCAGGTTATGGTATGACAAGATTTTTTTGTGAATTTTTTAGAGAACCGGATTCTCTATTAAGTAAGAGATTATTTTTCTATACAAATTTGAATTTGAATCAGTATTTAAGCATGTGCATTATTATATTAGGATTTTTTTTGATATATAGAAGTACTCACAAATATGTTTGATTTTTTTTCTCAATCAATAAGAAAATATGTAAAAATCTCGGATTTTACTCATAAGTTGATAAAAAAATGCTGCAGTGAAGATCGTGTAATTAATCTTTTGTTTCATTTCCCATCTTATTTTATAAATAGAGTTAACGACGTTGAGAATTTTTCAGAAAATGAAAAGCTGACGTTGATTGTAAATATTACGGATCATATTATTCCCCATCATAAATCATCTCCGTATAAAATATTAGGAAATGCAAAAAACATAGAAGTTTCAATTAATTATTTTAATTATAATGTAGGTTTTTTAAAAAAATTACTGCCGATTGGAGGGGTGTTTACTATCAGCGGTGGTGCAAAAAAAACGAACGATGGTATAAATATGGTACATCCTGATGTAATAGATTCACCTGATAAGATGAAATATTATATTGGAACAGAGGCTGTTTATCCGCTGACAGCGCGTCTTTCAAATCGTACTATGCGGTATGTGATAAACAATTTATTGGAACAATTTCCACCTATTCCTGAGTGGATACCGAAGAATATTTTAGAAAAGCACAATTTAATGACTTTCCAAGATGCTGTGCAGCAATTGCATAATCCAAAAAACATGGAAGAATACATTTTAAAAAAAGATTTCGCGATGTTAAGATTGGCAATTGATGAGCTTTTGGCAAATCAAATTAGATTGCGGCAAATCCGTCATACACTTAATGATCAACTTTCAACTAGCTTTCGTTCTAGTGGTTCAATAATCAATAAATTAAATCTTCCTTTTGAAATGACGGAAGACCAAAAAAAGTGTTTGGATGATATAAAAAGCGATTTGGCCTCTGATAAACAAATAAATCGCTTGATTCAAGGAGATGTAGGATCTGGAAAGACTATTGTCGCATTTATTAGTATGTTGATTGTAATTGAAAACTATTTTCAGGCAGTATTGCTTGCTCCTACCGAAATTCTTGCTATACAACATTATAATACTATAGCTAAATTAGCAGGAAATCTTGGTTTGAAAATTGATATTATGTTGAGCAGTAATAGAAAGATTAGATCTAAGCAAATTGAGCAGTTAAAATCCGGAGAAACTCAAATTCTTATAGGAACTCACGCGGTTTTTGAGGATGAAATTGAATTTCATAATCTTGGATTGGTTGTGATAGATGAGCAGCATAGATTCGGAGTTATGCAAAGATTAAAATTAATAAAAAAATGTAAATATCCCAATGTGTTAGCAATGTCAGCGACGCCGATACCAAGAACATTATTGTTGGGAATTTACAGGGATCTCGATGTATCTACAATCAAAACAAAACCTGTGGGACGTAAACCAATAGAAACAATTGTTATGAATGTTTCAAAAATAGATGAGCTTGTGAGTCGTCTAAAACATATAAATTCTCAGATTTATTGGGTTTGCCCGGTTATTGATGAGTCTGAGAATTTGATAGATATAACAACGAGATGCGAATATTTGAATAAAGTATTTTGTAAAGATGAGGTGAGAATTTTACATGGAAAAATGAAACCTCAAGAAAAAAATGATATAATGAACGATTTTAAAAGTAATAAATTCAAATTGCTTGTTTCAACTACAGTAATAGAAGTCGGCGTAGATATTCCAAATGCAAATGTGATTGTTATTGAACATGCAGAACGATTTGGACTTGCACAATTGCACCAATTACGTGGCCGTGTTGGGCGAGGCAGCGAATTGTCATACTGTATTTTACTATATCATTATCCTGTTTCTGATGTTGGTAAAAAGCGATTACATTTAATGAAAAATACAAATGATGGATTTGTATTAAGTGAGGAGGATTTAAAGCTTCGTGGGGCTGGGGATATTTTGGGCAGAGATCAAAGTGGATTTGATGCTTTAAGATTTAGTGATTTTTCCGAAAATTATGAATTAATAAAAATCGCGGAGGAAATAGCGGATTCCATTGATATTAACTCGGATACTGTCACCACATTATGTAATTTGTTTAACAGAGTTGATAAAGATATTGTTGTTTAAAATTTTATTGAAAAGAAGAATTATTCGAATATTTGGAACTCTAATTTTATGGAAATCTTGTCTATCTTATGTTTTAATAAAGCGTATATTTCTGGAGTTTAATTATATATGAAAGCTATTTTGTTAACTGGATTTTTATTAATTTTATGCGCCTGCCAGCCAAAAATTAACTCACGTGGAAATGTTACTTTAGCTGAAAAACTTGATACTTTTGTGGTAGGTAAAACTAAAGCGGACGATATTATGGAAGCCTGCGGAAGTCCTTCATTGAGAAAAGATGAGCTGACTTGGATTTATATTGGAGCGCGTTCTGAAGAAATCTCGTTTAGAGATGTGCAATTAAAAGACAGGCTTGTTGTTAGAATGACTTTTGATCATGATGGCATTCTAAGATCTCTGGAAAATATAACTCAAAAAAATACCGATAGAAAAATAATCGCTGATGAAGAGCAGACGGAATTAATAACAGATAAGCAAGCTGCATTATTATCTAGCAGGGTTAATTAATTATTGTATTGGCAATGGATAAAAAAAATTTAGATATTAGTGTAGTAGTTCCATTTTATAATGAATCTGAATCGGTTGAATTTTTTTTCGCAAACGTTATCCCAGTTCTCAAAGAATCCAGGTGTTCGTTCGAGATTTTATGTATAAATGATGGAAGCATTGATTCTACATTAGAGCAGTTGATTAAAATCAAAGAAAAATATAATGAAGTCAAAATAATAGATTTTTCTCGTAATTTTGGAAAAGATGCGGCAATGACGGCTGGACTAGATTTTGCAGAAGGTAAATGTGTAATCCCTATGGACTGTGATTTGCAGGATCCGCCGGAATTAATTATTGAAATGATAGAAAAGTGGCGTGCGGGATTTGATGTTGTTCTTGCTAAGCGTTGTGATAGAGCTCGAGATGGATTCCTTAAAAGAGTGACGGCTTGGCTGTTTTATAAGATTTATAATTGGATGTCAGATTTTCCTCTTCCAGAAAATGTTGGTGATTTCAGATTATTGGATCGTAAGGTTGTAGATATTTTAAAAACTTTTCCAGAAAGAAAACGTTTTATGAAGGGGTTATTTGCTTTTCCCGGATTCAGAACGGCGTTTGTGAGCTACAAAAGACCGGAGCGGAAAAAAGGCGAATCAAAGTGGTCATATTGGAAGCTTTGGAATTACGCTATTGACGGCATTACATCATTTTCCATATTTCCACTGAAAATTTGCACATATTTTGGAGTTTTTACAACTTTATTGGCATTTGGAAGAGGTACATGGATATTATTTAGAGTTTTATTCCATGGTATTGATGTTCCGGGTTATGCTTCTTTGATGGTCGCGATGCTGTTTCTCGGTGGAGTTCAGGTGATCAGCTTGGGCCTGATAGGTGAGTATGTGGGAAGAATATATATGGAATCTAAACAACGGCCTATATATATTGTAAAAAATTTAATTAAGTAAGATTAACCGATGGATTTTTCTAGTTTATTGTGGTCTATTCCGTTTTTTGGAATTATTGTTTCCATGTCATTTTTTCCATTATTGTATCCCAGGTTTTGGCATAAATATGGAGCATATGTTCCTTTGTTCTGGTCTGTTATTTATTTGTTTTCTATTGCCTATATATTTGGTTTTTCAGCGCTTTTTAAGGCGGCTTTTGAGCCGATATTTGATCATTATCTTCCATTTATAATTTTAATTTCTGCATTGTACATAGTATCAGGAGGAATTTATCTAGATTTTCCTCGGGGATATGGTCCATTGTTTAATGTTTGTTTTTTGTTTTTTGGAAGTTTATTAGCTGGCTGGATAGGAACCACAGGAGCTGCAACATTATTAATTCGACCATTGTTAAGAGCAAACTTAGGAAGAAAAACCCAAACTCACATCTTGGTATTTTTCTTGTTTCTTGTCGCTAATATTGGAGGGGCGGCAACTCCGTTAGGTGATCCGCCGCTTTTAATTGGTTTTTTGGAAGGTATAGATTTTTTTTGGTTTTTCAAGAACTTATATCCATTTTTTCTTCCTGCGATAATCGGGCTGTGTTCGTTATTTTTTATGCTTGATGTATTTTTATTTAAGTTAGATCCTGCTGTTCATAGGGATAAAACAGATAGTCCATTTTTTATTTTGCGTGGTTCAGTGAATTTATATCTTATCGCATTAATTTTAATCGCCGTTATTTTCTGTAATTTTAAAGGTGGATTTACATTGTTTGGAGAAAATTTTTTGTATTCTTCATTGATTAGAAACGGAACAATAGCAGCTCTCGCATTTATTTCTATAAAAATTACTCCACAGACAATAAGAGAAAAAAATTCCTTTTCATTCGATCCAATCAAAGAAGTGGCGGAGTTGTTTGTTGGTATTTTTATAACAGTTACTCCAATTATTCATATACTACATCAAGGACAAAGTGGAGCGCTGAAATTTATGTTTGATTGGATAGCTCCGGATGCGAACTTTATTGCAAGCAAATGCTTCTGGGCATGTGGACTTTTATCTGCTTTTTTGGATAATGTTCCGACATTTTTGATTTTCTTCCATATGACTTCAGGAAATGCAATGGAATTAATGACAACTAAGGCAAATATATTATCCGCAATTTCTGTTTCTACTGTTTTTATGGGTGCTTTAACATATATAGGAAACGCTCCAAATCTGATGGTGAAATCGATATATTCACATTATGGGCTTAAACCTCCGTCATTTTTCGGATATATAACGTGGTCTGCGATAATTTTGATTCCAATGTTTTTGATTATTGCGAAATATTTTTAATGTCAGTCGAGCATATACCAGTATTGTTGAACGAAGTTTTGTCGATGCTTTCACCAAATTCGCGGGGAATATATTTTGATGGGACTTTAGGTGGAGGCGGGTATACCCGTGCAATTTTAGAATCTGCAGATTGCAAAGTAATTGCGTGCGATCGCGATCAATATGTAAAAAGAATTGCAGAAGATTTTGTTGATAAGTATCAGCAAAGATTTGATTTTTCTCATGCAAAATTCAGTGATATAAAATCTATTCTAAAAAGAAAAAATATAGAAAAAGTAGATGGAATAATTTTAGATCTCGGTGTATCAACTTTTCAATTATCGGATTCTTCTCGTGGATTTTCCTTCAAATTAACGGGGCCACTCGATATGTCTATGGGATTGTCTGAAGAAACTGCATTGGAAGTAATTCGCAAATATTCTGAAAAGGAATTGGCAGACATCATTTATAAATTCGGTGAAGAACATTTTTCTAGAAAAATCGCGAAAAATATCAAGATGCATTTAAATAAAATTAATAATACAGAAGATTTAGCGAATATTGTACGTTATTGTGTTAAAAAAACAGGAAAAACAGATCCAGCTACAAAAACATTTCAAGCATTCAGAATTTTTGTTAATAAAGAATTGGAGGAATTAGAAAAAATTCTTTCAGCTTCAGTAGATTTATTAAATCCTAATGGAAAGATTGTTATTGTCAGCTTCCATTCTCTTGAAGATCGTATTGTAAAGTTATTTTTTAAAGAGTTATCAAAAAAAAATAATGATGGCAAATTTGTGTTATTAACAAAAAAACCTATTGTTCCAACAAGAGAAGAATATCTTGCAAACCCAAAGTCTAGATCTGCTAAACTTAGAGGAATTTGTATGTTATAATCTCTGCCGATGTTCCAACATGTTGAGAGTTAGAGAGTGATAGCCAAAAAATCTACAATTTTTTTCATATTTTTAACGGGAATTGTCGGAGCATGGCTATTTTATTTAAAATATTCTGTAGTATCTATCGAAAATAGAATTCGCTATGCAAAAAAAGAAATAATTGAAGCAAAGAAAAACCAACACATACTAAAAGCAGAATGGAAATCTTTAACTTCTCCTGGGAGAATTCAAAAATTGGCGTTAAAACATTTAAATATGCGTCAAATGGATCCGAGTAATTTAAAGGAATTTGATCCATCAATATTTCATTCGGAGACTAGCAAATATAAAAAGACAAAACGCCTATCGCAATTAGTTAATGAAATAATTGCACAGGATGTTGGCGGAGGTAATTTGTAGATTTATGTATAAACTCGAACGCAATTTCTATCCGTTATCATCAAGATCAATAAAAATAGCAAAACGAAGAACTTTATTGGCAATCAGTGTTTTTGTGGTTTTGTTTTTCATAATTATCCTAAGATTAGTCCATATTATGATAGTAAATGGAACGATATCCAAGGCGGTAGATTCCTATACTCCCGTTATTGTTTCAAGGGCTGATATATTAGATAGGCATGGGATAGTTATAGCTACAAGTCTTCCGACAGTTTCATTATACGCATGCCCGCATGAAATTTTGGATATAAAAGAGGCTGTTGAAAAAATTACGTCTGTATTTCAAGGAATAGATAAAGATGAGCTTAGAGCGAAAATTTCATCTTCTAAAAAGTTTTTATGGATAAAAAGAAATTTATCTCCGCTGCAGGAACAAGCTATTTTAAACCAAGGAATTCCTGGATTACATTTTTTGAAAACAGAGCGTCGTGTTTATCCAGACAAAAGTCTACTCGCTCATGTTATCGGTGGAACGGATATAGATAATATAGGAATAGCCGGTATAGAAAAAGTATTTGATGAAACTTTGAGGGCTTCTGATAATCCAATAAATTTATCTATAGATATGAAGATTCAACACGCTGTTCATGATGAATTGCAAAAAGGAATAGATGAATTTAATGCAGTTGGTGGGGCGGCCATCGTTATGGAAATAGCAACGGGAGAAATTATTTCGTTAGTTTCGTTGCCTGATTTTGATCCGAATAAGAACTCAAATCCAAACGAAAAAAGGCGGTTTAATATGGCAACATCCTCGGCCATAGAGCCTGGTTCATCTGCAAAAATGTTTAATATCACGATGGCATTGGAATCCGGAAAAGTTACTCCTTTTACACAATTTGATGCAAGATTTCCTTTAAAAGTTGGAAGGCATACTGTTCATGATTTTAGAGGAAAAGGTACATTTTTATCTGTCGAAGAGGTATTGAAATATTCTTCCAATATCGGATCTGCCAAAATCGCATTGGAAGTAGGCATTTCTGAGCAAAAGAAATTTTTTAAACATATTGGTTTATTGGATACTATATCATGTGAGTTATCAGAAACTCAGCACCCTATTTATCCTCGGCAATGGACTGAAGCAAGTGCAATTACTATTTCGTATGGTCATGGCATAGCTTTCAGCCCTCTGCATATAATAACTGTTTTTTCAGGAATTATGAATGATGGCATCCTGAATATGCCGACTTTATTAAAACGGGAAACAAGCAATTCAGGTCGGCGTATTATATCTTCGAAAACGTCTAAACAGATGCAGATTTTAGCTAGAATAAACGTGACTGAAGGATTAAATAGATTTGCGGAAGTACCAGGATATTGTGTAGGAGGTAAATCCGGTACGGCGGAAAAAGTAAAGGGAAAATCATATTCTAAAAATTCTAATTATTGTGGATTCATAGGAGCGTTTCCCATGACCGCACCAAAATATGCCGTATATGTTGTTCTTGATGAACCAAAGGTTACGCCAAAAACTTTTGGATATGCGACTGCTGGCTGGAATGCCACTCCTACGGCAGCGAAAATTATAAAACGAATTGGTCCGATGTTTGGCGTGACAGTTTTAAACGATCAAGAACCTGATTGGAAAAGTGCACTTAAGAAAGCAAGTTTATGAAAAAAATATCCGATATTTTGTGGTTTGATATTTCCAATAAATTCAAAGAGTTAGTTGTTTCAGATGTTTCTGATGATTCTCGAAAAGTGACAGAAGGATGCATGTTTATTGCGTTAAACGGATTGCTGGATGATGGAAATAAGTACATAAATAATGCGATTGCTTCTGGCGCGAAATTTATAATTTTGCATGATAAAAACATAAAATCAGAGACCGTTATAGAGGATAAAAATAGCAAATCCTTATTTATATATGTAGAAAATTCAAGAATAGCGTTAGCAAAAATTGCCTCTGTTTTTTTTCAAAGTAAATTCGAAAATATTATTGCTGTAACCGGAACTAATGGAAAAAGTTCTACGGTGGATATCGTACGGCAAATTTGGATTCAAGAAGGAAGGAACGCCGCAAGCATCGGTACTCTAGGTGTTATCAGTAATAAGAACTCTGAAAAATTGCAGGGTAATCTTACTTCACCTGGAGCCATAGAATTACATAAAATTTTTCATAGATTAAGTAATGATGATATTAGTGATGTTGCTATAGAAGCTTCGAGTCACGGTATAGAACAGCATAGATTAGATTTCATTCCTTTTAAAGTTTGCGCGTTTACGAATATAAGTCAGGATCACCTGGATTATCATAAAACAATGAAGAATTATTGGGTAGCAAAGGAAAAATTATTTTCAGCTTTAGCTTCTCAAGAAACTATTTTTGTTATAAATGCCGATGATGAATATTCCAATAAGATTATTGATATAGCAAAAAAAAGGAACGTCAAATATGTAACTTATGGCTATAAGGCCACTGACATAAAAATAATCAACATAGAAACAAGAGAAAGCGAACAAAAAGTAAAAGTTTCTTTTTTTGGAAATGAATTTTCGTTTTCAATTCCATTGTATGGAAAATTCCAGATTTACAATTCTTTATGTGCTGCGGGCATTTGTTATTTTACTGGGATAAAAACTGATAATATTATCAAAGCATTAGAAAAAATAAAACCGATCAATGGCCGACTGGAACATGTTGCTGATTTTAGATCAGCGAAAATATATATTGATTACGCGCATACGCCTGATGCTTTGAAAAACGCGATTTCATCACTAAGAGAATATAATCCGAGAAGAATTATAACCGTGCTTGGATGCGGTGGAGATCGTGATCAACAAAAAAGAAAGCTAATGGGCGAATTTTCTGCGAATTTTTCTGATATCGTGATTGTTACGGATGATAATCCAAGAAATGAAAATCCTGCACAAATAAGAAAAATGATTTTAGAAGGATGTTCTTTGACGGACAATAATAAGTCAGACATTTTTGAGATCGGAGATAGAAAAACGGCAATAGAATATGGTATAGATTCTTTGTCTGAAGGGGATGTTTTGCTGATAGCAGGAAAGGGACATGAAAATTATCAGCAGCATGGCGCAAATTTAATTTATTTTAGTGATAAAGAAATTATTTTAGGTAAGGTATTGAAGTGAACGGAATTTTTTCTAAGAAAGAATTATCGGAAATTTTTAATCAAGATATTAAATGCGATATTTCTGATATATGTATTAACTCGAAAGAAGCAAAAAACAATGATCTTTTTATCGCATTAAAAGGAGAAACAGTAGATGCCCATGATTTTGTTTGGGAGGCTTTGGATAATGGCGCAGCGCTAGCTGTTGTCGAAAGAAAAATTGATAATATTCCTGACGAAAACCTGATTTTGGTTGATTCTTCCTATGACGCCCTTCTGAATCTTGCTCGATATAATCTAAAACACATAAATGCGAAATATATTTGCATAACTGGAAGTGTTGGAAAAACAACGACAAAAGACATGCTGTATCATATTTTATCTCAGCAAAGAAAAGATATTTATGCGACAAAGAAAAGCTTTAACGGTCAAATCGGTTTTCCAATTTGCGTTGCAACAATGCCTAGATATACCAAAATCGGTATTTTCGAAATGGCGATGAGTGAAAGGTTTCAAATAAAAAAACTAACAGAGATAATCAATCCTTCTATTGCTCTTATTACACATATTGGTGAGACGCATTTAGAATTTTTCGATTCATCTTTTGATATAGCAAAAACGAAGGCAGAAATTTTCAAAAAAGGAGCAGAATTCGCAATTATTCCCAGTGATTCGCCATACTACGATTTTCTGAAAGATAAAGCTTCGAGTTGTGAGATAAAAAATATTCTTTCATTTGGTTATAATGAGAAGTCAGATGCAAAAATTATTTCATGCGATTATTTGGAAGATGCAATAAAAATACAGGCAAAAATTCTCGGAAAAACAATAAATTATGAAGTAAGAAATAACAATAAGGCTTTCGTAATTAATAGCATTGCTGCGATTCTTGCTGCATATGTCGCCTCAGGGATTGCAATCGAAAATCTTGCGAAGTCTCTGTATTCTTTTACTGCGCCTCAAAGACGTGGACAAATTTTTTATATAAAAAATTATGATATTACAATTCTTGACGATTCCTATAACGCTGCTCCTACATCTATGCAAGCTGCGATTCAGTCGTTATCTCGATACGATAATCGCAGAAAAATTGCGGTAATTGGTGATATGAAAGAATTGGGACATAATGCAATTCATTTTCATGAAAATCTTTCTCCTACAATTGATAAGTATGGAATCGATCTTATTTTTGCATGCGGTAATTTGACTAAATATTTGTATGATAATTTGCTTGACAGAAAAAAAGGTGGCTGGCGAGAAACCTCGTCTGAGCTTATAGACAGCGTTCTCAAAGAAATTAAAAATGGAGATTGTATTTTAGTAAAAGGTTCACGATCTATGAAGACAGAGCTTATTGTGGATGCTATAAAAACTAAATTTTTGGATTAATAATGTTTTATAATTTTATATTTCCAGCACTAAACTTTATTTCGGGGATAAATCTTCTGAGATATATCTCTTTTAGAACAATGTGCGCGCTATTAACTTCTTTATTAATGAGTTTTATTTTATATCCAAAATTTATAAGAAAATTCAGATATTCGCAGCCAATAAGAAATGATGGCCCGCAGTCTCATCTGCTACAAAAACAAGGAACTCCGACGATGGGGGGGGCTATAATAATAACCAGCACAATAATTTCTTCTCTCTTATGGGGTGATATAACAAATAAATATCTTATCTTATTGCTTTTATTAACTTTTTCTTATGCAGCTTTGGGTTTTTTGGATGATATTTTAAAAGTAAAATATAAAAATTCGAAAGGTATTAGCGGAAAAAGAAAGCTTTTTTTTCAGATATTATTTGCGTTTGTTTTTTCATGTTGTGTTGAACTTATACGCGCTTCTTCAATTGTTGGATGCTTGACATTTCCGTTTTTTAAGAATTTTATCGTAAAAAACTATTATTTTCTTATCTTTTTCACAACCTTTGTAATAGTTGGTAGCTCAAATGCTGTAAATCTAACAGATGGATTAGATGGCCTTGCTGCATTCCCTTCGATACTTGTTGCGATTTGTCTTGGTATCATAAGTTATTTTGTTGGACATATTGTTTTCGCGAATTATCTACAGATAACGTATGTTGCTTCTGCTGGAGAGTTATGTATTTTTTGTGGAGCAATGATTGGCGCTTGTTTGGGTTTCTTATGGTACAATGCTCCCCCCGCGATGATATTTATGGGCGATACAGGTTCTCTTGCTATGGGTGGAGCTCTTGGAGGTATTAGCGTAATTACTAAACATGAATTTGTATTGGCTATTATTGGCGGTTTGTTTGTGATAGAAGCATTATCAGTTATGATTCAAGTAGCATATTTTAGGTTTTTTGGAAAAAGAATCTTTCTGATGGCTCCAATTCATCATCATTTCGAAAAGAAAGGCTGGACAGAATCGACAGTCGTAATTAGATTTTGGATTATTTCATTTATTTTTGCATTAATAGGCTTGGCGACATTAAAAATAAGATGATTTTATTAGATTTATACAAAGATAAACGAGTCGGGGTTATTGGATTTGGGATAACAGGAAAGGCAATAGTAGATTCTTTAATTGCCGGCGGCGCTGAAGTTGTTTTATATGAAGATATAAAAATCAATTTAAGCGATAAATATCTCAATAATGTTTTATTAAAATATTCGAGTGATTTTGTTGAGTGTGATGTTTTTGTAGTTAGTCCAGGGATTCCATTACGTTGGCCGGTAATTCATCCTATTGTGCGGAAGGCGTATGAATTAGGAATTCCGGTTGTAAATGATATTGATTTGTTCCAAAGATGCGTATCGTCACAAAATAAACTAATCTGTGTCACAGGGACGAATGGGAAATCTACTACGACAGCTCTCATTAATCATATTTTTCAATGTTCACAAAAGAAATCTGTTGTCGGAGGAAATTTCGGACCACCTGTTTTATCATTAAGCAGAGACCATGATTTTTATGTGATTGAAATATCGTCATATCAATTGGAATCATGCAGAATTCTAGGATTTGATACATCGATTTTATTGAATATTACTCCCGACCATCTGTCTCGTCATGGCGGTATGCATGGATATATCTCTGCAAAACAGAAAATTTTTTCGAACTTCAAAAATACATCAAAAGCAATTATTGGGATTGATGATGTTTATTGTAACGAAATTTATGAATTTCTAAAGTATATAAATCATCCTAACGCTATTCCAATTTCTGGAAATACCGTCCCAGATTTTGGGGTTGGATGGAATAATGAATATTTAATTGATAATCGATTCGGAAAATATGAAAAAATTTGTGAAAAAAATCCTTTATTAGATGGAATGCATAATCGACAAAACATTGCAGCTGCATATGTTGTTTGTGTCGTCAATAATATTGAGCAATCCGAATTTTTAAAAGCATTGAAATTATTCCAGGGATTACCACATCGCCAAGAATTGGTTGCAGAAATTAATGGGATTCAATATGTAAATGATAGTAAGGCAACTAACGCGCAATCTGTTGAACAAGCGTTAATGCGCTTCGATGATATATTGTGGATTCTTGGAGGACGACCAAAGGAAGATGGAATAGAATCTCTTATTAAATATTCTCATAAAATAAAGTATGCTTTTTTGATTGGTGAAGCGGCGTATGAATGGAATCAATTATTGCAATCTAACGAAGTAAGTTCAGAGATTTCTCGAACTTTGGATGCTGCTTTAATTCATGCATATGAAAAATCAGAAATATTAGATGCTAAGGTTGTATTATTATCTCCTGCTTGCGCTAGTTTTGATCAATTTAAGAATTTTGAAGCTCGGGGTGAAAAATTCAAGGAATTAGTTGCGAAATTAAAAAGGAAGTCGAGATGATAAATGTATCAAGGTCTGATAGCAGCCTGCTGGGGCGCTGGTGGTGGACAGTTGATAGAGTAATGTTATTTGCGTTTTTGATATTGATTTCATTTGGCGCATTGATGGCAATGGCTGCAACTCCAATGGTTGCGAATAGGATAGGAATAGAGGAATTCTATTTTTTAAAACGCCATTTGCTATATATTTTGCCCTCATTATTGGTAATTTTTTTTGTATCCATATTAGATAATTCCGCTATAAAAAAGTTCGCGCTGATACTTTTTTTTGTATCTTTATTTTTTACAATAATGACACTTATTTTTGGATCTGAAATAAAAGGAGCAAAAAGATGGATTTCGATACTGGGATTTTCCATGCAGCCATCGGAATTTGTTAAACCAGCTTTGGCTATTATAACAGCGTGGATGCTTTCGGAACAGCAACACAATTCTGAATTTCGTGGTAAGTTTCTTGCAGCTATGTTCTTTTTGAATTTCGTTTTGATATTAGTATTGCAGCCTGATATTGGAATGATTGTTACTACAACAATAGTATGGTTTGGTCAATTTTTTTTAAATGGATTTCCAATGTTTCTTGTGATTTTAGCTATTTGTCTTGGTATCGGAAGTTTTTTTCTCGCGTATTTTTTCTTACCGCACGTTACGGTAAGAGTGGATAAATTTTTAGATCCCGCGATTGGAGATCATTATCAAATCAATAGATCATTAGAAGCGTTTTCAAATGGAGGATTGTTTGGCGTTGGGCCAGGGGAAGGTATTGTGAAGAAACATATTCCTGATGCGCATGCAGATTTTGTTTTTGCTGTTCTTGGCGAAGAATTTGGGTTTTTTATATGCGCGTTTGTGGTTATATTGATAGCTTTTGTTGTTATATATGGTATGTTGAAATCGCTAAAAGAGAATAATTTATTTTCAATTTTAGCGTCTGTAGGATTACTGGCGCAGTTTGGATTGCAGGCGTTGATTAATATTGCATCGACATTGCATATGATTCCTACAAAAGGAATGACCCTTCCGCTTATAAGTTATGGCGGATCTTCAATGATTGCTATCAGTATTTCTGCTGGAATGATTCTGGCTCTTGGTAGAAAAAAAGAGATAAATTATGAAGATTAAATATTTTTTATTACAAGAATATTAAATTACTGCTTACGATATTATCCGTAAGCAGTAATAATCTTAGTGTTTAAAATTATGATTAATGTCCAGCAAGAGACTTTATAAAGTTTAGAAGCTTTAGACCCCTATAGGCCATTCGACGGCTTTTAAAAATTTTCTCATCTGCTTCGTCTACTGGCAATAGTTTTACAGCTTCGTGTCCATTATATACTCTTTGAAATTTAGTATATTTGATTTTTGTATCTAAATTCAAAAGAAAATCGTAAACTTTCGTATCTTGGCTCATCGCTGTCCTTTCTACGCTCGTTCTGAAAGTTCTGTAAAAACTAGAAAAGCTCAATCCTACTATTCCAGCTTTTGCTCTTTCGTCGGCCTGCAAATTTTGAATCAGAGTATTTATAATTGCTTTTCCTGCAACGCTATCTTCTCCTTCGATTTCTGCGCTCAAAGATAGAATCACCGTGGGAAATAAATCGCGGGTTTGCGGAGTTGCTATCATTTGTTTTTTGTTGATAATAGTGGAATGATCTATTGTCGCCATTGGAGAAAGCGTGTGAAGTTGTTGTGGGTCGGCTATCATACCAGTAGCGTCAGACATGAATAAACTTCCTAATACGCATAGCATAGCTGTTTTCTTGTTCATGGTTTCCTCCTTTTATCTATGAACATAGAAATCGTTGGAGCACTTGATATGTTAGGAACAAATCCTTTATTATCATTTGCAAAAGTATTATGACTTGAAAAAATTTAGTATCGTTTTCAGTAATTATCCTTAACTTTTTATATCAATCAGTAAGTTATTTCAGAAATTTTGCAATAAATAAGAGTTACTAATATTTTTAGTAATAAAATATTAATCATTATTTACATATATATTTTCTGACGATCATATTTGAGCCATTGTTAACATGAGTCAATATTTGAATTTTATAAACGTTTGATTTCGTTCATTTTTAGAACTTTTAAAAATCAAAAACGCATATCATGTTCAACACAAACTTTGTATATGATCAATTATTACTTTAATATTTTAAGCACAGGTATTACCTTTTTTTGATACTTAAACCATTTTTTCCTTGATATTCAAAGAAAAAATTCAGTCAAACTACATTTGCATAGCTACAAAAAAGATTTATTACAGACATACTGCAACGCAATAATTACAACGATATGAAAATATTATTTATTATATAATTTATATATCTCATCTCTATAATCACGCGTAATACACTATAAACGATTTCATGTTGTTTAATATTTCATAAAAAAGTTAATTTTTCGTTAACTTTTTTTATTTTATTTAATTTTTATTTAAAATTTAATATATTGCTATTGTATTTTCCGTTTTGTTGTTGATAATAAGATTATATATTGATTGGATTGATGTATATGCTTTAGAAAATTAAGTTTATAGAACATCAATTTTACTAATTTTATGGTACGTTATATGAAAACTTGGTCTAAAGCGGATTTGCTTAGTTCTTTGCTTGTAGTATTCGGGATCATCTGTCTGATTTTCTCAACTTCTTCTTTATTAACCATTTCATGCTTTCTTTTTTCTTCAGTAATTTTACTGCATTGTGTTTATACTTCGAGATATGAGATTGTAAAATACAGAGATCTTTTATGTCATTATCAATCTGTTTTATCTTCCTCAAAAGACGGTTGGATCGCTTGGAATGCAGAAAATGAATATATCGGCTCGTCGAAAAAATTTAGAAATTTTTTTGATATCAAGCATTCGGCTTCTATTTTTATGACTGATATTCTTTCTGCACTTGAGAAAAAAGATTCTGAAGAGCTGATGTTTATGCTCAATAAACTAAAAAAAACAGGATCTTCCTTTACTCTTGCGGTACAAACTATTAATTCTAACTCAAAAATAGAAGTATCTGGATCGAAAATAATTATAAACGGTATCGAGACTTTTTCTTTGTGGTGTGCCGATGTTACTCGCGCGTCTTCATTAATGTTATCTATGGAGAAAAAACTTTTTGAATCAGAAGAAGTTGTAGAGACCTTAAACGAGATTCTTGATGAATTACCAATTCAAGTTTGGAAAAGAGATAAAAATCTAAAGATAATTTATTGCAATAAAGCATATGCCGATTCGCTGGATATTTCGGCTGAAAAAGTTTTATCAAATAACGTTCCATTGGTTCCTGGTAATTTATTTGGGCAAGGACACTCTCTTGCTGAAAACGCGAGAAAATGTGGCAGAAATCAAAATATTTCTCAATTTGTTATAATAAAGGGATCAAGAAAAAAATTATCTATACATGAGAATCATGCGGCAGATGGGAATCTGATAGGTTTTGCGGCAGACATTAGTGCAGAAGAAAATTTAACGGCGAATTTAGATAAAATAATAACCGCAAATTATGATGTTCTAGAAAATTTATCTACTGCGATTGCGATATTTGGAGAAAATACCAGGCTTGTATTTTTTAATAGCGCATATCAGAAGCTAATGAAACTTGAGTCTGTGTGGCTCCATTCAAAACCTACATATGGAGAGATTCTTGACGAATGCCGTAATAATCGTCAGCTTCCTGAGCATGCAGATTTTCAATCGTTTAAAAAATCACAATTGGCGTTGTTTATGTCAATTACAGCCTCGACTCAAGAATTAATGCATCTTCCAAACGGAAAAACATTGAGAGTTGTTGTAGCGCCGTATCCTCTTGGTGGATTATTATTTATGTATGAAGATGTTACGGATTCATTGGTGCTTCAGAGAAAAAACAATACTCTTCTTGCTGTTCAAAAAGAAACAATAAATCATTTGCATGAAGGTGTTGTAGTTTATGGAAGTGATAATCGGCTAAAAATAGTGAACGATTCAATTTTAAAAATTTGGAATATTAAGGATAAAGCACCGGTTGATATGAAAGGTGTACATTTATCGGAGATGCTGGAATACGTAAAGGATATGATTGATTATGGACCAGATTGGAGTGAATTTCGAGAAAATACAATCAGTAATTTAACTGATAGAATTACAAAAACGGGTAAAATGGTAAGGAAAGATAATTCTGTATTGTTATTTTCATATATTCCACTTCCGGATGGGGCTCATATGTTGAGTTATATAGATATAACAGATACATACGTTGTTGAAAAAGCAATTATGGAAAAAAATCATGCTCTTAAAGAAGCACATAAATTAAGGTATGAATTTATATCAGGGATTTCTGTGGAACTGAAAGAACCTATTAATTCATTAATTGGGTTTACTGAATTGTTGTCCCGACAATATTACGGTGTTTTAAATGAAAAGCAGCAAGAGTATTGTAAATATATACTTAGTTCTTCTAACCAATTGCATCAATTGATTAATAATTTGCTGGAAATGGTTTTAATTGACATGGATTCGTCCAATATTGAATTGAATATATTTAATATAAAAGATGCTATCGATGAGGTGATCTCTACGCTTAAAAAACGTGCGGAGGAAAAAAATATAGAAATCGCTTTTTTCTCCGAAGATTCTAAAATTCAATTTAATGGAGATAGGAAACGCATAAAACAGTTTTTATTTAATGTGCTAATAAACGCGATACAAACTACTCCGGTAAATGGAAAAGTTGAAATAAGGGTAACCAATGATTCAGAGTACATCAAAGTTATTATAAAAGATAAAGGACTTGGGCAGAAAACAGGAGGCGGTATGAATGAATAGTTCAGTTGGACTATTTGCTAGAATAT
>CAYJFA010000006.1:0-77000 GCA_964369545.1 uncultured Holosporaceae bacterium
CTACGTCTTAAGACGTGGGAGAGTAGCACGTTGCCAGGCTTAGTAAAATCAGTAAGAGTATTGTTATTTTTCTTGTATATTTTTGTTTTTTTCTAATCGAATTTTTTAATACATATTTCCGCTAATGTTTTTTTACTTAAACATTAGATAATTTATTCCATAACTTCAGTAATGCAAATAGCATAGTGAGAGTTTGTAGATGAATTTTCATGTGAGAAAAAATAGATCTTCATCAGGAGGTGTTCTTGTAGAATTCGCACTAGCAATTACCTTGCTAGTAGCTATTTTATATTTCACAATTGATGTTCAGAGATATCAATTAATGAAAACAAGGATGAAAAATGCATCGTATTATGCTTGTAGCATGATACAAAACACTTCTCAAGTTCGTGCAAATAAGACAATTACTAAACGGGATCTAAAAATTATTTCGGCATCCTCATTCATGAATTATTTTAATGGACTACGGCAATTTGTTCCATAAGATTTACTATGGCTTAACATTCCTTTTGCATATAAAAGGAATGCCTAATGGCAAGGCAAGTGTTATATGGATGTGGGACTCAAATACTCCAACTCAACCACTTATAAATTCTACTTCTACTTTTCATATCACAGTAAATGTATATTCTTCTTCAACTTTGAATGTAAAACAAATGTCAATCCCACTGACATACATAAAGATTTAGTAATACAAGAGGGAGAAATAAAAATTATTTTACAACAGGTTATTAACTATAACCTTAGTGGCAATAAAGTTGGTTTTTATTTATTGAATCCAATTGGAAGAGGTTATAAACAGATATTGTTATTTTCATACTGTTACGATTTTTAAACCTAAGCTAGGTTTATTTTCGGAGACTCCTCCAAATTAATTGTTTTTCAGCAAGTTATGCAATTGAAACGTGCGATATCTCAAAAAGACTTTTTTCAGGCATTTAGATCTATTTAACCAATTATTCACAAACTAAATGTTATCATGCACGATAGGTATGACATTTGGTTTTTGTAATGCGTGTGATTGTAATTGGTGAAACTCTCGAAGATTATTTATATGAAATTCTTAGATCGACGGAAAAATTCGGTTGTAATAATTTGTTTTTCAAAAAAAGTTTGGATACAAATATAATTGCTACAGATATTTTTGTGATTGATAGTAATATAAGAAATATATTGCCGAAAGATCTTAAAAACACAGTAATTTCAATAATTTTTTGCAATGATTATACAAAAATTTTTGAAAATGAATTCAATGTAAATTTTACATCTATTAGATCTATAGAAGAAATTATCGAAAAAACAATGGATTTTTGCGATTTGCCGATCGCTATTGATCAAGCGACTATGAACATTTTTAGAACTGCGGAAAAAATTGCTTCAACTGATGCTACGGTTTTGATAACTGGGGAAACTGGTACCGGTAAGGAAATATTAGCAAAATATATTCATAAATTCAGCAATAGATCAAATAAAAAATTTGTTGCCATAAATTGCGCTGCTATTCCAGAAGCATTACTTGAATCTGAATTGTTTGGATATGAGCGAGGCGCTTTTACAAACGCTGTTCAAAAACGAATAGGAAAATTTGAAGAAGCGCATCTCGGCACAATCTTATTGGATGAAATAAGTGAAATGTCATTGCATTTACAAGCAAAGCTTCTACGTGTAATTCAAGAAAAGGAATTTTCGCGTTTAGGGGGGAATTCACAAGTCAAAGTTGATGTTCGTATTATTGCTACAAGTAACAGGAATTTGCGTAAAGCAGTATCAGATGGACTTTTTCGTGAAGATTTATTTTATAGATTAAATGTAATACCGTTAGAAATTCCGAATTTATCTGAAAGACCGCTTGATATAATACCTCTTGCAATTTTTTTCTGTAAAAAATACTCGCATTCACAAAAGAAGCTATCTGCAAAAATGCTGCATCTTATAAAAAATCATAAATGGCATGGAAATATTCGTGAATTAGAAAATTTTGTACATCGTGCGGTTTTGTATTCTTCTGAAAAAATTATAGATATAGATAGTATTGAATTTGAGACGTTTATGCGTGATTTTGATATCAATTCTCATCAAGAAAACAATGTAGTTTTTATCGAAGATGCTCAACCACAGAATGATTCTCAAAAAACTCTTGCGCAAATAGAAAAAGAAACTATTTTAAGTGCATTAGAAAAATTTAATGGCAATAAAAATTTGGTATCCAAAGCATTGGATATCCCGATTAGAACTTTGAGATATAAATTAAACTCTTATAAAACACCTGAAGAATTTCCTATAAAAAAAGTAATCTAATTGCTGGAAAAATTATAGAAATTCTGGCATAAATTTCTTTAGATATCTAAGGAAATTACATGACATTGAGTTGGTATGCTTCGAATAATATTAATATAGAGGACAGCATTGGCATTGATGAAGTCGGCAGAGGACCGCTTGCTGGGCCAGTGATATCATCTGCTGTTTGGATATGTTCAAATCTTGCTAGATTTTTAGAAGAAAATAGTCGTGCATTGCCGGTTCGAGATTCAAAAAAAATGACGATTTTACAGAGGTCAAAAGTTGTGAATTGGATAAATCAGCAGTCCCACAATTCGATCCACTATTCCATTGGTTTTGCGTCGGTAGAAGAAATAGATGAATTGAATATTTTGAGAGCATCATTACTTTCTATGAAAAGAGCTTACAACTCACTTGGTATTAAGAAAAATAATATACTTATTGATGGAAATATTGCTCCAAATTTTGATGATTGCAATGAAATTGATGTTAAAACAATCATAGGAGGTGATTCGAAAGTTTTATCGATATCCTTAGCATCGATTATCGCTAAAGAATATAGAGACAGTCATATGCGAAAACTTGCGAAAGATTTTCCACAATATCAATGGAACACCAACATGGGATATGGATCAAAAGCGCACCTGGAAGCTATATCTAATTTTGGTATTACATGCCATCATAGAAAGTCGTTTTCGCCGATTTCTAATATCCTGTTAAAATACGACCTATTAGCTGAGAAGTTGTCGGGATGAAATTATTAGCATAAAAAGGATCTTGCGCAAATCTATATGCCATATGCCCTGCAAATAGCAAGTTATTTTCGATATTCCCATCATGAGCTATATCTTGCAGTGTTTTTTGGATGCAGAATGTGCGCGGATCAGGTATTTTCCCGGTTGATCCTTGATGCTGACACCAGCTGCTAAAGCGGCATGCACTCAAGCAACCGCAGCAATCTCTTTGATCCATTAAAATTTGTTTTGCCTGTTCTGGAGTGACAAAAATTACTGTATTATCAGGTGTTTTTATGGCCTCTGAAAACCCTTCTTCTCTCCATTTTTTTATATTTTCTTCTTGCTTAGGATCTATTCCAACTTCTTTTCCAAATAGAGATACCTTTAAAGATGATGATTCTATTATTTCTACTTGCCGACTTTGTCGTTCCAGCAAATCAGACAACATTCTATTGTTGATTGCAGATGAAAAAAACCCAGTAGGGCTTAGTTTGGTAAGTTTAATATCTCCAGGTTTTAACAACATTAGTTTTTGATGCCATAACTTAGCAACAGGACATTCGGTTGTAAGAATAGATCTTGTTCCAAATTGGAATGCGATTAATCCAAGTTCTTTATTGTCAATATAATCTTCCCATTCAGAAAGCCACCATACGCCTCCAGCAATAATTATTGGAATATTTTGAAGATTAAAGCTGTTCATCGTTTTTCGTAATTCTACCAGCCTTAAATATGGATTGGCTGGTTTTTCAGGATTTTCTGCGTTTGATAGTCCGTTATGTCCCCCTGCCAGCCAGGGATCTTCGTAAACTACTCCACCCAAAAAATCATGAAATTTCCTAAATGATCTTCTATATAAAGCAGATAATGCTCTAGCAGAAGAAACAATCGGATAATAATAAACTCCAAATTTTGATGTGATTTCTGCTACGTTATATGGCATTCCAGCGCCACAGACAACTCCATGAACACAATCTTTCGTGCTTTCGAGAATTCTTTCGATTATTTCTTCGCATCCGCCCATTTCCCATAGCACATTCATATGGATGCGGCCTTTTCCATTCGATCTTTCTCGTGCAATTTTTGCTTGCGCGATTCCTCCAGCAACTGCGTATTCTATTAATTTTCTATAGCGTTCAGCTCGATTTTTCTCGTTATAAATTTGAGGAATTATATTTCCATTTTCATCATATGAGTCGGCATTTACAGCAGAAAATGTTCCCACGCCACCGACTGCAGCCCAAGCTCCGCAAGTTTCTCCATTTGAAATAGATATGCCCTTTCCACCCTCTACTAGAGGCAACACATCGCTTCCGGAAAATCTCTGTAATTTTACATTAACCACTTAAATTCCTTAATTAGAAACAATACATAGTACTATTACATGATATAAGATCAACCATCTTTCGATGGATTATAAAAAAAATATTAATGAATTACAAATACAGATAATTTTAATTATTTTAACATATAAAATTATTGGATTTCATCGATACATTTTGCATCTTCGTATTTTGCAAATTCTTTTATATCTTCAGCTATTTCATTTAACGCTTTTTTCAAATCTGTTTCGCTATCAGCATTGTATATGTATTTGCCGCCTAAATGCATTCCTAAGAAAGTACTGGGAGACGCGCATTCTTCTATTTCTGAGTAATCGTGATTGCGTGTTTTTTGGTTGTTTCCATAGTATGGAACGCTGTAGTATTGTTTTTGCGCCCTGTATTTTATTACATAAACTCGTACATTGCTATTACCACCATAATCACTTTTTAATTTTGTACACGCATCTTTCACTACATATTTTAGTGCGTTTGCTTGATCATAAACATCTCTACTATCTGTTTTTGCAGTTGCAGGATCCTGCCATTTGTATTTATAAAAAGATCCTTCTCCTAGAGAAAGACTCTGCTGACCAAAAAGCAATACAGCATTCATTGGGTATGAAAACTCACACATTGTGAGATTAGTTGATGCAGACGTGCTGCTGGTCATTATATAATTATATGTGGTATTTCTCCAAAAAGGAAAGAATTTTCTTATAGCACCTAGTGCATACGTTTCATATTTTATCATTCCTCCTATAAAGGTTTGCTTTCCAATATTTGTGTTATCAGAACCTATAAAAGTTCCGGTGTCTTCAATTAAAAGGTTTGCATCACCAGGATAGTTAGGAATATACATTCTTGTGCCTGCGCGATCTTTTGTATTAACTAATGTGGAGCTATCTGTAAGTTTTTGATACGCATTTCCTTCAATTTTTAGGTTATCAGGGTGTTTGGTATCGTCAGATCCTCCGCTCCACGGAACTGTTCCAGTAGCGCCATCAACCATTCTTGTGTGAGCGGATAGTTCAGGATGTGCTAATTCATCACTCATTATTTCAACAGTATTAATAACAGCATTTGATAATTCTATTTTTATTTGATAAGTGTTTGTTGCGGAATCAATGAGTTTATATTTATACGTATATGAGTCGATATATATGGCTTTTTCCGCAACCTTATATTTTGCGTTGCCATTTTCATCTGTTGCTATTTTATCTGTAATATTACCTTTTGAATCAACTTCATATACTTGAATAGGATTACCGGATGTATCAATTTCATTGTATGTATCAAATTCGAATTTTTCTGTTACTCCACCGACGCCCTCTAGTTTTTCTATGTATGCATATGGCTTGGGTGCACCTGTTGCGGTGATTGATATGTCTCCTGTGCCACAAAATCCAACAGTGCCACTTATACTAAAAGTTGTAACGTCAGATTTTATGTCCGTAGTTTCGATTCTTGTTACTTGATTATCTGGATCTATAATGGAAAGATTTCTTGACATAGTTTCAGTGTTTTTTGATTCTGATGTGTAAACATTTGTTCCACTATATTCGGTTATAATAGCACCATTTTCAGATTTTTCAGATTTTTTACGTGTGAGATCCGGAGAAAAAACATCGCATGGTATTTTTAGCGGCTTGCTACCATCTTGCGTAAATTCCATATAATAAAATTTCTGCCCATTTAGATAACGTTTAGATTGAAATATAGCCAACATGTCTTCTTCTGATAACTTCATATCAGTAATTGCCAGCGAGTCTACGGTTTGAAGGGGAATTACAGTACCCGATATGTCTTTATAAGTATTCCAATATCCACTTTCTTCTGAATTATCTGTTGTTATTTTTTTGTAATTTATCGTTGCAGTATCATCTGTTGATATAGTGAAATAGCTTAAGTCGCCGTTGCTGTCACTATTAATATATGATTTACCATCGTCTAATGTAAATACTTCTTTGTTATTATAACCAGAGTCAGATGATATTTTGTAATCAAAGTATTTTCTTTCACTTGTGGTTGCCTGATTGCCCGTATCATCTTTTCCTAATACCATAACATTTTCATAGTATCCAAGTTTAATTTTTATGAGATCTTTTTTTATATCGTTTAATTCATCTAAGGCAGAAATTAGTTTTAATTCTGCTGCAGCAAGTTCTTGATATTTTTCTTTTTGAGCGTCTATGAGTTCAAGAATAGATTTTTTTGCAATTGCGATATCATGTTTATTTACTTCTATTGTTACTTCGTTATAAGACCAGTACTTATCAAACCACTTTCCTGCCCAAGAATCATAGTACTTGTATTGATCATTTGTACCGTGATTTTTCAGCCAGTTATTGCAATCATTATAAACGTTATTGTCTAGGATAT
The DNA here is from genome assembly GCA_964369545.1 of uncultured Holosporaceae bacterium. Classification (GTDB taxonomy): domain Bacteria; phylum Pseudomonadota; class Alphaproteobacteria; order UBA3830; family UBA3830; genus BNWE01. Next base: position 6,722 of record CAYJFA010000006.1, read on the forward strand.
CTTGACTATTATAACTAAAAACACTATTGGATTTTGCGGCTTCTAGCAGACCATAAAGTGTATTTTTTGTGTTGTTATCATTTTCAGTTCCCAGAGCATTATTTGCGATATCCAAAGCTCGTTGCTCATTTGTTGTATCTTGTGATAAGCTTTGAGCTTTTGATAATGCGAATTGCGCCGCGTTAACGTTCTTTAATCCTTGATAGAGATTAGTAAGAGCGGTTCTTATATTTTCCATTGCATTTGTAACCGGAGATCCTAGTTCTGATAGTTGATTTTCAAGATTTTCACTATTTATTTCAAAAAAATCTATATATTTTCTTACTAAAGTTACAGCACCATAAAGTGTATCGATTTCATTACCAGAATCATCTTTTATTTTTACTATATTTCCCTCATATTCACCTGTAGAATTTATAGTAACATTGGAATTATCATTCTCATTACCTATCCGCTTTTCAATTTCATTAAACTTCTCTTCTGTAATTTTTTGATCTTCTGTAGGAAAAAATGGTTTGTTTAATATCCAACAAACACGTGCTGTTCCGGTAATTTTTTCGAGAAAACGCCATACTATTCTTCCTCTGGCATGACTGTAGCTTCCATCTTCGTTATCTTCACGTTTTGTAAAAATTAGATGGCTGTGAGAATCAGTGTTTTTCCCCTCAGCTATAGGTTCTCCAAGCGGTTCTTTTTGTATGCATTCGGAATCAAGGATGCTGACTCCTTCATCACTCCATTCATTTTGTCCGCCTTTCCATCTGATTTTTCTATTCGCTACATCACATTCCATGGTAGTATTTTTAAGGATGTAGGAAAATTTATTAATTTTTGCTCCTTCATATGATGAACCGTCTGCTGCCATAGTAATGGTATCTGCTTTTATTAGTCCGGAAAATTCTTTCTTTTCTTCATAGGATATAGAATGTGTTTTAAAATTATCGTTCTTTACTGTGGTACCATCAGGAGATGAGAGCGTGATTTGACACTCTTCTTTAGGAGAAACAGTAATTTTAATTGGTGTTTGGCCGCCGATTGTCTTTATAGTATTACCACCGTTCCATTCGATTCTTGGTTTAGGAACATTATTTTCTGCCACCATTTTATCGACATTGTCATAATCAGGTTCTACACTAACAATCTTTGCTCCGTTTTCTAATTTTACGGTAATCTCAAAAAGATTTCCCCCTTCGCTCTGTTGATTAAAGTCGTAATCTTTGGATTGAACATATACGCTTCTAAGGTAAATATCTTCTCCACTTTCTTCTTTTGGCGTCCAATTATCGATATCAAAATCAAATTTTTCTTCGGATTTATCAGGTTTTGTTAATGAAAAAGATGGTGTTTTATTCGGTAATGTTTTGACACTAACATCTATGTCTGCTGTTCCATAAAAATTTACAATTCCATTAGTAGTAATATTTTTATATTCGGACCGTTTTGATACATCTTCAGAAAGCATTGCATGATAAATCTTATCACCAGTTTTAAATGGCGCTTCTTTTATAGCGGACTCTACACTTGCATTGAATTCTTGAATTGCGCGGATAATAGCAGGAAACATTATGTTGTTAATATATATAACTCCAATTTTAACAACATGAATTATAGCAGGTATTATGAGAAGATATTCCCACCAAGCAAGTCTTGATCTGAACGTAGTTTCAGGATTGTTTGGCTTTGCTGGTAATACAGGAGGTTGTGGATCTGCAGAATAAAAGTCGTCGTATTGATATACATTTACAGATTTTTTTGATGATAAATTAATATTATTTATTTTTGCAAGAGTTGTTTTTAAACCTATATTCGTGCCTGCTCCTCCAGGAGCTTTAGTAGAAGAATTATCAAAGTTATATTTTAACTCTGTATTATTAGTATGATTAATTGCAGCATTACCGGTGAATAATTCTGGTAATGTAAACGTGATTTTTCCCAGCTGATATTCTTGATAATCCGCTTGCGTGGATTTTTTATCATATTCGTAATAATAATAGCTTTTGCACTTATCAGTGTATGAAAAAATCCACCAACCATGCTTATCTGTTATTACTTTTTCTTTTTGAGCTAATGCCCAATAATATTCAGTTCGATATTTTTTGATCCCGGTCATACGTATGTTTAGATAATCGTTTCCTGTATATGTGGAAGTTGGTAAAACAGTCAATCCTTCGTCATACCAGCCGCTACTACCGCCTTTCCAACGGATTTTCCTATTAGAGATTGTGTATGACATGGATGTATTGTTTAGAGAATATGAAAATTTATTTTTTATCTGTTTACTGCCGACAGGAGAAGTAGCGTTCCCTTGATTACTTTTGAATTTAAATGTCTTTTCTTCTTTTCCATAGGGTATTTTATATGTACCGCTATATTCATTTGCTCCTGCTGATGAATATGGTGAGAGTTTTATTGTTGCTTCTGGAGCTTGAACCTTCATAGTAAATGGAACCTTTCCATTATATGAATGTATAACGTTTGTTCCGCTTGTCCATTCTAGCCTTGGAGGTTGTATTGCGTTCGTTAACTCTCCAGATATTAGTTTTACACGGGCTCCGCATGAAATAGCAACATACCATTCATTTCCATTTTTTTTTGTGATTTTATTAGATTCTACATATATTGTTTTTCTACCAATGATTTGGTGCTGGATTCCATTACATTCTACTATTGTGTGAGACGATGTTCCTTGTGTTGTAGATTCTACAATAACCTTCAATAACGCTTTTTCTGGAAAATAAAAGTTCCCTGTTGCGGCAGCTCCATTTCCTTTGGCAGCAACTCCAGTAAATCTTAGAATTCTTTTATATCCTGTAATCGTTCCGGTGTATTGTTTGTCATCACCGTAATATAAATTGTTATTATACGGTATTGTAAAGTCTATTTTATCGGATTCTATTCCAGAAAATTCAGCATAATCATTATTGAAGCCGAGATATGTCAATTCTCCCGGCTCGAAATAGTCGGGTTTGTTAACGACTAAAATGAGCACTTTTTTCCGTCCAGGCGATGTCTTTTTTTCTTGTGATATTTTTTTAATATCACCTGTTATATCAGTGCTTCCATCTGTCCATTCGGCCAGAAGGTTATTTGCCCAAGTGATTGGTATGAATGTAAAATTACTTACATTTTTAGTATCATAAAATGGATAGAGTGACCCTAATATTTCATAAATTCTCTGAACATTAGGAGTAAGTTCAATGATATAATATGGATTAGGGAGGAAAAAGGGGCTGTCCTGTTCGCATTTCATTCCCAATAAATTAGCGTATCCTCCATAGCAGGGATTCATATTCATTTTAAGAAATTTATTTGCTAATGCAGAAGATGGTTCTAAGGGCTCATTTATTGTTCCCATCGAAGAAGATTTGTTTACGGAACTTTCTGGATCTTCGTTTGATAAAATAGATCCAGTGTAAATATAATTTCCGCCGTATGAGATTTTGTTTCCCAATAATTCACCGCTTGTTTTTGTTGTATCTCTTTCGCGGCTTTGCAATCCCATACGAAACATGATTGGAAAACCGGTTAACGTTGTTCCCCAAGTATAAGAAGCTGTTAAGATTTGCTTATCAGCGGCCGTGGTTGAGCCATGTAGTTTTTCCCCAGCTAGGCCACTTGTTCCATATAAAATGGACATTCTAAAGGATGGCTTGCATTTGCGTGGAAATTTACTGATATCATCTATAAAAGCATTGCTATAAAAAGCATTAAATGACGTTGTCCAATTTTCACGATTAGGTGGAAGCGATACTTTTGCTGAATATGGTATTAATCCAACGTTTACACCTTGAGCAAAAAAGAAATTTTCCTTTAAAAATTCGCGATATGCTTGCGCAATTTGGTATATAGGCGTTAATTTTGCGTCAGCTGTGCTTTTATTAGCATCAACTTGGGATGTTTTGATCGATCCGGATGTTATGGAGGCAGCATCTAGGTTGTCTCTGTTGCACGCAGCTTCATTCGTTGGAATTGATAGTATGATGTCGACCTTGCACTTAGCAGGAGTTGCGTACGCTTTGTCTTTATCCTTATATTTTTTACTGGGGTCGGATGAGTCAGTTACATCTGCTTCTATTTTTATTTTATCTTTTGCTTCAAGGGTTATTGTAACTTTTGGATCATCAACAGAAGCAGTATCTGGAACCATTAATTTGTCAGATATTGCACTCCCTTTTGATATAGAAGATATTCCTATTTTTGAAAAATTATTTTTTGTAGTTGCGAATTTTGTATCGAAATTATCATCCGAAAGAAAATACGCTTGCGATGTTGATGTACTATATTGTGAGCTTTTTAAATTGCTATCGTTAGGAAGTGCATTAGTGAAAACAAATGCTCCTTCATTTGATAGAGAAGAATAAGGACCATATTTGCCATTTTTGTCTTTGTCACTCATTTTTGGGAATGATGATGGACCTATAAATATATCTGTTTCTGACAGAATATTTCGTGTCAGTCTATTTTCTCTTTCATATGCCCACATTGCTACGAGCGGTCGTTTATGATTTTTATTTGTGCTGTCTGTAATTTCATTTGTTACGGAGTCTACAAATCTATACAGCGCGAAATATGGATTTGCATTTTTTGCTATACTTATAGTATATGGATAATAGGAAACATCGGCATTTTTATATTTTATATAGCGAAACTTTGAATTCATGCTGGTACGTTGCGTCACTTTTAAAGATTTTAAATCAAAAATGTCGATTCTTTCTAATCCAGCAATTGCTCGTCCGAGAATTCCTCCATGATATTCTGGATAAGTATTGTAGGTTTCATCTGCGATTTTTTGAAGAGAATCTATTTGTTGTTCTAGTGTAAGCACTGGATTCCAATGAGAGGCTACCTCATAAGCGATAGCTGTAGCGCATCTTTTATAAACTTCATCGTTTTGTTTTTTAAAAATATTCCAGGATGAGAATATAGATTTATCAATTGCATATTTTACACCATAGATTATTGCAGGAGTTGCAAACGCTAGGAGTATTGCAACGTATCCATTTTTTTTTAGTTTACGTTTTTTTATTTTCATTTTTTGCGCTGATTTTGCTGCTGAAAAATGAGCCTTTATAAACCTAATTTTGTTTTTTATGAAAGATTTAATACGATTAAGCAATCGTGTCTCCGTACTTTATCTTTAGTAAGGTAGAGTAATATACAAATTGCTAATATTTGGTTTATGAATTTGTTTTGTAATTAAATTATCGATGGAGGCCATATCGGAACTTATGCGCAGATGGGGATTGACGAGGGGTTATTTCCTGATTGTTTAATACCAATATTTATAATGAAGTAATTCTTATTTGTGATAATGATGCTATCGATACTGACAGACGTTTAGCGAGAGAGAGGAAGGTTTTTTGTACTGGGATATCTAGCGGTAGCAATGTTTTTGCTGCTTTGAAGTTAGCGTGTGAACTGAGTAAAGAAAAAACAGTGCTACCCATTCTACCAGGCACTGCGGAACGCTATTTCAATACTAATCTGTTTGTAAAAACAATTAGTATTGAAGTGAATAATCTTTGTAATTGCTTGCGGTTTATTCCACATAAATTCTTTTTACACGTCTTCCGAATCTACAGGCGACCTCGTGCGGTAGGGTATCCATTTCCAGCGCCCACTTTTCGAGTGTATCATGTGGAGATTGAGTGAGAGCAACCCAATCACCGACATTTATATATGCATCATCAATATTTGTTACGTCAAGGACTGTATAATCCATGGATATTCTTCCAACAACTGGAACTTTTTGCCCTCCAATAAATCCATGTCCGAAGCCCGAAAATTTTCTCATAAATCCGTCGGCATATCCTATGCCGATAGTTACAGTTTTCATATTTCGATCAGCTGTAAAAGTTGACCCGTAGCCAATCGTGCCTCCGACTGGTAAATCATTTATTTGGATAATTTTAGCAAAAATATTCATAACGGGTATCATGCTGCCGATTTTATCTTCTCTGATTGAAAAGCCATACAGCGCTTTACCTGGCCTTACTATATCGAACTGATATTCCTTGCCGAGAAAAAAACCGTTTGTCGCAGAAAAACTGCCTTTTGTGTTATCTCCAAAAATTTTCAATATTTCTTTATATCTATTTAGTTGAAGTACATTCATATGATGATCAACCACGTCTGCGCAGGCTAAATGACTTAGGACAAATTCGATATTAAGATTTTTTTTGATTTTATCGATATTTAATTCTACATCTTCTTTTGATAATCCATTTCTACACATTCCTGTGTCGACCTGTATAACAGCATTAAGCTTTGTATTAATTTTTTGCGAATATTCTATCCATAAATCTATCTGGGTTACGTCATTTAGAGCAGGAGTAAGGGAGTTTTCTATGATAACTGATTCGCAACCTTTAAAAATGCCGCCTAAGATGTATATTTTCGCGTCTTTTTCTAAGACAGATCTAATTTCAATTCCCTCTTCTATGGTCGCAACGAAAAAATCACGGCATCCCTCTTTATATAATCGTTTACTTACCTGGGTAGCACCAAAACCATACGAATTGGCCTTTACAACTGCTCCTGCAACAGTGTTAGATGCTAGTTCAGATTTTATGTTCGTATAATTATATGCAATGCTGTTTAAATTAATGACCGCGACAGAAAGAATATATGGCTCTATTTTATGTAGTTTGCATAGCTCATTAATATCTTGGGAAGAAAATTGATAGGCCAATTTGTTATTAGGGCTTATTAAAGAATAATCTATCAGATTCTTGATATGATTATTATACTGTTCTTTCATTTTTCAAACTACTCCAACTACTTCAAGTTATCTTTTTTACTATCTGATAGATTATCGAATTTTGTATATTTACCATCGAAGAATAATCTAACGGTGCCCACAGGGCCATGCCTTTGTTTGGCTAAGATAATTTCAGCGAGGTTATGTATCTTCGTTAATTTATCGAGCCATTTTACATGTTCTTCTGTGCCATTAGTAGGTTCTCGCCGTGATTCATAATATTCTTCTCTGTAGACAAACATAACGACATCGGCATCCTGTTCTATCGATCCAGATTCACGAAGATCCGACAATTGAGGACGTTTGTCATCTCTCGTTTCTACAGCTCGTGATAATTGTGACAGTGCCAATATCGGAATATCAAGCTCTTTAGCTAAAGCTTTCAGCGATCTAGTAATTTCTGAAATTTCCTGCACGCGGTTTTCATTTTTTTTATCTAGATTACCTTGCAGTAATTGCAGATAGTCTATGACAATCAAATCTAATCCATATTGCCGTTTCAACTTTCTAGACCTTGTACGGACGGCCGATACTGTTAATGCGGGGGTGTCATCTATAAATAGAGGAAGTTCGGAAACTCTTTTTTGAGCATCAATAAGCTTCACAAAATCTTCTTCTTTAATTTCACCTCGTCTTATTCTTTCCGAAGGGATGTGACATTCCTGCGATAAAATTCTTGTTACCAATTGTTCTTTTGACATTTCCAAGGAATAAAACGCAATTCTTCCTCCTCCGTCTTTCTTTTTGGCAAAGGCCAAAGCTGCGTTATATGCAATATTTGTAGCAAGAGCTGTTTTTCCCATAGATGGTCGCCCTGCCAGTATAACCAAGTCGGAGCGATTTAATCCTCCGATCCATTTATCTAGATCAATGAACCCAGTTGTTATACCTGTAATACTGCTGTCACTTTTATAAGCGCTTTCCAGCATTACCATTGTTGATGAAAGGGCTCCTGAAAATGATATAAGTCCACTACGGTGATTTGAAGAAGAAATTTCATATAACATCGCTTCTGCGATTTCCACTTGATCTTCTGCTTTTATATTAAGATCAAAAGTTAAAGCTTTTTGTGCAATACTTTCTCCAAGTGAAATAAGTTTTCTGCGTATGTAAAGGTCGTATATCAGCTTTGCGTAATCTTCGATGCTGATGATTGAAACTACAGAATTCACAAGTTGAATAAGGTAATTTCCGCCATCAATATTTTTTAAATCATCATTTTTTTCAAAATATGCGCGGAGAGTGATTGGATCTGCTGTTAATCCCTGATTAATCAGAGTACATATTGCGTCATAGATTTTTCCGTTAATTGGAGTCGCGAAATGAGATGCTAATAAAAACTCAGATATATTTTCGAAACATTCATTACTAAGCAAAATTGCCCCGAGCAGCGACTGTTCAGCTTCTATGTTATGAGGCAATATTCTCATATTTTTAATAATTTGGTTATTTTCTGTTTGGCTCATTGCTTAATTTATCTATTCTGGATTTGCATTATACAATGTGATTATCAATTTTGTAAGGAGTTGCTTAAAGTTAAATTCTTTCATAAAATCTGTTTTAAAATAACATAGTATTACTATTTATTTGGAGAGGTTATGAAAAAAGATAAAGAATTAAAAAACGACGTAAAAGAAGATCTAAAAGATCATGAATTTGAAAATTTGGATAATGATACAAACATTTCTGAAGAAGAGGTGGATGAAAGTCAGAAGAAGGCAGAAGCGCTTGAGAGTGAAATTAGTTCCCTAAAAGATACATTGCTCCGGAAAATGGCAGAAAGTGAAAATCTGAGAAAAAGGTTGGAAAAAGAAAGAGATGACGCTGAGAAATATGCTAATGGCAGATTTGCAAAGGATTTGCTGAATGTTGTAGATAATTTCAATCGCGTTTCTGAAAATTCTAAAACGATTTCCGAAAAAATAAATGAAGATGCCAATCTAAAAGCCTTTTTCGATGGAGTGTTATTGTGTGGAAAAGAATTAACTTCTGTGTTTAAAAAACATGGAGTAACTCAGATTGAGGTGTCGGAAGGAGACCCATTTGATCCGCAGTATCATCAAGCTATGCTGGAGATCGAAAGTAAAGATCACAAGCCTGGTTCTGTTATAAACGTTCTTCAGGTTGGATACGTTTATCATGACAGATTATTACGTCCATCTATGGTAAGTGTATCGAAAAAATAAAGGTATATTTTGCATGAGCAAATTAAAACCTATCTGTATTGATCTAGATGGAACATTAATAAGAGATGACGTCACAGTTGAAGCCATCAAATTATTTGTAAGACGAAATCCTTTAAATCTTTTCAAAATCTTTGTGTGGTTTTTAAGTGGCAGGGCATATTTAAAAAAAATGCTTGCAATAAATGTAGATTTGGATATAAGTGCACTTCAATACAATAAAAGTTTTTTGGAATTTTTAATAAGAAAAAAAAAGGAGGGACATAAACTTTTTTTGGCTACTGCGAGTGATCAATCATATGCGAATAAAGTCGCTGATTGTTTGAAGATCTTTGATGGTGTATTTGCAAGTGATGGTGTAGTGAACCTTAGGGCTGAGGCAAAGGCGGATACTTTAGTTGCAATATTCGGAAAAGATGGATTTATTTACGCTGGGAATTCTAAAGATGATATATATGTTTGGGATAAAATCGCGGAATGTATATTAGTATCTCCAACAAAATCAGCATTAAAAAAAATGAGAAACAGAGAGTATATTCTATTTCAATGAGGACATATTATGGAACCATGTGCGATTCCTTTAGCAAATATCGTTGATAATATATTAGATGCTGCAGAAAATAAGCCTGAATATCTTAAAATTTTTTTAGATTGGGAAAAGGTTGTTGGTAAAAACATAGCGTCAAAATCCAAGCCACACAAAGTAATTACAGCTGGGACAAAAAAAGTTCTTGTTTTGAAGTCACAAAAAGGATATGCGCTGGAGATGCAACACCAGTCACAAATTATCTTAGAAAAGGTTCATAATTTTTTAAAAGAACACCTGTTTGGTCAATTAAGAATTATACAAATGGATATAAATGATCAGACTGGTTAGTTTATTATTTTTTCTTATTTTAAATGTTTCCACTTCTTGCGCTGCTGATAGTGAGTCTTTTTCAGCTCGTTTAAGTCAAGTAAATATTCCAAACAAATTCAAATTAACAGAAATTACAATCGGAAGAAAAGTTGCTAAGATACATCTGATTATATATTCATCTTTTACATGCCCATATTGTCGAAAATTCCACATGAATGAATTTTCAAGATTTAAAAAAGAATATATAGATACAGGGAAAGTTAAGGCTTCATTCAGATGCTATCTTGATGATCAAGGCGCTCTAGAATCTGCGCAAATTGTAAGGTGCCTGGGTAATGAATCTACAGATAAATATATGTCTTTGTATCATGAAATGTATAAGCATCAGGTTGATTGGCTGAAATCAAAAGATCCAGCGGAGTTTTTGAAGAATATATTTGTAAATCTTGGTTTTAATAAAAAAAAGATAGATAAGTGCCTGAAAAGAACTGATATAGCGGCCGGATTAATGTTAGAGCAAAAACGAGCGATGCATGAATTGGGTTTGTTATCTATGCCGGCATTTTTAGTAAATGGAAAAACCCATGTCGGTAAGATTAGCTATGAGGAATTGTTGAATTTGTGCGGTTTATAAACAAGTGGCGTCCCCAGCGAGATTCGAACTCGCGTTGTCGCCGTGAAAGGGCGATGTCCTAGGCCTCTAGACGATGGGGACCAAGAAAACTAACGATTTTTGGATGTTACTTGCAATTCAATTCTAAGTCAATACTTTTTATAGATGAGTATTTAATGTACTTTTAAAAGAACAGGATAGGGGATCGTAGATGAAAATATTTTTGGATACAGCTGATTTAGAAGACATTACATTCTATAAGAGCTTTATAGACGGAGTTACTACAAATCCGACTATTTTATCAAAATATGATTCCAATGATCACAAAGATATAATTCAAAAAATTTGCAGACTTGTTTCTGGGCATGTCAGCGTTGAAGTTGTAACGGAGACATTTGATGCTATGCTCAGCGAAGGAAAAAAACTGGCAGCGATTCATGATCAAGTTTGCGTGAAGCTGCCATGTACCTATGATGGGCTTAGAGTTTGTAAAATATTGTCAGCAGATGGCATTGCTACGAATATGACGTTATGTTTTTCCACGACTCAGGCTTTATTGGCGGCGAAATGCGGCGCGACATACGTATCTCCGTTTATTGGGCGTATGGATGATACCGGCGCCGATGGAATTACATTAATAGAAGAGATATCTGAAATTTATAACGCAAATGAATTTGAAACGACGATTCTTGCTGCTTCCATAAGAAACCTGCAGCATGTTATTCAATCTTCGATGATCGGGGTTGGAGCAATAACGATATCCTCTAAAATACTGCAAAGTTGCTTCGAACATCCATTGACCGATGCCGGTTTGGCGATTTTTGCAAAAGATTGGGAAAATAGGAAATAAAATATTGCATTTTGTGCAATTGTTAACCTTTTTTAAATAAATAATCGATAGAATTCTAATATCGAATTTAAAGGAGGAACAATGAAAAAGTCGATAATAACAATTGCTGTGGCGGCTATGTTTACAATGAGTTTTGGCGAATCTGAAGCATCATGGGTGTTTGGAAAGCATAATGCTGAGACTACTCAAGGCATTATGAGGGATTATAACGGGTCTATTGATAAAGAGCTCAAAGAAAGCTTAACACATATTAAAAATGCGCAGCATGCTTTAAAAGGGTCAAAAGTAAAGAGTTTTATTAAACAATTTATTGAGGCGAATGATGGCCTAATTGAGGATGTTGCCGTTGCAAAGTTGGGGCCATGTATTCAGAAATGCAGAACATTATTACAAAGCATGACATCTGATCCAAAATTCCAAATGGACAGAGAATTTTTAGCTAATGTAGCAAATCAAATATTGGAAACATTAACTCCAAAAGTTCAGCCTAGGATAGCTAACCAAATGAACATGACACCTGCTGGACGACTAGTTATTGAGTTTTTCAATGTAGCTAGTGAATTGCGACAGATAACTTCAGGTGGTTCAATTATGCCTGTTGCTACAACTAATTATGTATCTCCTGCTGTTTATAACCCATATGCAGCACCTGCACCTGTCGCGGCTGCGCCAGTAGCTGCTGCTCCGGTAGCGGCTCCAGTGGCGGCACGAGGAAGATAAATATTTTTCGTATAGGATTTTTCAATAATATAGTCGTCTGTTTTTGTTAACCGGCGGCTATTTTCTTCATTTTTGTTTTGTTTGTATTTTAAGAAAATGAAAATAGAGTTCAGCTGAGTTAGTGATAGAAACAAATGATGTATTATTGCCTGATAAATGATTCGTTTGAATAATAAAAATCTATCCTCTGGCAGAAAATGCGGTAAAGAGCGTGGCGTCGTCCAGATAGTCTAATTCTCCCCCCATAGGTATTCCGTGGGCTAAGGAAGTCGTTTTTATATTTTTATCTTTAAAGAAATTTTTCATATAATGACAAGTTGTTTGACCTTCAATAGTCGCGCTGAGGGCGATGACAATTTCAGATACGTTATCAGCTTTGCATCGTTCCAAAAGGTGATCCAGCATCAACATTTCAGGTCCCTTTCCCTCAATAGAAGACAGCAATCCTTTAATTACATGATATTGCCCCTTGAAACAGTAGGTTCTTTCGATGGCCCATAAATCTGCGACACTTTCTACAACGCAAATTACATCTTTTGCTCTGGAAGGATTGGAACATATCGAACAAATATCCGTGAACGTATCAACATTAAAGCATTGGGGACAGACTTTTACGTTCTCAAATGTTTTCGCGAAACTCATGAGTATCGGTTCAAAAACTTTTTCTTTGTTTTTGATCATATGTATGACAATTCGCCTTGCCGATCTCGGCCCAAGTCCTGGCAATCTAGATATTTTCTGGATAAGCGTTTCTATATCCGGTCCCATATTATTCCATCAATTATTACTAAAAAATTTTTCGTATGCATAAACCAGGACAGCGTTTTTATCAAGCATTAAAGATTCACTTCGATTGATCATTGAAATAATTTCGAGAGTTTTCTTTATTTCTCTGTCAGCACAAATCTTTTTTGATTTGATGATTCCTCGAAAAATAGAAACTTCATTTTTATATTCGCTATCATCTACTGTTTCTGTCAATGTTTCAATATATATCTGCAGAAGTTTGTGCAAACTGTTCTTTACTATAGCAAATTTTTCTACGCAATTGTTATCAATTAAAAATTGCAGGCATTTTTTATGCTCGGAAAAAATGAACGATTTCAGTAGGTTATTAAAAATTTCCAGTCCGTTGTGATTTTGTAAATAGAGCGCGTACCCAACGGATCCGCTTGAAACTTTTGCAAGTTCACCAGCGTTTTCTACTTTTCTTTTTTCTAAAATTTTTTGCACTAAGTGTGTCTCTATCGGTTTGAAGTAAAGTTTTGCCGCTCTCGATAAAAGTGTTTTTGGAATATTACCAGTATTTTTGCATATCAAAATAATTACAGTATTTTTTGGCGGTTCCTCAAGAATTTTTAACAGTGAATTATATATATTTTTGTTTAAGTCAGATGCGTTTTCGATAATTACGACTCTCCATTTCGATAATGTCGGCGTTTTCCTGATTTTTTGCATCAAACTCCGGGTATCATCTATGGAAATCGATTCATCGCTTTGCTCTAAGATGAACAGATCGGGATGCGTACGCATATCAACAAGCCGATGAATCGGATGATCCGGATTTATTTCAAGCGATTCGTTTACTGGAGTTACATCGGCAAGCAGGCATTTCGCGAAGTTTATCGCGATACTGGATTTTCCAATTCCAAAAGGACCGTAAAAAATCCATGTAGGAAATATTTTTCCTGATATTATTGAATGAGAAAGAGTTCTTTCTGCTTTTTCATGTCCTAAAATTTTATCTGTATTCATATTTTTATGGCGGCGTAATTTATTAACTGATACTATCAGCTTCAAGAAGTAACGGCAATCTTGTTATATTGAGGATGGATATGAAAAAAATAGCTCTTGTTACCGGCGGAACTAGAGGAATCGGATCTGGAATTTCGAAGGCATTAAAGGATGCTGGATATATTGTCGCCGCAAATTATAATAAAGATTCTGAAACAGCAAAGAAGTTTCATTCTGAAGCAGGAATCTCTGTTTTTTCTTGGGATGTTTCTGATTATACGGCATGCGAGAATGGATTGAAGGAAGTTGGTTCAGCTCTCGGCGGTAATGTTGATATTTTGGTAAACAATGCGGGCATAACAAAAGATTCCATGCTGCATAAAATGGATTTTTCAGCTTGGAATAATGTAATTACGACTAATTTAACTTCAGTTTTTAACATGAGCAGATTGGTTATTACATCAATGAGAGATAAAAATTTTGGCCGTATTATAAATATCAGCTCAATAAATGGTGTAAAAGGCCAAATCGGACAGACGAATTATTCCGCAGCAAAAGCCGGTGTGATAGGATTCACAAAAGCGCTTGCTCTGGAATCCGCAGCAAAAGGGATCACTGTAAACGCAATTGCGCCGGGATATATTTCAACGGATATGACGGATATTCTCAGAGAAGATATCAAAGAAAAAATTGTATCTGGAATACCTGTGGGCAGATTTGGTAATATAAGTGAGGTTGCAAACGCAGTTTTATTTTTAGCGAGTGATCAAGCTTCTTTTATTACGGGAGCTACGCTGAATGTGAATGGCGGACAATATTTATAGGAATTTACAATGGAAAAAGGTCGTACATTTGAGACTGTGGTAGGAGTTTTTGTTCTTATCGTCACAGTATTTTTCTTTAATTACGTTTATACAAAATCTGGATATAAAAGGACGGATGAATGCATATTAACCGCGAAATTCGATAAAGCAGACGGGCTCTCAGAGGGAACTGATGTAAAAATCAGCGGTATCCGCGTTGGAAAAATATTGAGTATGAATGTGGATCCAATAAGTTTTATGGCAGTAATTAAATTTTACATATCCAAAGATATTAAATTGCCGAAAGATACAAGCGCGTCAGTTATGAGTGACGGACTTTTTGGTGGTAGGTATTTGGCGTTAACTCCAGGAGGAGAAGATGATCTTCTAAAAGATGGGGATGTGATAGAAAATACGGCAGGACCAATCAACATCGAATCCTTGATAGGACAATTTATCTTTTCTAAAGATAAAGAAAAAGAAAAATAAAAACAGACTCCGATAAATCAATAAATAGACGAAAATAATACGGAATAAAAACCTATATTTTTTTGATTGGTATTTTAGATTTTCTGGAGCGGGCGAAGGGATTTGAACCCTCGACACCAACCTTGGCAAGGTTGTACTCTACCACTGAGCTACACCCGCTCGATTAAGATAGTATTCATAAAGAATAACTTACCCGACGATCAATATAATAACTTTTTTAATTATTAATACAACAATTTTTTGTAATTAATAACGCTATTTTAAATAAGATGGATAATTCCTTCATCTGATGCTAATATTATCAAAGTCTTGAGCAATTTTAGGATAAGAATAAGAAAATGCATACAGCGTTATTTCTTCATTATAAAAATATAATAAAAAATTTTGTGAGCGATGAATACGTTGATCTGATTTCCATAGATCCGCCAAAAGATGAGTCGTTCGGTGATTTTTCAACAAATATTGCGATGGTTCTTGCGAAGAGAGTGGGGCGATCTCCAATTTCAATTGCTGAGGGAATATACGAACATTTGAAATCTCACGAAGACTTCAATGATCTCACAATAAAATCTCCCGGATTTGTTAATTGGACAGTTCCTCAAAGAGTTTTAATTGAACATTTTCCTAATATTCTTCAAAAAGATTTCGGAAAGTCGGATATTGGCGGCGGCAAAGCTATGAATGTAGAATATGTTTCTGCAAATCCCACTGGTCCGCTGCATGCGGGTCATGCGAGAGGGGCTGTTTCGGGAGATGTTTTAGCGAATCTTTTATCGTTTGTGGGGTACGATGTAACAAAAGAGTATTACATAAATGATGCCGGAAAACAGGTTGAAATTATTGCACAGTCCTTGCATCACAGATATTTAGAGCTTTTTGGGCAATCGCTGGGCAGTCTTCCTAACTGGGCTTATCCGGGATCATATTTAATAGATACAGCCAAAAAAATCGCGGAAAAGCACGGAGACGCGTTTGTTAATAAAGAAGCCTTCGAATGGATGGATTTTTTCAAGGCGTTTGCTATTACCGATATTATGGAGAATATAAAGGATGATCTTGACGCGTTGGGCATTCATCATGACGTGTTTACATCTGAGTTGGAACTTGTAAACAGCGGCGCAGTGGAAAAAGCGATAGATTTACTGCGTGATAAAAATTTGATTTATATGGGAGTTCTGAGTATTCCGAAAGGAATGGAGCCTGATGACTGGGAGCCGCGTGAGCAGCTTCTTTTTAAATCCACGGAATTTGGTGATGAGGTTGATCGCCCTCTGCAAAAATCAGATGGATCCTGGACTTATTTTGCTTCCGACATAGCCTATCATATGGACAAAATAAATCGCGGATTCGAAGAAATGATCGATTTTTGGGGAGCGGATCACGGCGGTTACATAAAACGAATGCAAGCTGCGGTTAAGGCGGTATCCGACGGAAGAAGAAAGCTGGAAGTCAAGATCAGCCAGATTGTTCGTTTTATAGAAGACGGCCGCGAAGTGAGAATGTCGAAACGCGCCGGAACTTTTATTACCGCGAGAGATGTTATTGACAGCGTCGGCAAAGATGTGGTTCGTTTTATCATGCTGACCAGGCGCGATGACGCATCTTTAGATTTTGATTTCAAGAAAGTAGTGGAGCAGAGCCGGGACAATCCCGTGTTTTACGTGCAGTATGCATACGCGAGAACGCATTCGGTTTTGAAGCAATTTTCGCAGACTTTTCATGGTAAAAATCTGCCTGATATCAAAAATGTGGATTTAAAATTGCTGGATACCGTGGGGGATTCGCAGATGATCAAGGTATTATGTGATTGGCCGAGACAGGTTATTATGGCGGCGAAAAACCGAGAGCCTCACAGACTCGCGTTTTATCTGTCGGAACTTGCCGCGAAATTTCATGCTTTGTGGAATCAGGGAAAGGATAAATCAGAGTTGCGTTTCATTCTTCCAGATGACTTTGAAAAAACTTGTGCTAGAATGTTCCTGCTGAAAGCGGTTCGAAATGTTATAGAAATCGCTTTTGGGATAATAGGTGTTACACCGCTTGAGGAATTGCGTTGATGTGTCCTTTTTTGGAAGAGGAAGGTAACGAAGATTTTGACGATTATCAGATCGATAACGGTCGGCATCTTAGGCCTTCCAAGACTGACAATTTTAGGTCTGCTTTTCTGAAGGACGATAAGAAATTTTTCATCATCGGCGGAGCGGCATCGATCGTCGCTTTTTGCGCCGTCATGTACGTTATGTATTCCAACAACAAACCGATTGATCTCGAGGATCTTCCGGTGATAAAAGCTGATACAGCGCCTATAAAAATCAAGCCAACAAACAATTTGCAGGTCGATCATCAGGATAAGATTGTTTATGACAATATTTCCGACGTGAAAAGGGCGAGTGTTGCGGAAAGGACAATAGCCCAGCCGGAGGAAGAAGTCTTATCAATCAATGAAACTGACTTGGACGGCGTTTTATCTGAAGAAGAAAAGAAAAACATTATCCAGGCGTTTGACGATCTTGCTCCCGAAAAGGAATACAAAATAAATTACGTAAAAAACGGCGGAAATAAGGCTGCCATGGATAAACATAACTCCGAAAGTACTGCGAGGATAAAAATCGTTGAAGATGAAAGTCCGCCGATTAAAAGAGTAGGGCCGGAGGATAATCCTAGAAATAAACCATTATCCCAGAGTAAAAAGCATAAGGAAAAAATCAAAGATTTCTCTGCGGCAAAGAAGTCAGAGTCTTATAATTCCAAGAGAAAAAAGCTTGAGGCAGAGGATGAATTTACTCCTGCACGGGGTGGATCCGTCATGATACAGGTGGCGTCTGTGCCGACGAAATCAGCCGCAGAGGCAGAATTTAAGAGAATCGTGAGCCGCAACAAGATCCTAAAAGGAGCGGGGAAGAAGATTGTCAAGGTCGACCTCGGAAAATCGAAGGGTATCACCTATAGAATTCAAGCCGGACCGTTTAAAAATAACGCTGAAGCGCAGAAAGTGGTGTCTTCCTTGAGAAACAACGGCTTTTTTTCGTACATTTCCAGATAAGCAATGAAACATATTCCAAGATTTTACATAGATTGTGAATTGACTGAAGGAGCCGCGGTTGTCATGAGCCATGCCCAGATGCATCATGCGGCAAATGTTCTTCGTCTGAAGGCTGAGGATACCGTAAGAATTTTCAACGAGAAACACGGCGAGTGGCATTGCAAAATTTCTGATATCAAAAAATGCGCAGTGATATGTGTTTCTTTATTTAAAGAGACTAGGATCGAACATGGTCCGATATTGGCATGCTGCTTGATCAATCCAAACCGCATGTGGATAATGCTGGAAAAAGTGACGGAGCTTGGAGTTTCCGAGATTGTACCTATCATATCGCAGTATACACAGCACCGGAATTTCAATCATGAAAAAGCGAGGCAGATA
The DNA here is from genome assembly GCA_964369545.1 of uncultured Holosporaceae bacterium. Classification (GTDB taxonomy): domain Bacteria; phylum Pseudomonadota; class Alphaproteobacteria; order UBA3830; family UBA3830; genus BNWE01. The sequence goes on from CAYJFA010000006.1 coordinate 25,157, forward strand.
ATTATCGGAGCTTGCGAGCAATCTGGTAGAATGACTGTTCCAACACTTGCCGATGTCGTAAAAGTAGATAATTTTCTTGAAAAATATCCATATGATTGCAAATTAATACTCGGAGACGAGAGCTTTTCGGGGAAAAAAATTGATTTAAACCCTGGGAGATGCGCTTTTCTCGTTGGACCGGAAGGAGGATTTTCCGAATCCGAAAGAAAATCCTTCGACCAATATAATTTTATCGAAAAAATCTCTCTTGGAAACAATATTCTCAGAAGTGAAACGGCAGCGATCGCGTTTGCTGCAAGATGTTAAGACTATTTAAGTTAAATCCAATTTTACGAAGTCATTTTTTATTAGATTTTTGAAATGAGGATCAATGCTGTTTAGATCCACAACATCAACAGTATATGGTAAAACAGAGTCTTCGAAATCATTTTTTATTGCGATAATTGTTGAATATGACAATGGACTTTTTAAAGATTCTATCGCTAAATCTAAATCAGAGCGACGCTTGGCGGTATGTTTTGCTCTAGAACCAAAGACGTACACAGTGACTTCACTTAAATTTAGATACTTTGATAAAATTCGATCAACGATTTCAAAATGCTCAGGAGTTATTTCTATTTTGCAATTCATCTAATAAATACTCGGATTCTTTCAAAAACTCCACTGCAGTTCCAGCTACTAAATTAGCTTTATTATCGTCATATGTGTGTGATGTGATATTTCGCATTTCTCTATATTCAGTCCATTTTTGCAGATCATGCTTTAATAAACCAATTTTATCCGCTTGCCTGATGATGTTATTGAAAGTCATTTGTTCTTCCAGAATCGGAACGTTTATACTTAAATATCGCTGTATCATCTTTAATGATAGAGCGTAAGTATATTCAAATCGCTGAATGACTGAGTCACGAATTATATCATTATCAAGTTCTTTTTGATATTTGATAACTGCATCTTTTAAGCTTCGAATCGCTTTAGTAAGAGATGTTAGATCTAACTGTTCCATTTTTCAGTCTTTGAGATATTCTTTGGTGATTATATCAAACTTTTCAATGATTTCTATGGTGTTCGGATAAGTTCATTCAATTAAAAGCGAACGACGGCGATAATTTTGAGAGTGCTAAAAATCAAACAATGTCGCCAGAGCCTGTACGCCTTGAAAATCAAGAGGAGCTGTTTTATAAGCAACAATATCTAGCGTCTGAGCATATCTCGTCTGTACTATTCGCGAAACAGTAGTTGTGCCAGTCATCAGAGCTGAACCTGTCACTAAAGTATCTCGTTGGCTCATCTGAACAGCCGAAACTTCCATCTGTTCTCTTCCAATTTGACTTCGTTCTATAAGGGGCAGTAAAGTAAGAGGAGCTCCCTTACCGCTTTTGTGTATAGTGGGGGATAAAGATTCTATGTCATATCCTGAATATGCTTCAGTAACGAGACAACCTAGAATTAAACGTATGTTTTCATGTACTCGGTGGTATAGTCTTTTCTTTTTTCTTCTTTTGAAACGGCCAACGTCGTTTGGGTGATAAAGCCCCGTTCCATCAGGACCAAAATTCATATAACGAATAAAATTCGTTACGGCAGCAGTTTCCATATTTGTAGCCCTTAGGAGTTTGTTTAATGTGTCAGTCTGCAATGGTCCCATTGTTATTATAAAGGTAGTTAGTATCCTCGCATACTGTGCAGGGCTTTCACAAACAACATCTTTAAAAGGGCCGGCTGCTAACGCTTTTTTAGTATCAGGCACCAAAGAAAATAATGTAGTGTTATCGGCCTGTCGTCTATCCATTGAAAATGCAGAAGAACTAGCGGTTAGAAGATGAAGCATCGAACTAAACAGCATAGTCACTCCTTCTCGTGTTACCAAATGGCTGTCCAGCGCTAAAGGAGACGTTTGTAATTCTATCCTAGAAACTAGTACACTAACAAGAACTGTATTTAAATAGTTTTTTTCTGGTTTCGCTATTGATCCAAATCGCGATCCCAATGTGGTGACGTCAGGACGAGTCAAAAAATGAGGCAATACAGAATGGAGCATTTCTACACTTAGTTCTTCATGGGATATGGTCAGAGCGCGCTGGCATTTAGCTAATTTATCGGCCAGTGATCGCGTTTTGTATACACTTATCGATCGTGTAGATTGTGCCAGTTTTGCTGATAATGGTCTCATACAATGAAGATCAGATATTGTAATTAAGCAAATAAATGAAAGAATAATTTTTAAATAATTAAGATATAACATAATAATACTCATAAATTTACAAAAACAATTGACGAAAAAACATGTTTAATGGAAAAAACGAAGCCCTAATGAAAAAGGCAAGAAGAACTTTTAAATAGACTATGCTTCCATATTTCCAAAAAATCAAGCTTTAATTTAGTAAATTTACAAAAACATTTTGACTATCGTTAGCAGGATACAAGGAAATTTCGATCAAAGTAATAGCTTGAAGAAAGAACAAAGAACCCCTGTTTTGAGGTTCTTTGTTCAAGCGAAAACTATAGGCCGCCAAATATTTTAGCTAAGGCTCTGATAGCTTTGAAAGTAAGTCCGGTAACAGCATGCTCCTCCAAAACGAGTCGTCCAAGGTGCCAACGAGCGATACGATCAACGCCGAAATCGGGATCGTGCGCAGCAGCACCACCACCGAGTGTCGCTCTGATTGCGCCGAAGCCAGCGTGAGCCCCTCCAGCACCAGTGAAGTCAGTGAAGTAGGTTTCGATGGTGGTTCCAGCATCTAAAATATGATCTAATAAGGCGTTACGACGAGCGGCGTCCACAAGGACTCCAGCGCCATCGTGCAAGATACCGTGTGCGGCACCGGTGTGGTCTCCAGCAGCATCGTGTTCCAACAAAGCCACGAAATCAGCGTACGACGCATCCATGTTTCTTGGGATAGCGGCACCAACGCCGTTCATCGAGGTGTTAACTCTCTGTTCGAGCGCCACGATCAACCCACGTAAGACTGCAGCGTCTCCTGGAGCCACTATGACGTCCCCATCCACGACAGCTATACCTGTCCCCAGAGCGCGAGGCCCGCCTTGCATAGTAGCGATCAGTTCAGCCGCCACTCCAACCAGTCCGTCATGGAAAGCCCGTTTTAATCCGCGCACCGCGTGTGTCGAACCACCTAACCGGGCACCGTCAACAGCGTCGTCAGCATCGAGCAAAGGAAGTATAACAGGACACCTCACCGCGAAGTCCGCTTCTACCTGATTAGCAACAACGACTAGAGCTCGCGCGTTCACAGCCTGCAATTTCTGCTGAAGACTTCTCATTCCATTAACATCGCTAACCAAAGCAATACATGCTGCCGAAGTAGCTACAGTAAGTAAAAGATTTCGTATCTTTGTCATTATCTATCTCCTAATTGTGAATAATTAGATTATAAGATAGAAAACGATTGAGGTCAAGTCTTTTTGCTTTTTTTTATGTGTTTTTGTAGGTTAAGCAAGAAGAAAGGCATTTCGTTTACCATTCAGTATAACAATAGCATTAGTCGCGCGGTTTTCGTCGATCTTAGTGTAAGCAGAGAGCGATGGAGCTTGCGACAACCAACTAAATCATACTAACTTACGACCATGAATAATCAGCGTTAGTTCAAGAAAGCAAAACGATTATATGTCTAGCTCCAAATCGCGGTAGGTCTAGATTGGTAAGTGATAGGTGGCCAGCATTCGAATAGCGTATCCTTTTACTTTGTGAGTTGCCGCATAGTGGTAGTCACCTGGCTCATCTTTAATTAAGCCATCTTTTTCTGTTTTAAATCTATAATCATAGTCAATTCTCAGACCTAATAAACCAACCTTCGTTTCTATTCCTAGGCCCAAAATTGGAGTGATTCTAGTCATTTTGAAATTATCCACAGTGTAACCTTGGAAATCGGTTGTGTCTTTGTACTCAGAAGAGACTCTACTCATCCCTATTTTTGTAAAGAACAAGGTGTGTAGCGCATCACAGTAACCGCCGAAGCGCAGCGCCAAGGTCGGGACCACGCCGTCGGTTTTGGTCTGGGTTGTTAACGGAATGGCATTTCTTGTATTGCTGTTTTTGGAGGTGGTATTGCCTGAAATATCAACTAAAACTTCTCCTCCAGCATAAAAGTTGCCAGTCACAAACGTACCCCAACCTAAACCCAAAGAGCCACCCATTTTAGAAGGTTTTACGTTGGCTGTGTCAAATCTTTGATAGTTTCCAGCGTTGTCTTCTAAAAATTCCGAAGTGGCAGTGGTGTGCGTATAATTGATGCCGGCAGCTACATAAAAATTTTCCAAAGCTTCCTTTCCGGTTTTTTCGTATGTGTCAGCATCTGCGGTTTCTCTAAACTCTTTTTTATCGGCAGCTGCGATGGATTCATTCTTATCTGAATCAAAGAACCAGCTGCTTCCTTCAGCTTCGTCTGACGTCGAGGCAATAGTCTTGGAACCGTTGGCAACCGATGACTTGACGGTTGATTTTGCGGTTTGTTTAGCGACAGCAGGCTTGGCCTCAGTTTTGCTAGAATCAAACATCCATCCGCCGTCTTTAGTTGCTTCAGTTGCAGATCCGGAACTATAATCAAACGCTGATAACTCGAAAATTCCTAAGGCGAATAAAGCGGCGCAGTTTGTAATAATAATCTTTTTCACACTCATCTCCATAGTAGTATTTCTAAACATCCTATCTGATTTTTAAAATCGGCGCAACTATTTCTATGGCTGGGGTGGTAGGATTCGAACCCACGAATGGCGGGATCAAAACCCGCTGCCTTACCACTTGGCTACACCCCAATTTATGGTTTCATGATAAAAATACTCTCATTTTGAATATTTTCGATCAGATATTACACTATGAGTTCCATAAATTCCAGTCCTAATTTATATTGTAATAATTCAGTGTTTGCATATACTTTAACCGAGGGGTGTGACTTTATAGTCACGAAATTTTTATATAGCCGTCGTCTTTTTGAGTAAGATAACAAGAGATTATGAGGAATCATTATGAAGATAGGAATAATCGGCATCACCGGTAGAATTGGAAAAGTTTTGGTTGATTTGATTGAAGCAGATCCTGTGTTGACGTTGTCAGGCGGGGTTTCCAGTAAAAATAATCGCGCGGATTTCGAAAGTCTCGCGGAAAATAGTGATGTTTTGGTAGATTTTTCCTGTCCTGCGGCATCAGTTATCGCCGCTGAAATCGCGAAATCGATCAAAATTCCGTTTGTGTGCGGAACGACAGGTCTGCCAGAAGATTTTTTCCAGAAACTCAAGGAGTTTTCGGATGATATTCCGGTGCTGTATGCTAGTAATTTCAGTCTCGGTGTGCAGCTGATGGCGATGCTTTTGGAAAAATGCGGAAAAATTCTTGATTATTACGATGTGAGCATCATCGATAAACATCACAGCCGGAAAAAAGACGCTCCGTCGGGGACGGCACTGTTTTTGTCGAAAAAGCTAAAAAAGCAACCTCAAGTTGTATCTATAAGGGCAGGAAATGTGTTTGGCGATCATATCTGTGATTTTACCGGTGAGGATGAGATGCTATCCATCTCACATCGGGCATTCAACAGGAATATTTTCGCTAAGGGTGCGTTGCTGTGTGCTAAGTGGATCGTGGGAAAGGCGCCGGGAATGTACTCTATGCAGGATTGTGTGAAAATGCAGGATTGCGATGATTTATAAAGAAAAACCGCAAGCAAGGATACGCGAAATCTGCAGAAGATTGTTAAATTCCTGTCCGAATCCGAAAACTGAGCTGAGCTATATTTCGCATTATACATTTCTAGTCGCGGTTGTACTGTCGGCGCAGTCGACAGATGTGCAGGTAAATAAAGTTACAACGGAATTATTCAAGAAATATCGAACGATAGACGATATTTTAAAGCTTGGATTGAGTGGGCTGCAGGAAAATATAAAATCCATCGGGCTGTATAAAAATAAAGCGAATAATATAATCGCACTGAGTGAAATCTTGAAGGAAAAATATAGTGGTGCTGTGCCGAGAAACAGGGAGGATCTTGAAAAACTTCCTGGAGTGGGGCGCAAGACAGCGAATGTCGTTTTGAATAGCCTATTTGGCGAAAGTGTGATCGCGGTGGATACACACGTGTTTCGTGTCAGTCGAAGGCTTGGACTTTCTGATGGCAGTAATCCACATAAGGTTGAGAAAGATTTGGAAAAAATCATTCCTGCTAAATATAAGAAGTACATAGGAAATCTGCTGGTGCTTCATGGCAGATATGTCTGCAAAGCGAAGAAGCCGAACTGCGGAAAATGCGTGCTAAACGACCTGTGTAAAAGCGAGGATAATTACGTGCGTCAAGGCTGTGAGCCTAAATATTGTTAGCTGCTGTTTTTCCAGGATCTGAAACGAGGACGTTGTCGATTTAATTGAGATTATATCTTTTATATGTGTATGGAAGTAATATATTAATCAGTAATGTAAAAATTCTTATGGAAAAGTAGAAAATATCTATTTATCAACTCGCAGAAAAAGATAATATTTCTCATAATGCAGCTGTTAGAGTATGAAACTCACTAAGAATCCGTTTGCATGAAGTTCTTTTCCTCAATTTATTTTGTCAGAATCATCTCTCATATATTCATGTACAGCAGAGTACACTTCGGTATTTGCGCTAATTCTTCGTAATTCTTGAGTAGAATATTTTTTATGCAAACAGGTTTTATGTCTCGAAAAATGTTATTAGGAGCTCTCGCTAAGACGGCAGAAGTTTTGCATCACTCATCAAAACAGCCATTTCGGCTGATTATTAAAGAAAAAGATAGTTTCTATATCATTTTTTTACTGGTGATACTTTTCCTTTTGTAAGTTCCGATTTCATAGTCAAATTTTCTTATAAAATCTTCAATTTTTGCAGCGACGATTGATCTCCATTTGCTTCCGGAAAACACACCGTAATGACCAACTCCTGGCTGTAAATGATGTCCATGCATTTCTTGTGGTAAGTTTCTACATAATGCATGTGCAGCAAAGCTTTGGCCGGGAGCGGAGATATCATCTTTTTCTCCCTCGATAGTCAATAAAGCGCAATTTCTGATTGTGTTAAGGTCGATTGTTTGCCCTTTATACTTCATTATTCCTCGTGGCAATTCATATGTTTGGAAGATTTTTTCGATGGTTTCAAGAAAATATACATCATCCATATCTAATACCGACAAATACTCATCGTAGAATGTAGCATGTTTTTCTATGCCTGACTTATTATTGTAAATTTTGTCTTCTAAAAATTGTATATGAGCTTTATAGTGCGCGTCGGGATTCATATTTATGAATGCGGTTAGTTGTACAAATCCCGGATAGACCCTTCTTCCAGCTCCGATATGTCCTTGAGGAACATAAGTTAAAAAGTTTTTTTCAAACCATTCTAAGGAATGCGATTCAGCCAACTCGTTTACTTGAGTTTTCTTAGCTCTTGGATCGATTGGACCTCCCATAGGAATAATGGTTGCCGGAGCACAGGGATCGTGTGCCTCATCCATAACTGCTGCGAGAGCCATGATTTGTACAGCCGGCTGACATACTGCCATAACGTGCGTATTGGGTCCGATATAATGCATGAAATCGATTAAGTATGTTAAATAGTTATCAAGGTTAAAACTTCCCGCGGAAAGAGGTACATCTCTTACTGTTTTCCAATCAGTAATATAGACATCTTGTTTCTGTACCATCCTTTTTACGGTATCTCTTAATAAAGTGGCAAAGTGTCCGGAAACAGGTGCTATTATTAAAACTTTTGGCTCATTCTGTTGATTTTCTTTCGAGAATTTTATTAGGTCGCAAAAGTCTTTTTTCATGACAGTTGTTTGGTAGATTTTTACGGCTTCTCCATTGATATCAACAGAATCAATGTTGAATTCAGGTTTTTTTATGTATCTTGTTGAACGCTCGTACATATCAGAAAGACCTTCAGCGAATCGCCCAATACCGCTATTCAATGCATGCGGATGCGTTCTCATAAAAGATCTGAATGTGTGCGCGAGTTTTCTCATTGGTTGTAAAAAATAAGCAGCTGAATCATAAAGTTCATACATTGTTAGTACCTTTAGGTTATAGAGTAGAATGTTTTTTGTTATTATGTCTAAAAAATGTTAATTAATGTTTAATTAACGTTGGTTTTTTATAAAATTGGGATTTTTTACAATTTTGAACTGATATTTTTGGGGAATTGTTTACTTTTTTTATATATAGTACATTTTACGCAGTGAAGGTTATTTTAAAAAGTTAAAATAATTTAAAGTAGACTGCTTTAAGATTTGTCAGATTTTTTATTATGAAAAAAAAGTTTTTGTTGTTATTAGCGCTAACCTCCTGCGCATCAGAACCTGAAAAGATCGATCCTCATGCTGAGTTTAACAGAGATATGTTAAGGTTGAATCTTGCGCTTGATAAAAATGTGCTTCGACCTGCCGCTATGGCATATAAAGAAAGTACTGCCGATGGTGTAAGAGATTCTATCTCAAATGCTTTGAGTAATATAAAAGAACCGTATTTTTTTCTGAATTACTTATTTGCCGGTGATGCAGAGCATGCTACCAATTCTTTATTCAGATTTGTCATAAACTCTACGCTCGGGCTTTTCGGACTTTTTGACGTTGGTAGCGAGATAGGGCTGGAAAAAGCAGAGACATCCTATAAGGATACATTACGTACATTAGAAGTGCCGACAGGCGATTACATTGTTTTACCAGTTTTCGGATTTTCTTCTACAAGAGATACGATAGCTGAGCCTGTTTCTTGGTTTGCAGATCCCGTAAGTTATGTTATTGGATTCCCGTATATGTTGGCAAAAGCTGCCTTGCACGCGATAAGCGATCGAGCGGAAAATTCAGAAAGTATCGATAGAATGATTCGAGATTCGATGGATTTATACTCTTCCACGAAAAATATGTATTTTCAAAAATATGGCGTGAAATCATCCAAAGATGCTGGAGCTGAATTTAGCGATTCTCCAAATCCAGATGATTAAGAGCTCATTTGTATGCAAAACATTTTGTTCAAGAATGAGGAAGAATCAGCGTTACTTTATTATTTAATTTTAAATTGAGAATATCAATATGGTGGGCCCGGTAAGATTCGAACTTACGACTACTCCGTTATGAGCGGAGGGCTCTAACCGCTGAACTACAGGCCCACGGACTCTAAGATACATTTTTATAAAAATAAGTCAAGATCTTAGTTGCCATTCGATGATTTGAAAATTAAACTGAGTTGTTTTTGATAATGAAATGAAGATTATGGAAAAAAATCACGTTATACAATCTTATGGACGAAAAAGAGCTAGGGGATTGAGTGCATCTCAGAAGGCAAGTTTAAGGGATTTATATAAAGTATACGGCATTCAACTGCCGGAGTCGTTACATAAAGAATCTTTTCCGAAAAATATCGATTCAGTATCGGAAAATCAAATTAATCCGCAGTCTTTTTTCAGCAATAATTTAAAAAACATCATTTTCGAAATTGGTTTTGGTCATGGAGAGCATTTAATTAATAACGCGTCTCAAAAAACAGGCTATGGATTTATTGGATGTGAGCCATTTGAAAATGGTGTTGCCAATGTGCTAAAGAAAATCTCTGAAAATCAGCTTGAAAATGTCAAAGTTTATAAGGGTGATGCTAGGTTTTTGTTGGATCTATTTGTAGATGAGTCTATCTGCAGGTTTTATGTACTTTTTCCGGATCCTTGGACAAAGAAAAGACATTACAAAAGAAGGTTATTATCTGAAGATTTTATAAAAACTATGCGAAAAAAGCTTGCTTATGGAGGAGATATTGTTATTGCTACGGATTCAGAGAGTTATATGTCTTATATTTTAGAAAATATACAAAAAAATCCAGAGATTGAATTATTTAACTCTGCTTTCAGCTATCTTTCCCAAAAACCATCTTGTTTTCTATCGACTAGATATGAACAAAAAGCTTTGTCAAAAGGTAAAGGTACATACTATTTGCGATTTAAGAAGTAATCTTATTTTTGAAATACTATTGTCTTCCAATCGTTCAGATTGTATGTATGCTTGATTGACAGTCCAAGTGCCATATATTTTTCAAGTACGCTGGAATCAGTGGAATTAAATCCTGATAAAATCAAAATACCATCATTATTTAATGATTTCATAATGTTATCAGAAATTGATACCAAAGGTTCTGATAGAATATTAGATACAATAAAATCGTATTTGTTGATGGAAAATTCGCATGAGTGATTTTGAAATACATTTACCCGGTGACTCACTCTGTTTATATCGATATTTTCAAGCGATATTTTTACTGCTTCCGCGTCGATATCGCAGGATGTTACATTTTTTGCACCAAGTTTTGCTAAAGCTATACTCAGAATACAAGATCCACAGCCTATGTCTAAAACATTTTTATGTTTTTTGTGATCGAAATATGTTTGACACGCAAGAAGGCATCTATTGGTCGAAGGATGTTCTCCGGTGCCGAATGCCGTAGCAGCGGCAATTTCTATACCAATTTTATCTTTAGGCATAGCGCTTATTCTCAAGTGAGGCCCATATATATAAAATTCTCCGACGATAATTGGTTTGAAATTTTCGAAGCATTTTCTAAGCCAATTGGTTTCTTTTATTCCTTCGATATCGATTAACGAGGGGCTATATTCTTTTAAAGGGATTAAAATATCAGATTCTTCTATATACCTGTCTGAAAGTACCTCTACAAACCATTTCTCATTTTTTTCTACGCAGGAAACCGACATATGATTTTTTTCAAATAACAGATCCATAGCTTCAAAGGCATCTCCTATAGAGAATGCTCCTACTGTATATTTGAAAATCCTGCTGCTCATTTTATAGTTGCAGGCGATAGCATTGTCATCATCTGTCTGCCTTCTAATTGAGGTGATCCTTCACATTTTGCGATTTCCTTCGTATCATCAATCAATCTGTTTAATAATTTTATTCCGATTTCCTGATGCGATAATTCACGCCCTCTGAATCGCAATGTAACTTTCACTTTGTTGCCATCTTTGATAAATTTCGCAATGTTATTAAGTTTTACTTGATAGTCATGTTCGCCAATTGACGGTGTGAATTTTACCTCTTTTACCTCGATAACTTTTTGCTTCTTTTTCGCTTCTGATTTCTTTTTTTGAAGTTCATATTTCAGTTTTCCGTAGTTTGCTATTTTGCAGACCGGTGGGACAGCTTGCGCCGCGACTTCGATCAAGTCAAGTCCAGCGTCATTAGCTATTGTTAGCGCTTCCCTTATCCCGACTACTCCTATCGGTGTTCCATTTTGATCAATTAACCTGACTTCTTGAGCAGTAATTGCTTTATTGATTCTATGTTTTTCTGCAGAATTTTGATTTTCTTCCAAGCTACACTCCAAAATATATACAATCCAGAGTAATAATTTTTACACAAAAATCAAGTTTTAAGAAAGCCAAAAAAAAGTTTTTTGTTGAGTGTGATAATTTGTATGCATACAAAGATTAACTCAGAGACTTTTTAAATAGAATTTATAAAAAGCTTTTTATCGAGTAGGCGGTGTATCTATTTAGTATTATTAATTTTTTTTATAGAAAATACATTATTTATTTTATTTAATATTGACTTTCTTTCTTTTTATTGATTCAAATAAGAATAGTACTTTTATAAAATGGAGCCGAGAATGCGAAATGAAAGCGCTTTGATCGCTAGAGTCTGCCATGATCTTATAACGCCATTTAATGCCATAAATTTAGGTCTTGAGGCATTTGAAATGTCTCGAGATGAGTCTTTATTGAGAAGTATAAGAGAAAGTGTTGACAAAGCGAATTCAGTAATGAAATTTACTCGAGAATTATTTTCAGATAGATCTGAAACATTTTGCTATTCTGCTTTTTCATTAAAACAATTAGTTTCGGATTTTTTAAAATTTCACAATTCTTCTTTTGAGCTGGAATCCGATATGGAAAATATAGCCAGTATCGCTGGTAAAATTATCATGCATATGGCTGTGGTTGCGAAAGAAATAATGCCTTTCGGTGGGACTATTTTTACAAAAATAGATGATGAACTAGGGGAAATAGTAACTAAATGTAGCGGAAAGAGTATATCTGCTCCGGAAATGTCATTTAATGGTGAGCTAAATCATAAAAATATTATTAGATATAGTTTGATGACTTTACTTAAGGAATCGGAATTTAATTTAACGATTCATCAGGAAGGAAGCGACGTTATTTTTTACAAAAAAATAACATAATAAATTTTATGTTTAATGCTTGTTTTTTGAATATACGGTTTTGTTCCATCAACATAAAAAATCTTATAAGTTTCTAAGAATCGCTCAATATTTTTTTGTTGATGAATGCTTTTTTTGATGTTAAATTCATCTCTAGTATCAATGCCCGTGTGGCGGAATGGTAGACGCTGCAGACTTAAAATCTGTTGACCAATCGGTCGTGGGGGTTCGAGTCCCTCCACGGGCACCATCTAAAGTTAAACTCTTAGATGTTTTAAGTAGTGTTTTGTTTATTGTAAATTGTTGTACAATATGTTGCGGTTCAGAGTTGTTGTCTATATGGAGTTTAATATGATTTCAAATATTAATAGAAAAAAATTAAAATAGCTATATTGCTTTAGCTCTTACCTGAAAAAGTTTTATATTCGCAATAACGCCGAAAATATATAAAAATGGATTTAGTGATACAAAACATAAAAATAATTTGCAGCTTCAGGATTTGGCGCCTCAGGAGTTTCAGGAAGATGAGATACGTAAGTTTGGTTCTTTGTATGTTATTTTACTTTCAAGATATGAAAAAATAACTGATGCAATACCGAGAGCTAAACAAGATATTGATGAATGTAAAAGACCTGGATCAATACTGTATTTTGCTTACTTTAAAACAGAAAACGGTCATATCGATTTTCTAAATACAGCAAATGAAGCTATTCGTAATTTAAATAGATCAAACTCTTGAAATGAATAAGTAATTACTTTTTATTTTAATGTTTATTATCTTTAGTAGTCCATTGAAGAATTTTACAAAATAAATCTAGATAAATCTCTATGCGCTGCAAGATGCCCGACTTTTTCTAGGACGTAATTTGCATCGATTACAATTGTTTCTCCAGTTTTTTTATCTGCAGAAAAGCTTATGTCTTCAAGTAGTTTTTCGATTATTGTATGCAAACGTCTTGCTCCAATATTTTCTACGTCTTGATTGACTAACGCTGCCATTTCTGCGATTTTTCTAATTCCATCCTCCGAGAAGTCTACATTAACTGATTCCACTTGCAGAAGTGCGCAGTATTGTTTTGTTAGGCTACTTTCTGTCTCTTTTAAAATTCTAACAAAATCATCTTCGCTGAGATTGGCCAGTTCAACGCGAATTGGGAGGCGCCCTTGAAGTTCCGGTAGTAAATCAGATGGTTTAGATATATGAAATGCTCCGGACGCTATAAACAAAATGTGATCTGTTTTTACTGCTCCGTATTTTGTAGTAACTGAGCATCCTTCGATTAGCGGAAGTAAATCGCGCTGAACTCCTTCGCGGCTGATATCTGCGCCGCTTGTAGCATTTCGTGCGCAAACTTTATCAATTTCGTCGATAAATACAATGCCATTTTGTTCCACAGCAAAAATTGCTTCTCTGATAGTTTTATCACGATCTATCAATTTTTCACTTTCTTCTTGCGCAATCAATTTGCGAGCTTCAGAAATTTTTACACTCCGTTTTTTTGTTTTTTGAATACCAAGAGCGTTATTCATCATATCCGATATATTCATCATACCGATTTGTGCTCCAGGCATTCCTGGTATATCAAAAGACTGACTGCTAGTATTATCAATTATCGTAATTTCTATTTCTTTATCTTCAAGCTGACCGGCTTCTAGCAGATTTTTGAATTTTTCACGCGTTTCTTGACTTGCATTTTCTCCGACTAAAGCATCTATAATTATGTTTTCCGTTTTTAGTTTTGCCTGTTCTTTAAAGGATTGCCGATGTTGCTCCTTCTTTTCGGAAACCGCGATTTCTACTAAATCTCTAATAATCTGCTCGACATCTCTTCCAACATATCCGACTTCTGTAAACTTTGTGGCTTCTATCTTTATAAAAGGAGCATCAGCAAGACGTGCGAGTCTTCTTGCTATTTCTGTTTTTCCTACTCCTGTTGGCCCTATCATAAGTATATTTTTCGGTAAAATTTCTTCTTTTAGAGGGCTAGGAACCTGTTGTCTGCGCCACCTATTGCGAAGAGCAACTGCAACCGCTTTTTTTGCTTCCATATGACCGATAATGAAACGATCTAATTCTGATACAATTTGACTTGGTGTTAGTGATGTCATAATTTCGATTTTCCTTTTTTTAGTAGTCGATTTTTTCTAAAATAATTGAATGATTCGTGTATATACATATATCAGCAGCGATTTTCATTGCTTTCAATGCAATTTCTTCTGACGATAAGTCTTGATCTATTAAAGCCCTCGCAGCGGATAATGCAAAGTTTCCTCCTGATCCAATCGCTATTAATCCATCTTCGGGCTCGAGGACATCTCCCATTCCCGTTAAAATAAATGAATTTTTTTTATCAACGACGGCGATCATCGCCTCTAGCTTACGCAAATACTTGTCTGTTCTCCAGTCTTTAGCCAATTCAACACATGCGCGCTGTAGTTGACTGGGATATTGATCTAGTTTTGATTCAAGGCGCTCAAACAGCGTGAAAGCATCCGCTGTTGCTCCAGCAAAACCTGTTAATATATTTCCGCATGATAGGAATCGAACCTTGCGGGCATTTCCCTTTATTATCGAATTGCCCATTGTGACTTGCCCGTCACCGGCAATCACTACCTGATTTGCTTTTCTTACGGAAAGAATTGTTGTCCCCATCCATGTCATTATTCGTTTACCTTTTTTGCTTAAGGCATTTTACTATTGTAAATAAGGAATTACCAATCTTTCTTGACGATAATATATCAAAGTTAAACATATTTTGTTGAAAAATATCAAACTCACCAGGTGTTTCCATCACTAAAATCGATTTTTCAGATATCCATTTTGATTTAAAAAGGTGATTTATTGTTTTTATGATTAATGTTGCTGATTTTTCATACGGGGGATCGAAAAAAACCAGATCTCCTACTTTTTTATCAATATTTTTTATTTTACTTATGTCAGACTGTATTATTGTGCTGAAATGTTCGATTCTTAATTTTGTTATGTTAGAACGTAGAACTGATATGGCGTTTTTATGATTATCAACAAAATACGCGTGCTTAGCTCCACGTGACAATGATTCTATTCCAAGAGCTCCAGAACCAGCAAAGCAGTCCAAAATTATTTTGTTCTCAAAAAAACTTTCTGGTTCATGATCTGAATTTAGAGATTCCAGAACATCAAACAGTGATTGTCTATGTCTAGATAGAGTAGGTCGTGCAATATCAGGAATATCAACATTGCGTCCCCTATACTTTCCGGAAATAATTTTCATTTTATTTCATTAGTAAGGAAAAGTGGAAATAGACATTACTTATTTATCAATGTTTCCAAATTTCACTGCTGCAGATATTAAATCTATGTTACACATGAGAGCAATATCTAAATGATTACTTGTAGGATTCCCATTTTTATCAGCTACAATACCGCCTGCTTCTTTGATTAATAAAGTTCCCGCCGCGGTATCCCATTTATTATGATTATAATCAGGAAAAAATAGAAGATCTAATCTTCCTGCTGCTAAATATGCCATATCTAGGGTTGCTGATCCGCTTCTTCTAACACTCATATCTGATAACGAAGGTATATATCGATCACTATTAAATAACGCAGGACTTATTGAAATTAACAAACCAGAAGGTGATTTTCTACCGGATACTCTTATTTTTTTATCATTTATATATGCTCCACATCCTTTTTCTGCCCAAAACATTTCATTTTTCACGGGATCATATGTAATGGCGGAAATAATTTCGTTATTTTTTTCAAGGGCGACAGAAATAGCCCAATGCGGAAATCCATGCATATAATTTACAGTTCCATCCAACGGATCAATGATCCACCTATATGACGGCTCTTCACCAATAATTTCTTCTGATTCTTCAGAAAGCAATGAGTATGTAGGGCGGGCAAATAATAATTCTTCCTTCAAAATCTTATCTGCTTTTAAATCAGCGTTTGTAACAAATGACTTATTATTTTTTACGGAAACCTGTAAGTTTTCCAGTTCACTGAAGTCTCTTAACAGTCCTTTGGATGCTTTTACAACAGCTTTCGTCATTACAGTCATTATTGATGATTGAGTAGGTAACTTTATACTTATCATTTTCATCTCCATGTTCTGTTTTTAGAAAACAAACAAAAGCCTCAACATTGCATCAAGGTTTTTTTATTATTAATTAAATATTAACCCGATAATATAATTGATGATTAACGCTTTGAGAATTGGAAACTGCGCCTTGCTTTCATAAGACCATATTTCTTTCTTTCCACAACACGTGCATCTCTTGTAATCATTCCTGCGGATTTCAATTGTGGACGCAATTCAGGTTCATAATTTACTAACGCACGAGTGATGCCATGACGTACTGCGCCAGCTTGCCCTGATAATCCTCCGCCGCAGACGGTACAGAAAATATCATAGCGACCTATTCTATTGACTATTGAGAAGGGTTGCAGCACAAGGGCTTGTAAAACAGGACGTGCAAAGTATTCAAATGCAGATTTCCCATTTACAACAATATTACCATTTCCTGGTTTTATCCATACACGAGCGACTGCATCTTTTCTGCGACCAGTTCCATAGGTTCTACCGGATGAATCTATTTTTGATGCGACTTCTTTTGTTTCTTCAGAAGGTTTAATTTTTTCAGGTGTAAAATGCATTTATTAATTCCTCTTTACATTCTTCGAATTTAAAGATGCAACATCAAAAGTTTTTGGCTGCTGAGCTGCATGCGGATGATTTTCTCCAGCATATATTTTTAAATTTCTCAACATTTGACGTCCCAAAGGTCCCTTAGGGAGCATACGTTCCACAGCCTTGCTGATTACTCTTCCTGGAAATTTGCTTTCTAAGCGTTCTTTCATTGTTCTTTGTTTAATACCGCCTGGATATCCAGTATGCCAATAAAAAACATCATTTTCCATTTTATTTCCGGTCAGATGGATTTTTTCAGCATTTACAACGATGACATAATCGCCGCAGTCCATACTTGGAGTAAATTCCGGCTTGTGTTTTCCCCTCAGATGACTGGCTATTAGTGATGATAATCTGCCTAATATCAAATCCTTAGCATCGATAATTATCCAATCCTTTTGTATCTGACCAGCTTTAAGAGAAAATGTTCTCATTTACAATAATTCCTCATTTTTGATGCATTTATATCATTTAAATAAAAAAGCTTCAACCCATAAATCGAATCTTATACGATTTTTTCAACCTGAGCAAAACCTAAATCGACATTGGTTGGTCTTCCAAAAATTGAAACAGAAACTTTTACTCGTTCTTTTTCGTAATCTACTTCTTCTATTACGCCTTGGAATGTTGTGAAAGGTCCATCGCATACAGTAACAGCATCTCCGATTTCGTAAGAAACCGCGTGATGCGAACTAGCGGCGCTATCTTCTACTTTTTTCACTATTCTTTCAATTTCAGCATTTGAAATCGGAAGAGGTTTTCCACGTGCTCCCAAAAATCCAGAGACTTTTGGTATGGATTTTACAAGATGCCATGTCTCATCTGTAAGAATCATTTGAACTAATATATATCCCGGGAAAAACTTTCTGTCAGTTTTTACTCTTTCACCTTTTTTGATTTCAACAACCTCCTCTGTTGGTATCAAAATTTCACCAAACATCGAATGAAGATTATTTTTTTTTGCTTGATCGTATATTAATTCAAGTACTCTCTTTTCGAATCCTGAATATACGTTAACAACATACCACCTCAAGACATAATCTCCCTAAATATCCAAAATTTTTCGCAGACAAAAA
This sequence comes from uncultured Holosporaceae bacterium, assembly GCA_964369545.1. Taxonomy (GTDB): domain Bacteria; phylum Pseudomonadota; class Alphaproteobacteria; order UBA3830; family UBA3830; genus BNWE01. The sequence goes on from CAYJFA010000006.1 coordinate 43,099, forward strand.
TATACTACACTATCAGCAGCGAAAAAGTAAATCATTGCGCAAATAACCATAACAATTACAGCGGCAGTCATGCCGATCGTCTCTTTTTGCGTCGGCCACGTAACACGTCGTAATTCCCGTCTAATTTGGCTAACAAATTCTGCCGGACTAATCATAATGAACCTTTCTAAATTTATTGGCAGGGAAGGAGGGAATCGAACCCACAACCTGCGGTTTTGGAGACCGCCACTCTAACCTAATTGAGCTACTCCCCTTTATCTTCGTTATCATTATCATATTTAATACGAAACACCTGTATGACATTGAAGAGCCAGCAATACAATATTACAACATTATAAAAAATTCAAATGTAAAATAAATGACAATTATCGCAGAATTGGCTTTTATCAATTGTACCAGGTATTTCCAGTATAATAAAAGAAGTCTTGTTTTGGAGATTTTTACATGTTATTTAGAGATAATTAGTTTTTTATGAGGTAATTATATGAGCTTGATAAAAACTGTTACTACTGTTGGTGGATGGACTTTAGCATATCGCATCAGCAGCTTTATACGTGACATTGCTCAGTCTTCTATTCTTGGCGCTGGCTTGTTTTCGGACGTTTTTTCTCTTGCGTTTAAATTTGCAAACATTTTAAGAAAATTATTCGCTGAAGGATCGTTTAACGCCTCTTTTCTACCAATTTTTTCTAATGCTTTAAAAGATAAGGGACATGACGAGGCTCAAAAAATCGCGTCTCAGATTCTTACTTGGTTAGTGTTTTTAGTTTCATTTATTATGATTATATGTCTAATAGGATTTAGGCATATAATGCATGGGTTTTATCCTGGCATAGATCCTTCATCAGAAAAATTCGAGCATCTTATATATGTTGGACGAGTGTGTTCTCCGTATATTGCTGCATCTTTTTTAGCAGCTATGTTTGGGGGTATTTTGAATACTCTTAATAGATTTGCAATGCCTGCGGGAGCCCAATTGCTTCTGAATATCTGCGTTGTTATGGCTCTGTTCATGGGGGCTTTATGGTTTCCAAATGCCGCATACACAATGGCATGGGCTACTTTTTTGGCGGGTGTTCTTCAGGTTGCGGTTCTATGGATAAATGTAAAATTTTGTGGATTCAGCATTGGATTTGATCTTTCTCCAATGAAGGATGAGGTTAAGGCTTTCTTCAAAAAATTGGTTTCTGGAGCGATCGGCGCTGGGATTTGGCAGCTTAACATTATAATCGATTTCATTGTTTTATCATTTTTACCTACCGGCGCTGTTTCGTATTTTTATTATACGGATCATGTTAATCAATTTCCTATCGGAATTCTCGGAATTGCCTTTAGTACAGCGTTACTTCCACCCCTAACAAGAGCAATCCATGCTAAAGATAATGATACAGCAGAAAAGCAAATGAACTACGGATTATTATTTGCACTAATATTCACGCTTCCTGCTGCCGCTTTGTTAATATCATTGAATGAACCAATAACTGGAGCCATTTATGGTCGAGGCAATTTCGGACCTGAGCAAGTTGCTGCCGCTGCGCCAGCATTGGCCGCTTTTGCATTTGGACTTCCTGCATATATGGCGATGAAAGTTTTTACTACAACATTTTTTGCGAATAAAGATACGAAAACCCCTTTAAATGGAGGAATTATTTCGATTGTTACCAACTTGCTGTTTATCGCGTTGCTTATGCCATGCATGAAGCACACAGGAATAGCTTTGGCGACTTCTCTTTCTTCCTGGTGTAACGTTATGTATTTGTTGTTTTCTTTGCGTAAGTTAGGGACTTTGAGAGTCAGCAGTAATACGGTAAAAGAATGCTTAAAGCAGGTTTTTATTTCGGGATTAATGTTGTGTTCTATTTTTGCAATGAATATTTGTGCTGAATCACATTATATTAATGGCGGAGTAGATAGAGGCATAGCAGTACTTTCCGTTTCTGTTATGAGTATAATCGTTTTTTACATATCAGGAAAAGTACTTGGCGCATTTTCATTTCTAAAGGAAATGAAGATGATGGATAAAAAAACAGTTTCTGTAAAATAGCCTCTATTGATTATTCAGAATTTGACAACCTCTTCTAATAATATAAAAGAGGTTGTTTTTTTGTTAGTCATTATTCAAATTCGTCTTCTATCAATTTTTCTAAATCATCATCATCTGTATTCTGGTTGGCATTGAGGTCATCTTTCGAGAACGAATAACTTGAAAATATCTTTTCAATGGTTTGAAGCGAACTTCTTTCTATAAGCAGAATTATTATATCTTCAAGGCACAATGCTAAATCACTTTGAGCGAGCATTGTTATTCCACCTCTGATTAAAAATACAGGAACAATTTTGCCTTTTTCCTTTAATGATTTTATTGAATCTCCAAGGTGAGTGCATGATTCGGTTACATGAGTCTCAACGATATCAACGCTTTGATTTTTGAGAGAACGTACGGAAGTTATTTTCCCTTTTCTCGATTTTTGTACAATAGTTTCGATTGTTATCGCGTTTGGATTTATTATGGAACATCCGGAACTTAGGGGTAATAGCGAATTATAGTCATGGGATTTAGACAATGTTAAAATTCTTTTTAATTCAAATCGCTTAAGAAATAGCGACGATAACACGTTAGTTTTTTCTCTTTTTGTAGCGACTATTGCGGTATCAATTTCCGATGTGATTTCCTTAAGAAAATCGCAATCAAGTGGATCTCCACAGATAGTTGTTACATTCGGGAATTTTTCCGCTATTTCTTCAGCTTGATGTAGCGATTCTTCAAGAATTGTAATGTTGCAATCGAGCTTTCTTATCAATATTGTTTTTATTAGGGTGGTTGCAATGTTTGTCTCACCACCAATAATCATGATGTTTTGTTTTTTTGTTTGAGGATATCCAAAAAGTTTCAATGAATCATTTAGGTACTGTTTTGTTGTTGCGATATAAACCTCATCCCCTGGAAGCAATACGTCTGTTTTTCCAGGAAAAAACGTTGTGTTATTGCGAGTGATAGTTAAAACAAACAAATCCAAATCAGTTATACCCCTGAAATGCATGAATGTTGTGTTTAAAACTTCTGTATCAGGAAGGCATTTTAAGCTGACTACTACGGTATTTCCTATATTTATTACATCAAATACCCCATTTATTTGAACAATATCACAAACAGTGTTTGAGGTTTCCAATTCTGGCTGAATTATAATATCTATATCGAAATTCTCTTTAAGAAACAGTTCAAAAACATTACCTTGCAAAAAGGCCTGCGATCTTATACGCGCGATTTTGGTTTTTACATTAAACAGGGATCCTGCAAGCTTGCATGCAACGATATTTTGTTCATCGTTTGACATTACTGCTATTATATGACTTGCGTTTTCTGTGCTGGCGTCTTTTAATACAGCTGCGTTTGTGGCATCTCCAGTAATAACGTTTAAATCTGAAATATTTTTTATCTTATCTGCGATTTCTTCGGATTTTTCAATAATCGTTACTTCTATGTTTTGATTATTTAAATATTCCGCTATTCCTAAGCCGACTTTTCCTGCTCCAAGAATCAGTATTTTCATTTTTGCATACTTTCTTTTTTCTGATTTTTGGGGTTTTTCTTGTGCTGGACATTAAGGAATTTCAATTTGCGATGCAGCGCAGATCGCTCCATGCCTATGAAATTTGCGGTTTGTGAAATATTTCCGGAGAATCTATCGACTTGTGTTCTCAAATAATCAGACTCAAAGTGATCTTTAGCTTCTCTTAGCGGCATTGATATGAATTTTGCAATATTAAGTGATTCAAATTTATCTTTTGTATTTGTAGTCAATTCAGTTGGTAAAAACTCTTCAGTTATTTGTTCTATATTGTTATCGCTTGCGTTTATTAGAGAACTTTCAACTACATTTTTTATCTGATGCACATTTCCAGGCCAATCATAGGATTGTAAAATTGCTAAAGCATTATCTGAAAAATTTTTAGATTTTAACCCAAAAAGCTGCTCTGATTTATCAATATAATAATTTATTATTGGTATGATATCTTCTTTGCGTTCCTTAAGGGCTGGGATATCAATTTCCGCAATTTTTAGACGATAGAATAATTCACTGCTAAATAAATTTTCATTTACCATATGCGTAATATTTCTATTGATAGAGCCGCTGATAATTCTTGTATCCGGATATACTATTCTGTTACCGACAGTGTATTTTCCATTTTGAAGCAGCATCAACAATTTGCGCTGCGAGTTCTGTGATAATTTATCTATATCTTCAAGGAAAACAGTCCCTCCAGAGGTTTTTTCTAAATATCCATAGGATTTTTCGGTACCAAAACATTCGGTGTCAAAACTGTCTGATTTATCGGAAATACAGCTTATACATGTGAAGCTATTTTTTGCGCGGCTGGATTTTTTGTGTATGCTATAAGCTATGGAATCAGCTCCTATTCCAGCAGGGTAATGGATAAAGACTCGACTGTTTGATGCAGCGATTTTTTCAATGCTCGATTTTATTGAAGCAGCGAAAATCGATGTTCCTATTGAAAATATTTCCGAACATAATTTATTGTTTTTTAATAAAACATTCTCATTTTTTAATTTATAAAATTCAAGCGCTCTTCTGCAAGTGAGCAATAATCTATCAATAATAAAAGGTTTCTCAATAAAATCGAATGCTCCAATCTGCATTGCAGTTACTGCAATATCAATTGTGCCATGCCCTGATATTATTATTATTGGAATTTCTGAATTTATGTTCTTAATTTTTTCTAATATTTTGAATCCGGCTGATTCATCGTTCTCTATCCATAAATCCAAGAAGACTAAATAAGGCATATTGTTTTTTACTTGAGAAATCGCTTCTTGTTCATTTGCGGCCTGTCGAGTGTTATATCCTTCGTCTGATAGAACATCGGAAATTAGAGATCTTACTTCTGCGTCATCATCAACAATTAAAATATTTTCATTGCTCATAAATTACCTATCAAATTTGTTTACAAGGAATAGATATTGTAACCTTTGCTCCGCCATGTTTACTATCATCGAATAATACATCCCCATTATGATCTTGAATGATTTTTTTTACGATTGCCAGCCCTAAACCCGTTCCTTTTGGCATCATTGTAAAATATGGAGTGGCAAGAGATTCGATTTTTTCCTTAGGTAATCCAGGACCATTATCTTCTATATCAATGTATATATTGTGATTTTCTATTTTAAGCGATACCGAGATTTTTTTATCTTTTTTATTTATTGTATTTAATGCATTAATCGCGTTTTGAATCAAATTTATAATACATTGATGTAACAATCTCTCATCCGCTTTTATTTCATAATTAGCTTTTTCAGAATTCAAATGAATTTTTATATCTGCGGCAGCGGTTTGCATAAGAAAAATTGCTTGCTTACAAATTTCGTGGACATCGCATTCACGAAAGATTGGTTCTGGCAGTTTTGCAAAAAAAGTAAAGTCATCTATTAGACGTTTTATGTCCCCAACTTGCCGAATAATAACATCTATAAGCTGAGAAAATGTTTCCTTATCTGCGGATATCTGAAAAAGATATTTTCTATGAATTCGTTCAGCTGATAATTGTATCGGGGTAAGCGGATTTTTTATTTCATGAGCTACGCGTCGGGCAACATCTGACCAAGCGGCTTTTCGCTGAGCAGCTATCATATTTGTTAAATCATCGAATGTAATTACAAATCGACTATAATAGCTGTTCGAAGCAGCGATATTTTCTATTTTTACTGAAAAGACACAAGTTTCATAATTCTTTTTGTATTGGATTTCTTTCTCAATAAAAGAGATGTTGCTTTGCAATTCTTCAAGGAGATTTTTTAATTCAGGAATTATATTAAGTATGTTTTCTCCAAATGTGATTTGCTTATTTAGTAGTCTTTCAGCCGCAGTATTCCAAATATAAATCGCGTTGTTGTCTATTCCTATGACTCCGGATGACACGCCAGCGAGAACACTGCTGGAAAATTTAATTTTTTCATCTAAGTTTTTGTTTATTTTAACAAGGTCTTCTCGTTGATCATGAACTTGATCAATCATCTGATTAAACGTTTTTATAAGAATTGACAACTCTTCATATGAATTTACTTGCTTTGCTCTTGCTTTTAAGTTTCCTCCTATAATATTTTCAGACACATCTATTAAATTGCTGATTGGATTTACAATTTTCCATGAATAAATGATCGCTACTACAATGGATGCTACTAGTAAAAGAATTCCAACAACTAAAAACATAAAGATAAAAGCTATTTCTAATGATTCTCTATTTTGCAGAAGAGAATGATACTCGTTATATGCGGTTCTTGCGTTTTTAGCTTGATAAAGGATATTCGAATCGATTTTTTTTTCGACTATAAGATACATATATTCATTATTTTCATTTCTAAAACATGATATCGCTATTATGCTGTCATTATCGGCATTGGATATTTCTAAAATTATCGCGTTTTTTTCATTTGTTTTTTGAAAATCTTTGCTGTTTATATTCAAAAAATGCAGGGATGTGCTGTATTTTGAATGAGCGACAACATTAAATGAGCTGTTTAATAATATTGCAGAATTTATATTTTTAAGTGCACATAAATCATCTAATAAAAAACCAATATCTCTTGAAAACCGCAAGTTATCGATTTCTGAGAGATCATCTAAGCGGTCTATGTGATATTCTATAGTTTTTGATATGGCAACACAGTCATTTAACGTACGTTTTTTGTGTTCTTTTAAATAAGATTCAGCTACGTTAAGAGATTCCTGTAAAACTGTTTTGTTTCGTTCATTAAACCACGAATCAATACCGTTATGGAAGAAAAATGCGGAGAAAAAACTCATAAGAACTGATGGAACAACAGAAGTCAATGAGAATAACAGAATTAATCTTAATGTAATTCGGGATCCTTTTTTGTGTCTATTTGTCCATAATTCCGCTATTTTATGGCTGCCGAGAAGTAAGAGAATCAAAATGAACGCTATATCACAATAAAGAATTGAGATAACCTTTTTCGAGCTTTTGCTATATAGCTCAACATCTGTAAATAATAAATATGTAAAGAAACAAGAAATAGTAGATAGAACGAAAAATAAGTATGTCAAAAAATTTCGTACTTTAGGTCTTTTGAAAAAATAAAAAAATGCTTTCAAGAATTTAATTATTGATTTCTCCAACGTTCAATTTCATAATTTTTTTTCTTAAAGTATTCCTATTTATACCAAGTATTTTTGATGCTTGTAACTGATTTCCTTTTGAGTATTTTAGAGTAGTATTAAACACTACGCGCTCTACTTCATTGATAATGCGTTCATAAAGCCCTGGAGGAATAATATCTTCTTTATGAGACGCGAAATATTTTTCAAGATTTTTCTCTATATTTTTTGAGAAGCCTTGTTCTAAATGTTCGAAGGTTTCTTTTGATACCATTTATTACGTTCCTACAAAAAATTGATACATTATTTTGAGAAGCATATGTTTTTATAGAACTCTTTCACATAATTTTGAATAAACAATATGTCTTCTGCTTTATTTATGGTTTTTCTAAATTTGGATGCTCCACTTAGCCCTACACTATACCAGCAAAAATGTTTTCTGAATACTTTAATACCATGATTTTTTCCATAAAAATCTAATGTGTTATAAAAGTGCTGCATAATTATTTTAAACTGTTCTTCCAAAGAGGGTGTTGGAATTATAGAATCGTTTTGCAAAAAATTCATGATTTGTTTTAGTAACCACGGTCTGCCTAATGCTGCTCTGCCAATCATAACACCATGTGCATTGGAAAGTTTTAGCGCTTTTTCGGCATCTTTCGCGCTTTTTATATCGCCATTGCATAGGTATGGAATGTTTATGATATTCCTTAATTGTTGAATTGCTGACCAATCCGCTGTTCCGCTGTACATTTGATTTCTTGTTCTACAATGAATAGTTAATAGTTGAATTCCTGCATTCTCAAATTTTTTCGCAAGGTTTAAAAAATTGATGTTTTCTATATCCCATCCTAGTCTCATTTTCAGTGTTACAGGGATTTTTACAGCTTTTACAACAGATTCAGCTATTGAAACAGCTAGGTCTTCGTTTTTCATTAGTGCAGATCCGGAATTATTGGCGACTATTTTTTTCGCAGGACATCCCATGTTTATATCTATACAACTTGCTCCCAAATCTTCATTTATGACAGCCGATTCCGCCATGTTTTTTGGGTTGGCTCCGACAATCTGTACTATTTTTAGAGAATTATCATTTTTGCTTATCAAACGTTTATATGTTTTTTTGCTGTTTCTGATCAATGCTTCACTAGATACCATTTCTGATACAACGGCAGTTGCTCCAAACAAGCATACTAGCTCGCGGAATGGAGCATCAGTTACGCCAGCCATGGGAGCTAGGAATACAGGTCTTTGAATTTCGTCTATTTTCAATATATTGTTGAACATTGTCAGAAAACTACTGTTTATTAGAATTCAATTCTTGCATCATAAACTGCGTGAGAAAATAAATTTATTGAAGGTGAAGAGGCAAACAGCCATTTTGCGAAAATTATTGTGTTGTTCTCATATATTTCTATGAATGAATATATTTCTTTGTAATCTTCTGGGCTGCTTTTAAAGCATTTTTTTAATTTTAGTTTTATACTACCAAAAATTATAGGATCTTCCACTTTTATATTTTTACGAAAAACTTTACCGCTGATTTTATCAAGAATTTGTATATTTACATTATCTATTTCAACAGGATCTGATTCCCAAATTGATTTTTTTTCATCGTCTTTAAAATATTCGAGATCTTTTTCTACAGTGCTGGAATCTGCGTTTGATACAATATAGTTCACTGTAAATAATATTAATAAGCATGAGATGGAAGCACGATAATTTTTACTAAAAGTGTTCATCACATTTCTAGGCTTTTTCATCATCTATTGAAATATCGTCATCGCCATCTTCTAAGCTTACAATATCTTCGTCGGAATCATCCGCGATTTCTTCATATTCAATATCAATTCTTAAATTATCTATTTCTTCGTTTTTTTCTTGAGAATTTTTTGTTTTTCTTTTGGATAAATATTCAGGATCCAAAGCGGCATTGCAATTTGGGCATATTATAGGAGTTTTGTTGAAATCATAGAAACGAGTACTGCATCCCAAGCAAACTCTTTTTATTCCCCAATCAGGTTTATTCATTGTTATCTCCTTATAGATTTTGTGATCTTATATCTAAGGCCTCTCTAATGTCAAATGAATATCGTTGTATTTTTTGGGTACATCTTCCCAAAGGCTTATGATATACCCTCCAAGTCCTGATCCTGTTTGTTTTGCAGCCACCGCTCCGTTATGTAATAATGCATTAATATGTGCTGATGTAGCTTCATTATGTAATCCCCATTTTTTGAATACTTCATTTCCTAGCGAGATCCCATTTTTCAGCTGATCAAAATTCGATTTGGCCAATCCTGATTCACATAAATCGGATGCATTATTCATCATTGAATCCAATTCAGAAGCCAAGTAACTATCTTTGCGGAAAATGTTTTTTACTATGTCTGCGCACGCTGATGTTGAAGATTTTTTACCAGAATAGCTCAACATTAAATGAGGCCAAAAAGGTATATTCAGTATATTCTGAATTTTATTGTCTTGAAATGTTATTGGTTTACTAGACATTGTGACAGCGATATCTAATCCACTGCTTTTTTTATGGAATTTGTCTTCAAGATGTTTTGCGAGTAGAAAAGGATTATCAGTGAATCCAAGATATTTAAATATATTTGCAATGTTCGTGCATATCGCCGCTGAGCTTCCCAATCCGGATTTCATTTTTATATTATTGCTTACTAAAAACTTTCCGCGGATATCTTTAAAATTGATGTTTAGAAAATCTGCGGCCTTTTTCAGTATTTCAATAAAAATCTTATTATATTGCGGCTCCATATTTTCGTGATATACATCAAGGTTCTCTGAGTTTTCGTATTGTATTGAACATTGATAATTATTTAAAGGAAGTGCGATGGCTTTTCCGCCTCTGGTAACGGTATGCTCTCCCGATAAAATCCATTTTGCGCAGCTAGAAAATTTCATATGGATATTCCTAGTAATATTTATTCCATATGGGTGATTTTATGTTGCTAATGAATTTTTTGTGCGCTTCTATTTCGCCTGACGATGGTGGAAAGGATCTCTGTTTGTATGTTTTTTCTGTTGTTTTAATATATCGGGCGTACATATTTGTTTTTTCTGTTTCGAAGGAAAGTCCACTTTGCCGTCCACCAAGAAGATGGATATATACGTCAGCCAATAGGTAACAATCAATTAATGCTCCATGTTTTTCACGCCCTGATAAATCTATTTCAAATCTTTTACATAAAGCATCCAGACTTGCTGGAGAGCCAGGAAATTTCTTTCTTGCGATATCCAAAGTATCAACCGCATCACCTAAATTAAACAGCGGTTTATTAATTCTACTTAACTCACTATTGAGAAATCCGATGTCGAATTTAGCGTTATGAATGACTAATCTGGAATTATCTACAAATTTTAAAAAATCATCTGCTACTTCATGAAATAATAATTTATCTTTTAGAAAATCATTAGTTATTCCGCTGATTGTAGTTGCATCCCGGTGCATGTCTTTTTGGGGATTGATATACACCTGATATATATTGCCGGTCGGTATATGATTTATTAATTCTATGCAAGCAATATCGACAATTCGATCGCCATTTTCATAACTTAATCCTGTGGTTTCAGTATCCAGTACAATTTCTCTTAAATTTTTTGAAATAGTCATATTTTATAAACTTTTATATGTGATGATAAAAAATTATACCATTATAGTTTTATGTAACAAAGTAGATTTAATAAAAACAATGATTGTGACGTGAAAACTAAAAAGGTTGAGAGATGATTAAATTTTGTTTTTAGGAAAAGTTAAGTGGGTATCTCAGCAAAAATATTGGTTTTTGACGAAGAAGAAGATACAGAAGATTTATTTTTGCAAAAATTTCGTTATCAAATAGAAGATGGAACATACGAGTTTTCATTTACCACATCTCTTGCTCAAGTGGAGGAACTGTTAAAAAGTAGTTCCTTTGATATTTTTGTGTCCGATATTAATGTTGATGGTATTGACGGCATCAATTTTATAAGTCAGCTGAGAAAAGATCACCCTCTAATGAGGTCAGTCGTTATCTCTGCATATGGGGATATAAATACTCTTAGAGCCGTTATGCGCGGCGGAGCACATGATTTCGTTATAAAGCCGATAGATTTTAAAGATTTAACTGAAACCCTTCAAAAAACAGCCAAAGTTGTTTTTAGTCTTAAGCAGGCGGAAGCGACTAATCAGAAATTAGTTGCTATTTCTGATGAGCTTGATGTTTCTGCAAAACTTCAAAAAAGTATTTTACCGGGCAATGTTTTAAAAAAAGGTAATATAGAGATTTTTGCGGACAGTATTCCGGCTGCTGAAGTTGGAGGGGATTTCTATGACTTTTTTTGGCTGAGTGAAACAAAGCTTGGTATAGTTATGGCTGATGTATCGGGAAAAAACATATCAGCAGCCATGTTTGCTACAATTGCTAAAACATTAATCAAATCTTTTTCCAGAATTTATTCTTCTCCTGCGGAATGCTTTAAAAATGTCAATACTATGCTATGTCAAGAAAATGTAACAACAATGTTTGTTACTGCAATGTACGGTATCATTGATATAGAAAAAAATGAAATTACTTATACAAACGCAGGGCATTTACCTATAGCTGTTGTTTCTCAGGGATGTGAACCTAAATTTTTAGAATGTGATCCAGCTATGGCGCTTGGTATTTTCGATGAAACAGAGTTTTTTGATAATGTTCATATTTTTTCTCCAGGAGAAGTTATCTTGTTGTACACGGATGGCGTCCCTGAGGCTGCCAATGCAGAAGGTGAGGAATATGATTATGAACGCTTTGTTAGTGTTTTAAGAGAAAACACCAAATTATCTCCTGCTTTATTAACGCAAGAGATAATTAAATCCATACGGCAATTTACAAAGGGAGCACCACAATCTGATGATATTACCACTTTGTGTCTGAAATACAGATTAAGGATTACCCCAAATGTTACTTAATATTAAAAATGAAATTAGTGAAATAAATAGAATATGTGATGAAGTTGAGAAATTTTGTAATGATCACAATATTTCTGATGAAAAGTATCATGATATTATTTTGATATTAGATGAGCTGGTGACTAATGTAATTAATTATGCTTATCCGAATGGCGGAGAGCATATCTTTACTTTAGATATTCAAAAAATTGATGACTGTATTTACATAGTGTTGTCCGATAGTGGAATTCCATTTGATCCACTTGCAAAAGATGATCCTGATATAGAGTCTTCGCTGGAAGAGAGACGAATTGGAGGGTTAGGGATATTTATCGTCAAACAACTATCTGAAATAGTTGAATATTCAAGGATCGATGATAAGAATCAATTAAATATAACTGTCTCTATTCACAATAATAAAGAACAAAACAACAGATAAAAAGGAGGAAAAAATGGAAGTGAAATCAGAAAATAATGGCGATGTAACTATTTTAACGCCAGCGGGCAGGGTAGATACTTCAACTGCAAAGGTTTTTGAGGATTCTGTTATGGCTGCAGCAGAAACTAACAAAAAAATAGCCGTTTGTTTTAATGAAATAGATTATATTTCCAGCGCAGGTTTGCGTGTAGTTCTAATGTTGGGAAAAAAACTTGGAGCTTCTGGTGGTGTTTTGGTGCTGATTAATATGCCTGAAAAGATATTTGCGGTATTTAAAATGAGCGGTTTCGACAAAATATTAAAAATTTGTTCTTCGTTTGAGGAAGCTAAACCATTTTTTAACTAATTTATAGTTTAATTGAGTATGTAATACAAAAAAAGGGAGAAGTTATGATTAAGATACCAAAAGCATCAAAGCAAAAAGATGGTAAGGATACAAAAGACAATAAAAAAAGGATAACCATTGCAATGCAAGGAGGAGGAGCCCATGGTGCGTATACTTGGGGTGTTCTTGACAGGCTTCTCGAAGAAAAAGATCTTGTTGTTGAGGGCGTTTCTGGAACTAGTGCCGGAGGTATGAACGCGGTTGCAACTGCTCAGGGTATTATGCTGGGTGGAAATGAAGGAGCCAGAGAACTCTTGAATAAATACTGGACTGTGATGTCTGAAAAAGGAAAGACAAGTATTTTTAAGCCAGGTGTTTTGGACGTTCTTGCAAATAAATATATAATGCATAATTCTCCTGGTTTTTTAATGTTCGATTTTCTCAGCAAAATCATGTCGCCGTATCAAATGAATCCTTTAGGTACAGATCCATTAAAGGATTTAGTTGAGGAATTGTTTGATTTCGAAAAGTTGAATGAATTTGATGGCGTAAAGATTTTCTTAGCAGCTACACATGTTTATACAGGAAAATTAAAAGTATTTTCGAATATGAATAAAGAATTGTGTACAGAAGCGTTGTTGGCTACAGCTTGTCTGCCTACGATTCATGCTGCAGTTATGGTTAAGGGAGAGTATTACTGGGATGGTGGTTTTATCGGAAATCCTGTGATATATCCATTGATTTATGACTGTGAGACTTCTGATATCATGCTTCTTAAGTTGAATCCTACGCATAGAAATAGGCTTCCAGTAACAGCTTCGGAAATCGGCGATAGGTTGAACGAGATTACGAACAATACATCTATTATGCGAGAAATGCGTTCTATGCATTTTATTACTAAATTAATAGATGATGGAATTGTTCAGCCAGGTGCAATGAAGAGACTGCATGTTCATATGATTGAGGATGAGAAGGTTTTCATGGATCTTGGATGGTCTTCAAAATTGAATACTGATATCGAATTTTTGACACATTTGCGTGATGCAGGAAGAAAATCTGCAGATAAGTGGCTTGAGAAGAACTACGATAGTATAGGTAAGAAAACTACAGCAGATGTTGCAGATGAGTTTGTGTAATTTAGTAGTATAGAAATGAAAACGAGCGGTTAAACTTCTTTAAATAATTGTGTGATTTTACGATGTATTTATTTTTAACAGCTCGTTTTTGTGCAAAAAACTTTTAAAGTTATTTTTTATCAATTTTTATCTGAACTAAGTTGATTATTTGTTGTATAGGTAGTTTTTGTAATTGCAATATTTGCGGGTATTTTGCTGATTTTTAATAAATTTAGACTATCAGCAGCTGAAAATTGGAGTATTGGTAATGCATGTAATAGACAGCGCTTTTAATATATTTTCATTATCTTTGGTTTTTGCGTTAATTGGATTTAACGTTTATCTTACTACTTCTATTATGAAAATTACTGATTTAACGTGTGATGGAGCTGTTGCCTTAGGCGGATGCGCTTATGGCGCTCTTGTTGTTTTTGGCATAAATCCTATTATCGCCTTTTTATTTGCTACATTTTTAGGTGTTCTTGCGGGCTTTATGACATCATCATTTACTACTCACATTGACGTAGAGCCAGTTTTAGCAAGTATTATTACATTAACAGCTATTCAAACATTTACAGTTAAACTTTCCGCCGCAGGAAAAATTCAGGTTGGAGAACAGGTAAAAAACGCAATTAATACCTTTTCATCTCTTGATAACGCAATTTTAGTCTGCTGTGTCGTTTTAATTGTGAGCTTTCTTTTTTATAGAATTTTAAATTCAGAATATGGCTTAGCAATGAGGGTATTTGGTGACGGTAAAATTATATCTGAATCTCTCGGTGTAAACTGTAAAAAAATGATGTGGATAGGGTTGGGACTTGGAAATGGATTGTCTGCAGCAGCAGGCGCGCTGATAACACAAGTCACTGGTAATTTTTCCGTAGGTATGGGAAGTGGTTCTTTGGTCTTTGGTATTGCTTCTGTAATTATCGGAGAAAAGTTAATATCTGGAAACAGCGTTAAAGGAGCCATTATTGGATGCTTTGTAGGCGCAATCTTGTACAAAATTGCTATTGAACTTTTTACTTTCAGCGGTGCTGAGGCATTAGGATCCGATTATAGTAGCGTTATAACCGCGATTGTGTTGATTTTCTTAATGGCTTCCATAAGCGACCATCGGAAAAAAGGGCGTCTAGAGAACGTATAAAGCGGAGGATAAAATGATTAAAGTTGAAGATGTTTTCGTTGTATTTTTTTCCGGTACTCCATTAGAAAGAGTTGCTTTACGCGGAGTTAATTTCAGTCTAAAGGAAGGCGAAGTTGTTTCTATTCTTGGAAATAATGGTAGTGGGAGAAGTACTCTACTAAAGTTTCTAGCTGGCCATATATCGTCTAGTTTTGGAAGGGTCTGGCTCGATAAAATAGATATGACGGGACAGACTCTTTCACAAAGATCTCAATATTTTTCTGCTGTTTTTTATGATCAAGATGTTGGAACAGCTGGTAATTTGACAGTGGCTGAAAATTTAGCTATAGCCACTATGCATCATCAACCGCGAAGTATTATTTATCCTGCCATTGATTTTGAAATGAGGGATATATTTCATCAGCAATTAAAGGATCTTGATTTCATGGGGTTGGAATTACTGATGGATGAAAAAGTCTGCAATCTTTCAAAGGCCCAAAGACACGTTTTGTCTCTATTGATTACTGTTATAAAAGAAACAAAAGTCTTATTGATAGACGAGCATTCAACGGGATTAGATAGAGATTCTTCCTCAGCATTGCTTGATGCTACTGAAAAAATAATAAGATCAAAGAACATGACTACAATTATGGCTGTCAGTGATCCTCAGTTTGCTTTAAAAGTTTCGGATAGGATATTAATATTAAGTCATGGGCAAATCGTATCTAATATAGAAGTTAAAGATAATAAAAATATAAAGTTAGAAGATATTTTTGTTTCGTTTAATGTAGTACCGCCTATAAAGGATGTCGTTTCACCTACATGTTAAACACAAACACACATCACTGAATTTATTAGATAAATCAGCAGAATTTTTATGCGTAAATTGAGGCTGTAATTCTATGGTTATCTGTAGATTAATTTTGCGCAGTGCAAAAAAATCCGTGATAAGACTATGTTTGGTTGCTATATCATTTAATAATATTGTAATATTTCTCTAACCAGTAATATAAGATTCAAAGTCTAGGCAGTTTTTCGAGAATCGATTGTTGTGTAGCAGTTTAGTTAGCGTATTTTAGAATTAACGAACGATTTTCGAGTAAATTATCTAACATGATTATATTACGGTTATTATGCTATGTTTATAGGAGAGAGTTATGAGCATTATCGTAGATATTTTTGGTCGTGAAATTCTTGATTCTAGAGGCAATCCAACTGTTGAGGTTGAAGTTGAGTTAGAAAGCGGTGTTGTTGCAAGTGCGGCTGTTCCAAGTGGCGCATCTACAGGATCATTTGAAGCGGTTGAGCTGAGGGATTGCGATAAGTCCAGATATTTAGGAAAGGGTGTTCTAAAAGCTGTAGAAAATGTCAATGTACAAATAGCGGAAGCGCTTATCGGTATGGAGGCTTCTGAGCAAATTGATATTGATGAAGAAATGATTAACATTGATGGGACCGAAAACAAGGGAAATCTTGGTGCGAATGCGATGTTAGCCGTTAGTCTAGCTGTAGCAAAAGCAGCAGCCATTGATGGGCAGATGTCTTTCTATAGATATGTTGGTGGTGTTTCAGCATGTACTCTTCCTTTACCTATGCTCAACATTTTGAATGGTGGTGCCCATGCTGATAACGGATTAGACATTCAAGAATTTATGATTCTTCCTGTCGGGGCGCAATCTTTTGCTCATGCGCTTAGAATGGGGGCTGAAATTTATCATTCTCTTAAAAAAGAACTGCATAAAGATGGATTGGCGACCAATGTTGGTGATGAAGGAGGTTTTGCTCCAAATCTTAAAACATCCAAAGAGGCTTTAGAATATATTTTAAAAGCGATAGAACTTGCAGGTTATAAACCCGACAAAGATATTATGATTGGTTTGGATGTTGCTGCGACAGAATTATATAAAGATGGTAAATATCATCTTGCTGGGGAAGAAAAAACTCTGACTTCGCAGGGGATGGTAGAATATTATAAATCACTTATTTCTAGTTATCCTATTATTTCCATTGAAGATGGAATGAGTGAAGAAGATTGGAGTGGTTGGAAAAGTTTAACGGAAGCAGTTGGTAAAGAAATTCAGCTGGTTGGAGATGACGTTTTTGTGACGAATCCTGATCGTATTTCAAGGGGCATTGCGGAAGGCGTCGCGAATGCTGTTTTAATTAAATTAAATCAAATAGGAACACTCACGGAAACACTAAGAGCCATTGAAATTACTCATAGGGCAGGCATGAACTCCGTAATTTCTCATCGATCTGGAGAGACAGAAGATACATCTATTGCGGATATTGCTGTCGCTGTAAATTCTGGTCAAATAAAAACTGGTGCTCCAGCGAGATCTGATCGTGTAGCAAAATATAATCAACTACTGCGAATTGAAGAAGAATTGGGATCTCAAGCGAGATTTATCGGCGGTGCAATTTTTAATATATAATTTATTTGATGATATTTGCTGTGTTTGTGATGTTTTCATAATCACAGCGATGAAATTTGTTGTCTAATAGATCTCTCCATGAGGGTATAAATGTCAAAAAAACCTCTTGTTTTGTGTATTTTAGATGGCTTTGGCTATTCGGAAAAACGGGAATTTAATGCTGTTTTTTCTGCAAAAACACCTGCTATTGATAATTTATGGGAAAAATATCCGCATACTTTGCTTCATGCGGCAGGAATGGAGGTCGGATTACCAGAGGGACAGATGGGTAATTCCGAGGTTGGTCATACAGCGATTGGGCTTGGTAGGATAATTTTTCAGGATCTCCCAAGAATTTCTATGTCTGTAAAAAATAATACATTAAAGGATATGCCGGAGCTGAAAGCAGTGATAGAGCATTTAATGGAAAACGGAAAGCGCTGCCACATGTGGGGTTTGCTTTCTGACGGAGGAATTCATTCTTATATTGAACATCTATTTGCTCTGACAGATATCATGCTTGAAAATGGTATAGAGGTTTTTGTACATGCTTGTACCGACGGTCGCGATACTCCTCCAAAAAGCGCAATGCAATACATCAAGATGTTTGAAGACAGATTTAAAGGAAAGGCAAAGTTAGCGACGATTGGTGGTAGATATTTTGGAATGGATAGGGATAAACGTTGGGAAAGAACCGAACAAGCGTATAATTGTATGATACACCCTATGGTTTTTGAGGATTCCGCTGAAAAATACATATCTCATTGTTATGCAAACGAAATATTTGATGAATTTATTCCTCCTGCCGCCTTAAACAGTTATGATGGTATCAAAGATGGCGATGCATTTATTGCGTTTAATTTTAGAGCGGACAGAGTGCGACAGATGCTTACCGCTTTGACAGGCGAGTCTTTTTCTGGATTTACAAGATCATCTGGATTACCAAAAATTTCATATATTATTGGTATGACGGAATATTCTTCTGAGTTTAATGGCAAAATTGAGGTTATATTTAAAAGAGAAGAAGTAAAAAATTCGCTTGGTGAGATTCTTGCTAGAGCGGGATTAAGGCAATTTCGTGTTGCGGAAACTGAAAAATATCCTCATGTTACATTTTTCTTTAATGGCGGTATAGAAGGAGCTTTTGAGAATGAAGAACGCTGTTTGATTGATTCTCCTAAAGTGGAGACTTATGATCTTGAGCCTGAAATGTCGGCTAAAAAGATAACAAGCGTTGTAATTGATAAATTAAAAAAAGATAATGCTGATGTTTATATTGTAAATTTCGCGAATCCTGATATGGTCGGGCATACGGGAAATTTTGATGCAACAATAAAATCTATAGAAGCTATGGATTCATGCTTGCAGGAGATCAATGATATTGTTCAAGACAAAAATGGATGTTTCATTGTTACAGCTGACCATGGCAACGCTGAAGAAATGTTTAGTCCCGAAAAAAAACAACCTCATACGGCGCATACAACAAATAATGTAATTTTTATACTTGCATGTAATGATTATAAATCTGCTGAATTATCTGCTGTTGGTGGATTGAAAGATATAGCGCCGACGATATTAGATATACTTAACATTGGAAAACCATCTGATATGACAGGTAAAAGTCTAATAGAAACTGCTAAATAAACCATTTATTAACCATAAAAATACAAAATTATTAAAGATTGCTGATTAGTGGAGTATTTTTTGTGTTTTAGGTGGTTATGTCTTCAAAACAATCTTTAAGATCTTTGGAAGAGATAAATATATTTTGCAAAGATAATAAGCGGCTGAGAAATTGTTTTTTCTTTTTCTTTTTGGCTGCTATTTGTGGATATGCATCGATAATGCTGTCGTTGTGTCCATATAATGATGACTATTGCAGATATGTAGCCAATATGCACGTTGGTACTACTTCAAATGCAAGATATACAACGTTTTTTCTAGAGTTGTTGCTATATTTTTCCAACGTTATAACAGACGCAGCTCCATTTACTCAGATTTTATCGTGTGCATTTTTAGCATATTCTTCAGTTATTTGTATGAAGATTTTCAATTTAGATATCGATGATAAGTATGCAAAATTATGTCTAATTCCAATTGTTGTGAATCCATATCTATTAGAATGTTTGATGTATAGATTTGATAGTCCGTTTATTACGCTATCTATATTGTGCTCAGTAATGGCAGCGTATTTGGCCAAGGCTAATGATAAAAAATCGTTGATCATTCAATCCGTTTTATTGCTGCACAGTTTGTTATTATATCAAGCAGGTCTTTCTGCATATTTTATAATATGCGCATATTTGTTTTTGATTGAGCTCTCAAAAAATAACCTCATATCTGTATTGTTAAATATGCGATATTGGTTATATACGTTGTTTATCACCGCTGTTTCTTATTTCTCATTCACAATGATTATTCGTTATTTCAAAAAAGATGGTAGCGTTTTAATAAACCCAATAAGCCGTGATGGCGTAAAGTGTGTTCTAAAGAACATTGGATTATATATATCAAATCTAAGAATTGATTGGTCTGATAATGCCGTCGGGCAAATGTTTTTTTTGTTACTCATTATTTTTTCGATGTTTTTTATTGCTGATATTTTTAGAAGCTTTAAAAATAAGATTAGGTCAGTTTTTGGAATCGCAATTATCTTGTTGTTTTTACTGTTATTTTTTATAGCACCATTTGGCGTTTGCCCACTTTTATCAGCAATTGAGCATTTGTGCGGAAATTCTATTTATCTAAGAATTTTATGTTGTTTTGGTATTTTTATTTCAATTATTCTTTATAAAAATTATTCAATAATTAAAAAACATAAGATTTTAAAAAAAATTTACGTTGTATATTTATGTTGTTTTGGTATTTGGAACATTATTTTTTTAAATTCTGCAGGAAATGTAATTCATTATTATAGGAAAGCGCAGGAGCAGATATTTTATGATTTAAGTAAGGATATCTCGGAAATAGCACATTACGCGCCTAATAAGTTTTCTCATATTTGTGTAAAAGGGATGATATCATCTCAAGCACTGCGAAATTTTTCTATGTTATATCCGATAATTAATAGAATAATTCCAGAGAAGTGGAATACAGTATCTTATTGCAGTTTTGCTTTGTTTAATCATGAGATAGCAGATTGTATTATGAAATATGGCCTTATTGATAAGGAATTTGATGAAGGCAAATACGTATCTAAGACACTTCTTAAATCTCATTTATGGTACGATATTTATTCGGTTGATGAGAAAATATTGTTATGCGAACTAAAGAAAGGGCATAAATTTGAAACACCAATGCCGCCGATGTTAAAAATAAGAGATAATAGCTGGAGGTAATAGCTGTTAAATAAATTTTTATATTTTTAATATTATCATATTTTCAATAGATTATGGGGTATAGCATGCAGGAATCTAGTTTTTTTGAAAGGAATAAAGTAGTTTCGTTTTCCATAATTATTGCATGTATGCTCTTTATCGGTATTTTTTTTATGGAAAAATCAAAGTCTGTAATCAATATGATTCCCATTTTGCGCGGAGAAGTATCGCTCGGAAATAATTTTGTGATTACAACAACAAGAAATGGATATCCTATTTTGATTAAAAAAGATGATCCTACTGTTGGTAATCAATTGAGGTTTTCCGGTGATGTCAGATCAATTTTTGACGATATTGTTTTTTCTTTATGCGAAAAAGGTGGAGTTATTATTGAAGTTGGTGCACATTTTGGATATCGGAGCATTCATTTTGGTAAGTTTTTGGATGGAAACGGAAAAATTTATGCGTTTGAGCCGAATTTTGGAGTGTTCTCTAATTTAAGAAAAACAATTTTTTTGAATGAGTTGGATAATACAGTTGTTTTAAAGAATATTGCTATTTCTGATTATAAGGGAACTTGCAATATAGATGATTGTTTATCTATAAAAAAATTACATGATGGAACTTTTTCAAAACCAAGAAATATCACGGTTAATTGCAGCACATTAGATGATGAAATGGCTACTGAGATGCGACCGATAAAATTATTATCCATAGATATTCCTGGATCGGAATTTTCGATTATTAAAGGAGCATGGAATATAATTAACAGATCACCGGACATTATCATGGTAGTCTCTTTTGATAATGATCCAATTAACAAGAACGCAGAGCAAGAATTAAAGCAACTTGAACAAAACAATTTTAATTTTTATGTTTCCGGCAAGGGCAGTACATTAAAGGAAATAACTCTTCAAGAGCTTTTAAAACCGCAGGAAACAATTTTGGTAATCACCAAAAAGACACTTAAATGTTCTTAAGTTAATTTTATTTACGTTCAATCAGTTAAGTTTTTCTTGAACAAATACTCATTTTTTCCAAAATAGACATTGTGGGAATCTTTACTTTTCATTATATATTTGTTAGAAATAGTAAAGAGAGGAAAAAATGACAAAAGCTCTAATTAAAATTTTAGTATTTGCTTGTTTTTGTTTTGATTTGCATGCTGAACCATATGTTAATTTTAGTATATTACCAGAAAATGATGGGCGGCGTGTTCTAAAAACAGAAATTAAAAATCCTGATGTTCAATTGGTGTCTTATAAGATGAGATTTTTTACCAGAACAGATGATACATCTGAGTGGCAGTTATTAAAGACAAGCAGTGGTCTTGATTATATATTAGAGTTTGATGTAGTTGGTGGAGGTAGAGAATCCTCATCAATAGATTTGTTTGAAGTATTAAAACGGAACACTGATTTACAACAAATAAAAGTCGAATACGAAGTAATATTTCGTGATCAAAATGGAAGAGAGCAAATTAGCAATACATTTTCCCGAGAATATAGTCTAGACTGCAAAAATGAAGAATCACTACCTAAGAAAGAGGAAGATAGGTAAAAAAATACGAGAGTTTTCGAAAATAGATAGCTATAAAAATATCGAAATTCTGATTAGAAATTTAATTATTTTTCATATATTCCTATAATCCATTTTTACAAGAAATACTAACATCTATCTGTTTTTGAAACTCTTTCACTTTCCCATATTTTCATGGAGAATAGAAAGATATATATCAGTTCCCGGCGTCCAATCATTTAGATTTCGTCTTTAGGTAAATTTTTTTAATTCAATTATATTGTTTTCTTGCTGTTGAGAGACAGGAATGCTATCTTTATACATATTTAACATAATTTCAGGGTGCTCTTCCATTTCATATTTCCAATCTGGAATATTACCTAGCTTGGATCGCTCTTTTTTTAGAATTTCTATAGCGGTTGGATTTAATTTGTACTTGATACCAGCTTCTATTAGTGAATCCAGTGCCGCAATCTTGAAACAATCCTGTAACATATCAACATCATTTTCATCTGCTGTAAGTAATACTCGCATGTCGAGTTCTTTGGCGATGTCTAAATCTTCATATTTTCTATTAATGCCTTTAAAATGGCTTTTTGTTTCATTTTTTAAACCGTAGCGAATTATAAAACCAACCCAAGTAAACTTGGTTTCTTCAAAATAATTAGAAGAAACTAAAAGATCTTGAAAATAATTTCTCTGTAATTTGCCATAGATTTTTAAGGCATTCTCCATCCTAGCGCCGACGAGATCAACACCACTAAAGACAAATTTCCAAGGATGAATTGCCGGCATATCAATGTACTCCTTTATTCCAAGGCAATGCCGTCGGATGTCAGCCCTATAATGCAAAATCGTTCCTGTTTCTGCAGCTTTAACTTTCAATCTAATCATTTTTTCGTCACTTATGCATGATTTTTTAGAATTAACAAATACAGGATATAAATTAAAGCGCCTAAAAAGTCAATATTAAAACAGTGGATAGCTCGTAAATCGTTAATAACAAGAGGATTTCAATTGTAAGTTGTATTGACAAATGGTAACTTTATGGTTTTTGTTTTTATGTGTCAAAACTACCTCAAGTTTACGAGGCCTTTTTTATATCTTTCTTTTTTTTATTGGGCACAAAGAATTTTAAGTATCGATCGTCATTCGATGTATCAATCCCAATGCTTGACTTGTACAAATCGATAACAATTTCGGGTTTTTGCATCCATTTGTCGTTCCAATATTGCGAACCACTGCTTTCTCTTTCGTGCTCGAGAATTGGATCGCCCATTTCTTCTGTCCAAACTGGAATACTGCCCATTTTCGATAACATTCCCTCGAAAACAGATGTGGGAAAATTATATTTTTCACCAACGGCGATTATTTCATTCAACGATAATATTTTATAAAAATCCAATAAAGCATCTCGAGATATAGCATCTGCCGCATGAAAAATCCTATAATCAGGATAAATATGTTCGCTTATACACATGTATTTTTTGCTGATTCTATCTACCGTAATAGTTCCAAAACAATCTAAGTTGCGTAATTGAAAAATTATTGATCCTGCAATCCATTCAAACGGAGCTTCTTTGAAGAAGCCTATCTCCTTTAGAATAGGATCTAAATCCTTGTATATAGCAACAATATCTGCTCCTATGCTAAGCGTTTTGCTTGTTCCAACTATGTAATGATATGTATTATTACCAAATACGCTATTAGAACTCATTTAATGCACTCCTTTATTCCAAGGCAATGCCGTCGGATTGTCAGCCCTATAATGCAAAATCGTTCCTGTTTCAGCAGCTTTAACAGCCGCTTTACCACCATATGTTCCTATTTCCCGATAGTCGAAAAACTCTCCTCTAAATTGTTTTATAGCATCATTGCATTGAGTTTGTGCCCTTATCAATCTACCTTTTGTATCATAGCCTCTGGCTGTTTCACCGACCTTCATTACTTGTCCAGTTCTTGCGTTATAAATCTCGTACAATCTACACTCTCCAGTATAAGTATGTGAATTCTTGTTTACAACCGTAGATATACCAAGTTTTACCGAAGATGGATCGTAGCTAACGGTTCTTTGAGCCAACGGTCGGAACTTTTGCAAAAATCCTTTTGCCTGAGTTTTAAGGGCCGACGCTAAGGCGGTTGCAGCTTTTTTCCCGCTCAAAGTTGCACATAGCCCTGCTATTTCCATCGTTTTTATGGTATCTGCGAACTCTTTCCGCAACATCGGATCTGATGTAATCTGAGCAGCCATGAATTCACTGCTGGTATTTACTGTTGTATCAATAGCAAATCCTGTTCCCTCTTTAACAGCATGGATTTGCCCAACTGCAAGGGTTGCTCCGATAGGTCCTCCGATAGAAAACCCGCCAATTCCCGCTCCAAGATACTGAGCTGCAGACCATCCGGAAGCCGCCATCGAAAGAATATTCAAGCATCTTTTTGTTGCTTCAGGATGTTCATGCATAATCTCCAAAACTTTATGACGAAGTACAGTAAATCTCTGAAGATGAGCTTCGATATCATTTTTTGGATGAAAACCAGCAATTTTTTCCTGAGGAGTCAAATCACTCGGCAGACGCAGTGTATGCAACATTCTAATTGCATCCATTTCTGATTGAGATTTAGGAGCTAGCGGATCTGATGAGCTTACACGATCAATAAGTATTTCTGCTGTTTGATCATGAGTGGTTTCTTCTGTTATAGAAGTTTTAAGTGACTGTGAGACTGTTTGTGTTGGTGCAAGCCTTTTGATTTCTTCAGCTTCTTTCTCTAAGGCCGCAACATCTATCTCTATGCGTTCATATTCATCCTCAGCGATTTCCGCACTGATATCGTTTGCTATTTTTCTCGCTTCTTCAGGAGTTTTGCCTGCTGCTATTGCTTCTTCGTATAATTCTTTAGCAGCCTTCTCTTTTAGACTCAGTCTAGACATCACAGTGAAGAGGTCTCCCACTGGAATTGAGTAGGAATCGTCTTGGCGTATATGTTCTTCTGGTACTATTTCATGTACAGCGTTTCCAACTTCGATATGTTCTCTGGGATCGGTTGATGTTGCAGACATGCGCGGCGCAAGAATATCGGATGCGACGTCGCGTTGCCCATAGAAAGCGGACCTCGCGAGTAGGGTGCCACCTACGATAAGATTGAACTGTTCTTCTCCGACAATGGCTGTAAATTCATTGATTTTGCGTTCGATTTCCTTAACATCAATAATACCTCCACCCATGCCGGTGGTAACTCTAGCAGCGTCAGCCATGTTTTGGATGCCATTTACAAGAGATAAGAATCCAAGGCCGGTTCCAAAATTTCCTCCGCTGGTTTCGCTAAAGAACTCGTTTGTGAGAGATTCTATTACCAAGTCACCTGTAATTATAGCATCCACGAGTCTCGCTCGAATCTGGGTATCCGTGAGATGAGCGTTTCCAGCCCTGAGAATGAATCTGTCGGCGACAACAGTGGTTGGAGTTCGCATTGTCTGTCTTTGAGTCTGAGTAACATCGGATATAGAACCGGATACCGATCCAATCATCGCTGTTCCCATTCCAACAATCATTCCAGGGAAAAATGATCCTACAACAGCGGATACCGGATTAAATGAACCTCCGCTGCTTTCGGTTTTTGAATCGATCGTAGCTGTGCTGACAATATCTGTTGTCGTGAATGATTCGGTTTCGATTATCATGTCTCTTGCTTCATGATGACCTTGTAAATGAACTGCAGTTGGACACCTAAGCTCGATTAACTCAGCGCTGATCTTATTAGGTAGTTGCTGCGTCTGATGAGATATTGTTGTTGTAGTTTGGGATCCAAACGATATACCGAGATTTAGGTAACGTTTAGCAAAAGTACCGGCTATGACAGAAGCTGTATCCAGACTGATTCCCAAAGTTACAGCATTGAATAGATTTTTCGCGTCGTCCACTGATCCATAGATACTTGCAGCCGTTTTAATTGCTTCAGCTATCAGTGCTTTGGAGTTTGCTGCTCGGCGAAGATCTTGCCATGCTCTAACAAGGGGATCCTTTGGAATAGAAGGAGCTCCCCCCATACCAAATAATGAGAATCCGCTGCTGGATACTTTTGTTTCATCGTGAGAGTGTAGAGTAGCTGATGTTTCATGAAACGTTGACTTTTCTACCAGTAATCTTTGAAGACCTTCAGCAATTACAGATTCAAATATTAGACTTTGTCCGCTTCTGCTAAGCATCTCTTCTACTTCAAGAATACTTGGATGTGCTATTTCTTGATATCCGTGGCGCTCTATGGAGGAACTTCCACCTAGCATTCCTCCGCTTTCTTTTTCAGCATGTGACCAATAATGTAAAGCGGTTTTATCAACTCCGATGAGAAGACGTTCTGTTTCATCAATAAATTTTCTTGTTTTTATAAGAGTTCCACGGATTTCACTTACTTCTCCGCTGATTATGACTTCCTGCGGAGCTGTTATTATAGCGGGGGCATGTACCGCTGTTTCGGTCATAGCGTGACCGCCGTCGATGGAGAAATGATGCTGGGTTTTATCGTATCTACCGCTTACATCTACTTCTTTATCCGCATGAATACGAACTTTATCCTCTGTCGCGGTAATTTGCGAAGCTACAATAGAGGTTTTTCCTGTAGATGGTACAGTCGGATCTTTTCTAGCAATTAATTCTATGGAAGTTCCTTTTAAAACAGCGTTTTTTAGATTTATGTTGCTTCCTTCCATCAATACGGGACCTTGCTCTGCTTCGATCGCAAATCTCTGTCTTAATGTATTAAACGCTCCTTCCGGTATATGAATATGCGGCTCTGCCTCTTGTGTTTCATCGTCTAAATCTTTTATAGTGAAATACATAAGAAGTTTGTTTGGTATTTGATCCGAAAGGATAAGAGCTCCATCTAAGTCTTGCGCGTTTCTCTCTAAGAGGGATAAGAACTTTGGTGTATTAAGGGTCTGCGTTCCTAATAAAGTAGCGTAATCTCCTAAAATCATCGGAAGCGTGGACATAATTCTCGTATCAAACACGAGCCTTTTCATTGGATCTGGGGCATTTCCAAAGAATAATCGTCTCATACCAGCGGTAGGATCAAGATTCATATGGTAGGTAGAAGCGAGGCTCAAGTCATGTTTCAACATAGGGGCCGTAACCATATGGCCATATGATTTTCTTGCTAGTTCTCCAACATTGATATCCAAAGACCCTTTAGGTGGTATGATGTATTGCTGACCATCAGGATTTGCTATAATGATTTCTCCAGTTGCCGAGAGAGCGATACCGAATCCGGCTAAAAACATCGCTCCTTTAATACCGATATCCTGTCCATTAAGTATAATTTCGTTATGAGCTTTTATTTCTGGAGCAAGTTGATGAACCGGTTCTGCTTGAAATTTCGCTCCCGGAAATTCAGCATGTATAGTTCCTCCTGATAATATATCCGCCCCTTTTATTACAGGAGATTGTGACGTTCTTATATGTAAATCTCCTCCGCTTTGAATCTTCGGTTTATCAGAGGTGTTGAATGTAGCATAAATTGGCTGAGTCCTTTCACCAACGTATTTACCACAACTAGTCCATACCAAACGACATGAACCCGTTTGAATGTCTTGTGCATCCCCTGAAAAATGTTCAAAAACAGTAGTTTCTATATATGATGGATCTGTGCTTGCTGAAAAGATATTGCCAATTCGATTGTTTATCGTGCCTGTTGGAGAAGATAAAACAAAATGATTCGCCGCTGCGATGAAAGAAAATTCATTTTTTATTAAATCAGTACCGCTTAATTTTACTGCTCCTGCATGGGAACGTAGCAACCCTGCTCCAATTTGGTAAAAATTAAAGGTATTTGCTGAGAGATATGGATAAACACCGCCATCTGCTAAAAATCTAAAATCACCTGAGCTGCCGTCGAGAAAAAACTGTTGTTGTCCTCTACTTAGATTTTGATATACAAAACTTTTATGCGCTACAGAATATGTTGATTTTGGAGTTAAGGTTGGATCACCAGCATTCCATACTTCTCTCGCGGTAACATCTATATCTGCGTGAGTTTCGATTCTGCTTTGGTTTCTAAAAATTCCGCAGTTTCTGACTAAAAACTCTAGACAAGCGATACTTCCTGTGTTTTCAAAATCTTTGGTCAGCAGATCAAATACTAGTTTTGTTCTTGGTAAAACAATCTCTTTTGTGTTAACAAATCCAGCAGTTATAGTTTCTAATTCGTCTGTAAGGAGAGAAAATCTATCAATCAGATCCCAATCTGTGATTCTCATTTTGGGAGCTTGTATTTTTCCTGCGCCTTCGAGTTTTTTCTCGGTTACTTTTGTCACGCTATCTGGATCATCGTTTGTATCTGAAGTTTGAAAAGCGTCCGGAGATACCGGTTCAGCTATTTGTAGTGGCTGTATGTTAGTGATTGGTAAAGTAAGATCATCAAGTTTTGGCACAAGAAACTCAGATTCAGCAGTCCCCATATAAGTATCGATGGCATGCAAGCCTTTGATAAATTGTACGTGTCCGGTGTTTTCGAGTCTTCCAATGTCTGACCCAAAATACATCCATAAATTAGCTGCTGTTTTAGGAATAGAACGCTTGTTGTAGGCGGAGATTAATTTATTTAACTCAATCATGGGAAATGGCGTGATCGTTAATTGACTACTTCTTAATCTGTCTGCAAGCGTGCGCAGCTGCCCTGAATGTTGCTCTGCAGGCAAGAGATCGCAATAATGCTGAACCTTAGCTATTTCTTCCTGCATCATGTTCATAGTTCTGGCTTTTTGCAGTATATCGGCAATTGCTTCTCTGCGCTGAGCTATAGGCATTGCGGCAATATCTGTCGCTGGTATAATTGTCGCGATTATTTTGGTTAGTTCTGCCAAAGGAAATGGTATAGCTTCTAATTCAGCTAACTTCTGACGATATGCCGCGGAACCACAGATTAAAGTCCTTAAAGCTGGCATATTGCGGGGTAATTTCCCTTGAATAAGATGCGGATAATCTCTATTGATCATAGCTCTTAACGCTGGAACATTACCTGGCAAAACAATCGATGTTATGCTGCCACAATAGGCTTCAACTTTATCTATTTCCTCCTGTAGTACATTCATTGCCTTAGCTTTTTGAAGTATACCGGTAACAGCGTGTTTACGTTGAATTATGGGCATAGTCGCAATATTTGAAGCCTTTGTCGCGGCTGTAGTCACACCCTCAGCAAAAAAAGCGTCGTCAACGTCGTCGGTTATAGATTCACCGTTGAACAAACGCTCTATCTTGGAGCTGTGCAAAGAAAGATCTGAGTAGTTTCTGAAAACTTTTCCTATGAAACTCACTCCTTTGGCTGCCTTGAGCTTGCCTCTGTGAACGAAGGTATCGAACATTAATGATATGAATGAATGCTCAGAAACTATAGTTCCAAGATTATCTACGCTCTTTACTCTGCCTTTCATCTCATGAGCTGTTTTAATAAGGGCAGCAGGTGCATTTGTTATTATCGCTTCTGTATCATCAAAGCTCAGAGTATCAGCAACCAGAGAGCCTTCATTCACTATTTTACCGAGGCTGCTTACAAATCGTACTGTGTTACCGAAAGATGAGCATCCATATCTTGCTATAAACTCTGCGTTTTGATTGTAAAGCTCTCGAATGCCAAATGCTCCAGCTCCAAGCATCTCAAACGCTGACCTATTGAAGAGCTTCCCTGTTCCAAGAAAGGATTCGACTTTCATGGTTGAATATTGATCTGTAAATGTATTAAGAAAATCTCCGGCTGATGTAAAACAGCAAAGCTTTAGAATATGATGGTTTTCTCCGGTATCTATTGAAAGAGATCCATAATTAGATTCAAATGTACCCTTATTCAAAAACTTAGATACAAAACCAGTTAATATGCCAAATTCGGTTGTTCCTTCATTTTTAAAAGTGCCGGAAATCTGTAGTTCAGTATTCGATATATCAATAGATCCTCTGTTTAAGAATCCTTTCTCATCGCTTGTAAGGACTACTTTAGCTCTTTTACCAGAAATATCTCTGTTGTTTATAATGGACTTGTGTATCATGAGATCGAGAATTGATTCAGTACCTCCGATCGTTCCATCGTTCTGTAAAAAATTACTCTGTAACCCTATAAATACCCCTCGTATGTCACCTTTATTAAGAAAGGCTCCGATATTTTCCAACGCGAATCTATTGCCTTTTACAAGCCCTTGGTTTAGTAAAACAGACTGATTAGAGCGCAGAATAGCGTCAGCACCCTCAAGAAAATTCAGAGTGCCATAATTATGTATCATGCCATCGATAACAACGCTTTCTGTAGATAACGTAGAGCTGGTATCTATGGCAAATACTCCATTTTCACCAAGTGATATATCTAGGGATTTTATAAAGGTATTACCTCGAACAGTTACACTTGGAGCGACTACAGAAATAGAATTGCATCTTAAAGAATCGATGATTACGCTTCTATCAGTTGTAAATTCAACGGTTTTAGTTGGATCCAGCAACATAGAGGGGTCTAAAACAATAGAGTCATTTTCATCTATGCGGATTTTCCCCAAGCCATCTATGATTACAAATCGCTCTGAAATTTCAGAGGCTGTTTTAGCAATTTGTAGCATAATCATCGACATCATTATCATTTGGCTACAGATGCTCTGATATATCATTGTCGATACGTCGCTGACCATCTGCTCCGTTAATTTGAAAGCTTCAATAAACAAGTAAGGTGTCATGCATCCAGTTACATCGTTTAGAACGTTTCTTCTTTGAACCGTCACTTGATAATCCGGTCTTTGCATCGCAAATACAGGAGATATATTCGTCACCAGCATTATAACCAGCAAAAACTTTGCGATCTTTTTCCGAAAAGATTCTGTAAACATGATGCCTCCTGTAGTGTTGATGAATCGGCTTCTTAGGAGAATATTAAACCTATGGTTGCGTGGTTTCTTGCGCAAAACCACTGTGAAAAAACACTAAGTGATACCACAGGTAAAAATGCTCCATAAAATCAGATGACTGTGTCTTCAATAATCGATCTATACAAACAAAAACAACATTACGAAAACTACCGAGGTATAAAAGAGTGCAATAAAAATACTACTTGCGATGTATGTATTTTAAGGCTAACTAAAAACCAAACTCTTTAAAGTTGCTCATTCCCATTAGGAAAGTGGAGATACTAATAAATCAAGGAAAAACGATTTTGCTGTCATGCAAAAAATGTGGTATATCAAATCATACTTATTATAAATTACGTCGAGAATACGGTGGATTGAATGTATCTCAAGCCAAAATCCATATAAAATAGCAATTTACTTTTATTTTGGGTGAAAACTATAACAAAGTTGTTTTGTTTATAACTATTGGTATTATACTTTTTTCAAACTTCCTATCTCGCTCGCCATGTTTTTTCTGAATTGATCTTCTCTACAGCATATTTAATTTCAAAATACCGAATGCTTTTAAGAAAGTGCGGAGCATGTTTTTTAAATTTCCAAACACGCAAAAATGGAAAATAGAGGGGCTTTTTTGTGATAGATTTTGATAGTGATGAGGTTGATAAAGTCTTTACTGCATTGGATGTCGCATATTAATATGCAAAATTCGCATTTTCCAAAATCTTGTTGTTGTGCAGTTCACGGTCGATAAAAAAATGCTATAAAAGTTCTCATTTTAATGAAATGACTATTTTCTTTTTGCTATCTAGTACTTTCAACAAAACCTGCATTTAACCAGATTTTGTTGATGTTTGATACAAATTAGGAATAAATTATCTATAGCTATAGCAGAATACGATATTATTTACTCCATCAATATTTTTCAGTTCATCTATAACTTTTTGCTTATTTGTTCCTTTTTCTAATGAAACAAAAGCACAGCACACACCTCCTCCAATAGTTTTAACATGTGAATGAAGGGAATTGACGCCCTTTATACTAAACAACTTGGCTTCTACTTTTGCTGTGATTACAGAATCGTTCACTGCCTGTTTAAGCGGAGAATTACTATGGGTGTTCACATAAATTACATGATCAACTCCATGTATTTTATTTATTTCATTGATCAATGTATTTCTCTCTGCTTCTGTCATATCAGAAACAAGTATTACATTCCTGTTATATGTATAATAACGCACCTGATAGTTATTATACCTGTAAATTGTATTTTCAATTTTCTTTTCAACTTCACTTTCAGTCAGCATTTGCTCAGTTATGATCGTTGCATTACAGGTTCCTTGAAGCAAAAAAAGTCCTAGAAAAATACTTATAAACTTTTTCATAGTTACCTCCTCTTATAAATTATCTTTATGATATCATAGGTTGCAAATAGAAGGCTATATTAAACTACAAGTTTCTAAAAATTTTGTAAGTATGTTTGTCAATAAATAAGCATATGAACTTAAAAGACAAAGAGATAAAATAATAATTTCTCAAAAAAATATAACAATTAAGTAATAATCAGCAACGGGTTGAAAGTAGAACTAAATTACAAGTCATAACAAAAATCACATTTCAAGTAAAGGCGCATGGATTTATTTTTCACCAGGATATGCGTGTTTTCAAAAAGCAGGTATAGAAGGATATATAACGGTATGACAGATATATGAGTGCTACAGATATAAGACATAAAAAAGAAAAATCAAGAGATGAAAATATTGTGAATTATATGGGAATATGGAATTATTTGCAAATCTATTTAATACTACATTAACGAAGCAGAAATTAAAAAAGAAAAATGTAACAGACAAGATGAAGGGCGAAGAAGTATATTTTAAAGTTGGAGTAGAAGTAAGAAAAAATCTAATGGAGATAGGAAGTATAATTCCGGAAGATATGCCCATAGAAAAAATTATAAAAGAATAACTTTATAGAATATGATGTTGTCAATAAGTGTTTGAAATTATACTAAAAATAGTGGAAGACTTCAAAAATATGGTATCTTTTAAAAATTTAATATTAGTATCATAAGCAAAAAAAACATTGACTTTTAGGGGGAAGTTTTTTATTTTTTATAAAAGACAAGGAGGAGAAGATGAAGAGATTAAAATTTATAAACTTATTAAGTGTTGGTTTTTTGTTTAATTTAACAGCAATGAATCAACCTATTAATCAATATATGTCTTTTATAGACAGAATACACTTTGAAAGGATAGCGGATTTAAGTACGATTAAAGAATTATTACTTGTAGAAGGAAATGAAAAAGCACAGCGCCAAGCTATCCTTTCTGTTGATCATGGCGGATATAACGTATTACATATTGCGGCACAAAACCCAGATGCTCATACTGTAGAAGTAATGAGGTTTTTACTATCTTTCTTTGAGGATGAAGAAACACAACATCAAGCTATCCTTTCTGTTGATCATGGCGGATATAATGTATTACATATTGCGGCACAAAACCCAGATGCTGTAGAGCTAATGGATCTTTTGCTATCAGAATTGGGAGATGAAAAAGCACAACGCCAAGCTATTCTTGCTACTACTTCCTACGGATATAACGTATTGCATCATGCGGCACAAAACCCAGATGCTGTAGAGCTAATGGATCTTTTGCTATCAGAATTGGGAGATGAAAAAGCACAACGCCAAGCTATTCTTGCT
>CAYJFA010000006.1:77100-88980 GCA_964369545.1 uncultured Holosporaceae bacterium
TCTTTTGCTATCAGAATTGGGAGATGAAAAAGCACAACGCCAAGCTATTCTTGCTTCTACTGCCTACAGATGTAACGTATTGCATCTTTTTGCAGAAAATCGAAATGCTCATACTGTAGAAGTAATGAAGTTTTTGCTACAAAAATTTGGAGATGAAGAAACGCAACGACAAGCTATTCTTTCTATTGATCGTAATAAAAGTAACGTATTGCATCTTTTTGCAGAAAATCGAAATGCTCATACTGTAGAAGTAATGAAGTTTTTGCTACAAAAATTTGGAGATGAAGAAACGCAACGACAAGCTATTCTTACTGTTGGTCATGATAAACGTAACGTATTACATATTGCGGCAAGAGACCAAGATGCTAATGCTGTAGAGCTAATGGATCTTTTGCTACAAAAATTGGGAGATGAAGAAACGCAACGACAAGCTATTCTTACTATTGATCGTCACAAATGTAACGTATTGCATTTTTTGGCAGGAAATCGAGATGCTAATGCTGTAGAGCTAATGAAGTTTTTGCTACAAAAATTGGGAGATGAAAAAACACAACGTCAAGCTATCCTTGCTACTACTACCCACGGTACCGTATTGCATTTTGCGAGAGAAAGTCAAAATCTAGATGTCGAAAAGCTATTGAAACATATTTTAGGAGAAACTATTTAATATAATAACATAATTTTTTAATAATCTATTTAAAATAGTGATATCTATATGAATGTAGTTGATCTGTCTGAGCTGTTTTTATTCAACGGAATTTCAGGATTTATCCGGAATAATAATGGCTCAGAATTCATAGCAAAATCTGTTCAAGATTTTATCAGAGATATCGGAGGAAAACTCACTTGCATATAACTCTCGGAAATCCTTGAGAATATGTTATATTAAAAGATTTAACAGAAAAACGCTAGAAG
Organism: uncultured Holosporaceae bacterium; assembly: GCA_964369545.1. GTDB lineage: Bacteria > Pseudomonadota > Alphaproteobacteria > UBA3830 > UBA3830 > BNWE01. The sequence continues at coordinate 78,016 of CAYJFA010000006.1, forward strand.
TTGCTTAAGTTGTTTTTGATAAAACAGTTTTCATGACATCAATTTCTTCAAGTGCTTTGCCAGTTCCGAGAACAACACAAGACAAAGGTTCTTCAGCGATGGAAACCGGTAGTCCTGTTTTATTTCTTATTAGTTCATCCAGTCTTAATAGTAGTGATCCGCCGCCGGTCATTACTATCCCCTTATCTACAATGTCTGCGGATAATTCCGGAGGAGTACTTTCAAGTGCAAATTTTACAGCGTCTACTATCGCTGATACTGTTTCTAAAAGACTGTCCACAACCTGGCTTTCGGAAATTTTAATTTCTTTTGGAATCCCATTAAGTAAATCACGTCCCTTGATGGACATGCAGCGACCTTCTCCTTTAGATGGATGTATCGCTGCTCCTATTTCTTTCTTGATTTTCTCTGCTGTTGTGTCTCCAATTAATAAATTATGGTTTTTTCTTATATAATTTATTATGGCTTCATCCATTTTATCTCCGCCAACTCTGGCAGAATTTCCATATACTATGCCTCCCAAAGACAAAACCGCCACTTCGGTTGTTCCGCCGCCAATATCTACGACCATTGAACCTGTAGGTTCAGTTACTGGAAGTCCAGCGCCAATTGCTGCGGCCATTGGTTCTTCGATAAGAAATACTCTTCTTGCACCTGCTCCTTCCGCCGATTCTTGAATAGCTCTTCTTTCGACTGCAGTTGAGCCTCGCGGTATACATATCACGATTTGCGGACTGACAAAATTCCTTCTATTATGTACTTTGTTTATAAAATGTTTAATCATAGCTTCCGCGACTTCGAAATCAGCAATTACTCCATCTTTTAATGGTCTTATGGCCGTTATATTCCCAGGGGTTCTGCCGACCATAAGTTTTGCTTCTTCTCCGACCGCCAGAACGTGTTTTTTGCCGTTCGTTTCCGCAAGAGCGACTACAGATGGTTCATTTAACAAAACACCTCTTCCTCTTACATATACTAGTGTGTTGGCAGTTCCTAAATCTATTCCCATATCTGATGAAAGCAGGCCTCGCAAAGCTTCGAACATTTAATCTATTCCTATAATTTTATTCAACAATATTTATTTGAGAGGATACATAATTAAACTATTTGATTCTCGGGTTTTATTGTAATTAACATATAGTATCTATTATGCAACAATCCTTAATAGAAAATATACCTTCTATCAAAAATTCACAAGAAAATATTAGATGATTAAAAAATTTAACGCTTTCCGCTTAGTTTTTGCATATAATTGTCTCGCAATTTACTTATGGTTTTTATTATGAAAAAAATGATTTTTCTATCTGTTTTATTATTATGCTCGTGCGAACTGAATAAAGATAAGATCGGCGAAGAAGATATTAATCAGTCTAATATGCTGGATAGCAGTAAAATCGATGATATAGTTTATGATCAGCAAACTGCCGATATTCAATCACACTCTGATACCTCTTTAGCAAATGACCGCAAAGGTGTGCAGTACACTAAAAATCAGGCGATAGTTAAGAAAAAGCAAGCTGCTGATATTAATTTAGAGGTAGATGAAGATTTCGTTAATATTGAAACTCCAGTGAATGAGTTTGATTGTGCTGCGTTGCAAATGGCAGGGCTGTACGCTCCAGAGAATTTTCGGAAAAAGAAATTATTTCATGATTATGCAAAATTTATTAATAAAGAATGGAATAGATTGGAATCCGAAAGTCTTTCTTTAATTGAAGATTGGTCAAGAGAAAATATAACGTCACATACTGGTGAACCAGAATATATATTTTATCCTTTTGGCGGTCCGGATATAGCTTATGCTTTTAGATTTTTTCCAAAAGCGAAAGATTATGTACTTGTTGGATTAGAGCCGATTGGCTGTTTCCCTGCAATAAAGAAGAATCTTGAAAAACTAGATATTATCGATCCGTTAAAAACAGCGCTGACATCATATTTAAGAAGCGGTTTTTTTATTACGTCGGAAATGTCGACGCAGCTTTCTCATAAAGGACTGCGAGGCACACTTTATATGCTGATGTTGCAGCTTTCTAAGCTTGGTTTTGAGATTCATAATATTGAAGATTTATCTATAGATAAAAATGGACAGGAAGTAGCGCGTGATAAAAATATGGCGGATTGCGTTAAGATTTCTTGTGTGAAAAAAGGCGAAACAACAATGAGGCATGTTTACTATATTAGATTGGATTTAGGAAATGAGAGTTCTTGCCTAGAAAATCTTTTTAATTTTGTAAGAAAGTCTTCATTTACTACGTTTATTAAAAGTGCGTCATATGCATTGCACGATCGTTCTCTTTCGAAGTTTAAGAAATTTATTTTAGATAATACAACTGCTATATTACAGGATGACACAGGAGTTCCATTTACAGATTTCGGCAAAAATTGGAAGAAATATGCTTTTGGAACTTATACAGAACCAACACTACCAATTTTCAAAGGATACAGACAATCATCCTTGGTTGATTTTTTTAAGTCAAACTCTCCAGTGAGCATTCCTTTCAAAATTGGATACGGATACAATCAAGGAAGACCGAATTTATTGATGGCCGTATCATTAAATAAATACGCCTTAGAGGATATAAGGGCGCTAAAGGAGAGTCAAAAACAGGTGAATGAATGCAAAGATTGCGACGATGTATCTCGCTGATACTGCAGCTCTTATAGGCATGATTGGATGTTAAGTTTCCTTGATTGATATTTGTTTTTGATTATGACGGAAAATATTTATTAGTGGTTTTTGAAAAGAGCACAAAATGAATTTGTCTAAACACATAAAGAAAATACTGATAAGCATGTAATACTATGTTTTCTAGGTGGTGCTACAGATGTAATGCAACTTCTTTCAGTATCGGAGTGGCGGCCTTTATGATTATGCGATTTGTCGGCTGGTGGATGCTGTTGAAGAGTTTACAATCTGTAAAGAGAGTCAGCAGCAGCTATCCAATTTATTATTGACTTTTATACAGCACTTGGCGTTGCAGCGCGCAGCTGCGCTACTATCGCGGATGGATGCTGGGGTGACTGTAGCCTCTGGGTGGTTTAGTGGTCCACTCTGGGCATTGGTCTTATCTACATGTGTGGCAACATGAAGGTTTAACGCTGTTTGTGACTGACATTCCATTTTGAAAAGGCGTTTTTTCAAAGTGATTAAGTAGCTGTTATTTTTATATTGAAAATTTTAAAAAAGTTTTTGGATGTTTTTTCGGCGACTACTTCGATAGGAATTTCTAACAAATCAGCTAATTTTTGCGCTGTATAAACAACAAATGCTGGTTCGTTTGCATGTCCGCGAAATGGTGTAGGAGCCAAAAAGGGAGCATCGGTTTCAATTAATAGACGTTCAATAGGAATCGACTTTATTATTTCTTGTAAAACTTCACTTTTTTTGAAGGTTATAATACCGGAAACTGATATATAAAATCCCAAGTCTAATGCTTTAAAGGCAAACTCTCTACTTCCCGTAAAACAATGTATCACGCCTTTTATATTGGGGTGATTTTTAAGAATTCTTATGGTGTCTTCTTCTGCATCTCGAGAGTGTATGCAGACTGGAAGAGAGCATTGCTCGGCTAAATCTAATTGCAAATCCAATAATTCTTGCTGCTCTTTTATATCATCGTGATTGTAGTAGTAATCCAGTCCAATTTCTCCTATACCGACAGGGCGATAGGAGTTTTGTGCATGACAATTTTCTAGTATAATACGTGAAATTTCTTCGAGAGAATAATTATGGTAATTTTTGCGAGCTTCAAGCGCATGAATTCCGATTGTGCGAAAGACATTTTTATGATGTTCAACGATCTTACGAGATTCATCTATATCAGATAATTCCGTTCCAATAGTTAAAATATATTTCACTCCAGCTTGATTAGCTCGTTTGACTAATTCTTCAACGCTATACTTATGTTCATCTGCATTTGCGTTGTTTTCCAGAAATTTTTTAAAAATTAAATGACAATGGGAATCTACAAAAGTATATTTATTCATATTATTTCAAATAGTTTTTTCTCTATGATTCACAAACCAAATTTTCTTTAGGAAACAATAAAAATGGTGGCTGAATTTTTTGGTTAACAAAGTCTTTTGAAATTTCGGAAAAACATTTTCCTTCAATATTTATAAAATCAAAGATTTTTCTAGCTGTATCCGGCATAAATGGAGCTAATCCAAATCCAATGGCTCTTATACTTTCACATAACACTGTTATCACGGTGTTTAATCTGTCTAAATCTGATTTTATTAATTCCCATGGACGCATGTCGTTTACATATTTATTAGATTCAGCTACTAATTCCCAAACCGTAGATAATGCAGAATGTAAATCTTGTTTATCTATGAATGGACGTGTTCTGTCTATCAAGCTTCTCGAATTTTCAAAAAGTGATTTATCCGCACTTGAAAGATTGTAATTTACTGTAATATTGCCACCGTATTTTTGTATAAATGCTAGAACACGCTGCACTAGATTTCCAAGATCATTTGCTAAATCATATGAGATTCTTTTTTGTATAGCGGTTTCTGAAAAATCACCATCTTCTCCAAATTTTATCTCTCTAAAAAGAAAATATCTTACTGCATCTAAACCATATTTTTGAATCATTGTATGCGGTTCTACTACATTTCCAACGGATTTAGACATTTTTTGCCCTTCACTTGTCCACCAACCATGCGCAAAAATCTTTTTAGGCAGTGTAATTCCTGCGGACATTAAAAATGCCGGCCAGTAAACTGCATGGAATCTCAATATTTCTTTTCCAACAATATGTATACAGTTTGACATCATTTCTGACACAAAGTCTTTGTTATCAGGAAATCCAAGAGATGTTATATAATTTGTAAGGGCATCAATCCATACATACATTACATGTTTTAGGCCGCTATCATTTTCATTTTTATCGCTTTGTGTTTGAATTGGAACTCCCCAGCTGAATTGACTTCTTGATATTGATAAATCTTTTAATCCGCCTTTAACAAAGCTAATTACTTCATTTCGCCTGGATATCGGGGATATGAAATCCGGATTATTTTCATATAATTTCAGTAGTTTATCTTGATAAGCAGATAGGCGGAAAAAATAAGATTCTTCTTCCATCCATTCTACAGGAGCGCCGCTGGGAGCTTTTCCATCTACTAAGTCTGACTCTAGTACATACTCTTCGTCTCTCGCTGAATACCAACCGGAATAAGTGCGTTTACATATATCTTTTTCGATCATTTTCCATAAAGTTTGTGCAGCAAGTATATGTCGTTCTTCTGTTGTTCTTATAAAATCATCATATGACATATTAATTTCGTTGGACATATCTCTGAATTTTTGAGACATAATATCGCTGAATTTCTTAACTTCTATCCCTGCTGCTTCTGCTGATCTCGCTACTTTTATTCCATGTTCATCTGTTCCTGTCGAAAAATGCACATTGAATCCATCAAGACGCTTAAATCTAGCAATAATATCTGCAGCAATACTTGCATATGCATGGCCGATATGCGGATCTCCGTTGATATAGTATATAGGTGTTGTTATACAAAAATTCATCGAGAGTATTTCCTTTCAATAGGTATAATTCATTGCCTATCATATGCTTTTAGGATTGTTATTTATAATACACAATTGTATCGGAATTGTATCTCATAATATTGGGTTTTTTATTTTTAATAAAAACTTCGAAAAAAATTAAAAACATCTTAAAATATTAATAAAATTTTAGTAAACTAATATTAACGTACAAAAAGATAGGTTATAAAAGCATTGTATATGATTTTTCGTTAAAATTTATAAAAATTGCGAAATTTCAATGAGTTATGTTTTTAGTGGTATTTTTAAAAATTGTATTTTTGTGCGTGTTATTTTGTTTTTATTGTATTTAGGAGATAATCATGAGGGTTTTGTTAATAGAGGATGACACTCCAACAGCAAAAAGCATTGAAGCTTTGCTAAAGAAAGAAGGGTTGCTTGTTGATTCAACGAGTTTTGGGCAATATGGTCTTGAAGTTGGAAAAATCTATGATTACGACGGAATAATATTAGATTTAATGCTTCCTGATATAGATGGAGTGGAAGTTATTAAAAAACTGAGGGCTGCGAACGTTCGTACTCCTGTTATCGTATTATCTGGTATTTCTGAGTGTAAGGATAAAGTTAAATGTCTAGATATCGGAGCCGACGACTATATTACTAAGCCATTTGAAGGAACAGAGCTTGTTTCGAGAGTTCAGGCTGTTGTTAGAAGATCTAAAGGGCATGCTGAATCCATAATAAAAATCGGAAGAATGACAATTAATCTGCAGAGCCGTCGAGTTGATGTCGATGGAAAAGCGCTGCATCTTACTGGTAAGGAATATGCAATTCTAGAATTATTATGTTTGAGAAAAGGTGCTACACTTATAAAAGATATGTTTTTGAATCATTTATATGGAGGTATGGATGAGCCAGAATTGAAGATCATAGACGTTTTTGTTTGTAAATTAAGAAAAAAACTTATGGATGCTTTGGATGGCGAATGCTATATAGAAACTATTTGGGGTAGGGGATATACGATAAAAGATACCGTTGAACAAACTGACTTTAACAAAGAAGAAACAGCTTCCTATGGTGGCCAATTATTGAGTGCAACAAGAGCTCTTTAATATTTAAAACATACATTTTTGTCTCTCCTAAAAACCAAAGTCCCATAGTATTTTATACTATGGGACAATGTGTTGTAATAGTTATGTCAAAATGGAGTACGACCCTAAGGTCGTAATAAAATAAAAACCAAGTGACCCTGTTTTTTATTCTATAGGATGAAAGAACTTATCCTATTTATTAAAATAACATCTTTTTAAAATAATGCAACCTATTTTTGTGTTTTTTTTATTTTTTTCGCCGCTTGGTTGTGATTTTTTAATTTTCAGCTTTATAAAATCTAATTTATCTTATCTGTTAATTCTCTAATTTATGATATTGTTGCTTTTAGTATGTAAAGTTTTTTATCATGAAAAAAAATATAGAGGATCTTTTATCAGGATATCATAAATTTAGAGAAGCAAATGTAAGTTTTTCAAAATTATCAGATTCATATTTTTGTGAGCAAAATCCAAAAGCAATGGTAATAGCATGTTGTGATTCTAGGGTAGATCCCGCTTTGTTATTCCAATGTGTTCCTGGGGATTTATTTGTAGTGAGAAATATAGCGAATATAGTTCCTCCTTATGAAAAAGATTCACTGCATCATGGAACAAGTGCGGCTCTTGAATTTGGTATAAAAGTTTTGAATATCAATACACTTATTATTCTTGGGCATAGTCAATGCGGTGGGATAAAGACTTGGATAAACAGTAGAAAAAATAATAAAAAATTTCAGAAAAATAATGACGTTACTTTGGAGTTTGTTGATAATTGGGTTTCTATTATTGATATAGGAAAACACGACAAATATCAGGTAGATGATTATTCAAAGCTTTCTTTGATTAATTCTTATAATAATTGCCTTACATTTCCGTGGATAAAAAATAAATTAGATAATAAGGAATTAGATATTCATTTATGGTTTTTTGATATCGAAAGTTGTGAAATTTTGACTTACGATCATGATAATAATACCTATAAGGATATTATTGGTTAATTATGAAATTGTTCAATAAAAAATGGTCGTCTTATTTCGTTATTTGCTCACTAGTATTCTGTTGTATATTTTTCTTTTTGTTATTTGTTTTTAATTTGGATACTAGGTTTGTCTGGTCTATTAATTCAGCAGTAAAATGCAATAATTTATTTCGGGGAGTTGTTTTGATTACAAAAAACAACAAAATAATATATGAAAAATCGTATTTAGATAAAAAATTATGTGATCAACAATTTCTAGCTGCATCTTTAATAAAACAGATAACAAGTGTATTAATTTTAAAAGAAGTAGAAAAGGGGAATCTGGATTTGCTTGAAAAAGCAAATAAGTATTTGAAAAAAGAACAAAAAATTAATGAGGATATTACAGTACATCATCTTTTATCGCATACATCAGGGATCGTTAATGATTGCCCAATAAAGTTTGTTCCGGGAACGCAGTATGAATATTCGAATTATGCTTATGTTATTCTTGGGTATGTTTTGCAAAATGTTACCGGAGAAAAATTCGATGATATTGCGATGAAGTTGTTTCAGCAGCTTGGCATGAAAGATTCGTTTTTGATTGATGAAGAATTACTTTTCAACATGCAAAAAAATCATCCTAATTTTATTTTATCTTTGTTATTTGAGAATGGAGAATTTGTAGAAATATCAAAAAAATCTACTAGAAATTATATTATAGATTGCGGTAGAAAAATATTTTTTGGTAATTCTTGCGGAGGATTAATTTCTACTGCATATGACCTTAATAAATGGAATCACATGCTTCACAATGGAGAAGTTTTATCATCAAAAATGTATGAAAAAATGGTTTCGAAAATAATAGAATCGAATTTTCCTTCAGGTTTTTATGGTTATGGTATTTGCAGTCCAAATAAAAACGAGATTTCTCATATAGGTTATGTTAGTGGTTATAAATCAACCTTATCGTATTTCCCAAAATATAAAATTAGCCTTGTTATATTAGAAAATATTTCAGTTAATGATTACAAACCTGACTTTAAAATGCATGAAAATATTAGAAATGTGATATATAAGTATATAGAATTAATGGATTAAGTTTAGGACAACCAATGAAATTGTTTTCTATTTTGGTAATTATAGTAATTTTTATTATTGGATACTTACATCTTCCGATGTTTGGTAGATTGCCAAAAGGGGACCGTCTAACACGCATCGAAAAGTCAATAAACTATAGAGATGGGAGTTTTCAAAATATACATACCACAAAAGTACTAAATACAAATTTTTTAGATGCTGTTAAAAATATATTTTCTAGATTTTGTTTGCGTTTAGATCCCATTGATTCTCTTCCTTCGATAAAAGTCGATTTAAAATCTTTGGATCCGAATGAGGATGTATTAATTTGGTTTGGTCATTCGTCGTATTTTCTTTATTTGAATGGAAAAAGTATTTTAATTGACCCGCTTTTTAGCGAAGTTTCATCGCCGGTTTTGTTTTGGCCAGCTGCATTTAAGGGAACAAATTCGTATAAAACAGAAGATATTCCGGACATTGATTACCTTCTTATTACTCATGACCATTGGGATCATTTGGATTATGAAAGTGTCTCGAAATTAAAGCCAAAAATCAAAAAAGTGATTTGTGGACTTGGGGTAGGTGAGCACTTCGAGTGCTGGGGATTTGATAAAAACTGTATTTTAGAAATGGATTGGAATGATAAAGCTTCCTTCGGTAAAGATTTTTCAATCTATTGTCTACCGGCTCGTCATTTTTCTGGCCGCGGAATTTTATCCAATAAAACTCTTTGGGCATCATTTTTGATAAAAGCAAGGGATTTTTCTTTATATATCGGCGGGGACAGCGGATATGATACGCATTATGCCGAAATCGGAAAGCAATTTGGTTCCATAGATCTAGCTATTCTTGACAGCGGGCAGCACGACGAAAAGTGGAAATATATTCATATGCTTATATATGAGGTGATTGCGGCTTCAAAGGATTTAGGGGCAAAAAAGATAATACCATCGCATATCTGTAAGCTTTCTTTGGCTAATCATAAATGGAATGAACCATATGAAGAAATATCGAGCATGTCTTGCAACGAAAATTTCTCAGTTTTAACCCCAATGATAGGGGAAAAGGTAAAACTGAGATCCAATATGTTGAAATTTGAAAAATGGTGGAAAAGATATAAATAATAAGGTGAAAATTATTTAATCATTACGAATGAATGCTTCTAAAAACGATTGGAATACGATTTATAATTTCTTTTCTTCTGGACTTTTATTCTTTATATTGATAAAAATATTGCGAGGTTATTGTTATTTGCAATAATCTAATGGTTGATTTTGAATATTGGAGATTTTTGTGGCTTTAAAAATTCGTTTAGCTCGCGGAGGAGCAAAAAAACGTCCTTTTTATAGAATGGTTGTAGCTGATTCTAGAAATCCAAGAGATGGCGCATTTTTAGAAAAGGTCGGTACCTATAATCCGTTTTTGTCAAACGACGATTCTGCTCGTATAGTTGTCAATGCCGATAGGGTAAAATACTGGTTTTCTGTTGGTGCAAAAGCATCTGATAGAGTGGCTGTTTTGTTGAGTTATCAGGGTTTGTGTGAGAAGCCAGCAATTTCTGAAACCCCAAAAAAATCTGCTCCTAAAAAGAAAGCACAGGAAAGATTGAAAGCCGAGCAAGAAGCAGCATCGGCATCTTAATTTGGATAAACACAATTTCATAGAAATTTTGCACATAACTGGAGCGCATGGTGTCCATGGAATGGTGCGTGCTGTTTTATTTTCCGATAATATAAAGCATTATAAAACAATATATGATGCGGCCGGCAGTGAATTCGAATTTAAAGTGGTTAGATACACCGGTGGTAATAATGTTATTTTATCCATATCTGGAGTTGAGGATCGGAACACCGCCAAATCACTTAAGGGTTCATGTTTTTTTGTAAAAAAAGATGATCTTCCGAATCTTTCAGACGACGAATTTTACATATGCGATTTAATGGGAAAAGTATTGAAAATTGTTGGACATGAGAATGCTTCTAGATGCATTATTTCGAATGTATATAATTTTGGTGCCAGTTATTTAATAGAAGTTACATATGAAAGCGATTCTTTTCTTGTTCCTTTTACAAAAGAAAATTTTCCGAACGGTGATTCCGACGCTGATATTCAAATGACATTTGAGGCCTTTAATTTGTATAAAAATTAAGAGTAGGTTGATATGTGGCAGGCTGACGTATTCACAATTTTTCCAGATGCGTTTCCCGGTAGCTTAGGCGTTTCGTTTATAGGGAAGGCGCTGGCACAGGGCAAATGGAATCTGAATCTCGTTGATTTAAAGCAATTTCCTGTCAAATCAGATAGAATAGATTCGCCTCCCT
>CAYJFA010000007.1:0-79736 GCA_964369545.1 uncultured Holosporaceae bacterium
TATAGAACTGGAGATTTAGGAAGGTATCTAGCAGACGGAAACATAGAATTTTTGGGAAGAATCGATAATCAAGTAAAGATCAGAGGATTTAGAATAGAGCTCGGAGAAATAGAATCTGCAATTAATGATTGTGCTGATATTAGAACCTCAGTTGTATTAGCAAAAGAAGATTCAGATGGAAATAAGCAATTAGTAACATACATTGTTCCTAAGTCTGTAAATGATTTAGAAGAATCGTATGGATTTGAGACACAGACGAGAGATTCGATATCCGTATTTACTGGAGATAAAGTAGCAGGAATAGTGGAGAATATAAGGAACAAGATTTCTCAAACGTTGCCTGAGTACATGATACCAAGTTATTTTGTGTTATTAGATAAGATTCCTCTAACGCCTAACGGAAAAATAGATGGAAAGTTATTACTAACGTTAGAAACAGGAAAGAGGCTAAATGTAAACGAATATGTCGTTCCGAGAACTGAAGTCGAAAAAAAATTATGTGAAATATGGAAGGACGTGCTACATCTGAACCAAGTCGGCATCAACGATAATTTCTTCAAAATTGGCGGAGATTCAATGCTTGCGATACAATTGATATCTAAAGCAAAGAAGAATGGATTAATGTTTTCAGCAAAAGATGTGTTTACTTATTCTACAATTAATAAATTGGCTACTTTTGTAAAATATGATGTTATCTCTAAGAGAATTTATAACCCATTTTCTATTGATTTTAACAATAAATTTGAACCGTATACCATATTCAACAATAACGAGCATTTTAAAGGAACAATATTTCTATTACCTCCAGGCCATGCGCACGCAGAGGCCTATTTTAATAATATTGTAAAATTTCTTCCTAATGACATTCGCTCTATTGTTTTTAATAACTATGAATTGTTTTTAGAAGAAAATAAACTTCAAAAAGAGATTATGAGTACAACATATGAAATAATCGCAGGTTTATATTGTAAATATGTAGAGCTGTTTACAGAAAAAACTGCGATTTTAATCGGATGGTCATGGGGAGGAAAAATAGCTTTTGAAATCGCAAAAAGACTACTACAAGCAGAAAAACATGTAAGATTGATATGTATAGATACGTATTTTGATAATGCTATAGAATGTGAAAAACGTTTTTCTATAAAACATGATAAAGATTCTCCTTATCGCAAATATTGGCCTTTAAAGGGGGATTTTACTGGGAAAAATATGCAATACTATCTCCTAAAGGCAACAAATGTAAATCCAGGACTTGAAGGGGAAACTTATGATTTTTGGTTCGATTGTGTAAAAAACAAACCAGATAATAATTTTTCTGCCGTGGCCTCAGGTTGCAAAACTAATATTGAACTATTTGACATTGATCATTTCGACTTTTTAAATGATGATCGAAATGTATTTAGAATAATCGAAATAATAAAAGAAATATTGCTTGAAGAGAGCGCCTGAATTGAAGATTGCACGACAAAGAAGATAAAGTGTGCGCTACTTACTACAACTTTTGCTAGAAAATCTAATGATTAATTGCTACGATAAAATATTGGATCGCATTGCAGAGGTGAAAATTATGAAAAAGATTGCCTTATTTACAGTGAATATTTTAAGTTCCATCTTTTTGTTTGGTTATAGTTCAGCGATGAATGTTCAGAAATTTTTTGTAGCTGATGAAAACGGTAAAACCGAGGTGACGCGAGATTTTATCGATCGCAGCGCTGGGCATCAATTAATAAATGTACATCAGAAAGTTACTTATTCTTTGATACGACAATGTCTATACATAGAAAAGTGTTTATATAATTATTGCAACAGTCCATTGATAGTAATAATTGGATGTTCTTGCTCTGGAAAATCTTTTATTGAGAATAGATTGTCAGAATATTTCGGAAATAGATTATATCATTTTCCAGAAGGGCCTGTTTTTTGGTCGTTAATTGATGGAATGGTTCAAGAAGAAACAAAAAAAACAGTAATTTCTACATTTCCGCAAAATATGTGCGACCTTATAAAAGATAGAGATGGAAGCTCTCATTTTGCTGATAGATTTCACGCTGAGTGCTGCCACATGCTTGGAGTAGAGCAAGGAAATAGAATAGTCGAAAAATATAAAAAAATGTCTATTGAATTTATTGGCGATGTAACAGCTAAACTAATAATTGCAAATAGCTCACAAAAACAAATTATGGTAACTACTCATGAACATACATATGATGATTTTTTATTATTAAAATGTGCTCTTGAGCGTAACTTTTTCAGAATGCCAATATATCCTGTATTTATGTACGTACCGCCGAAAAAAATTGCAGAAAGATTAATAATTCGTAATATGATGGTAGTAAATCGGGAACTTCCCTATTATGATTCAAGGCTAAATGCGAGATCATTCTTAGAGTTTTTTCAAAACTTAAGACCTGCTATTTCTGGAGAAAATGCAATAGATTCTTTGAGTTTGCAGAAAATGCATCAAATATTAAGTCATACATTTTTTCATGATTTTCCTAGGATATCTTCAGTATTAAAAAATCAATATCCACAACTTATATCTTTCGATTTTGAAGGTTTTTTTAATAGAATAAAACTTAACGCTTTTGATGTCGTCAATACTTTTTTTATGAATAAAGATACTGTGGATGTGACATTTATAGGAGGTCATGATGTCTATTGCCTTACTTTAGAAAGTGAGATTGAAGAGTTTTTAAAGTATCTTTATAGCTTATCACGGTGTGTGGGTTGTTCATAATATTTGTATGATACTACTCGTAAACGTATACATAATCTTTGATTGTTATGCACAACTTTGAGTTGATTATCAAGTAAGGCATATATAAACTATTAATAGATATGGCGGTGTTTTTATTGACAGAAATATTATGGATTTGAATAAAACAAAAGAAAAAGTTATCAAAGTAATATCTGATAGTGTGCGTTGTATAAAAAATGTGAATGTTGATTTCGTGAATAATGATAAAGTCTATTTGCTAATTAGTTTTTCTCCTGATTTTACGAGCGAACACCTGATCAAAAAACAGGATGATGTTGTTGATTCTTGGAAAGACATATACGAATTTGAATATAACAATGTAAAATTGGAAAATAACGATTTTGATACAGATATATGGAAAAGTACATTTACTAGAGAAAATATTTCTAAAGAACTAATGCGAGAATGGGTGGCTAATACTGTATCTCGAATTCGTAGTCTGCAACCTAACATTGTACTGGAAATCGGCTGTGGAGTCGGATTATTGTTGCTACAGATAGTGGATTATGTAAAAAAATATATAGCTACAGATTTTTCATCAACCATTATAGAAAAATTAAATACTTACAAAAACGCTTGTAATATCCAGAATTTGGAATTGTATGTTTCTTCTGCGAGAGATTTTCGCTCCATTAGTGAGCTATGTGATGTTGATACAGTTATAATGAATTCTGTTATTCAATATTTCCCAAGTGCGAAGTATCTATCTGGTGTTATTTGCGAATTAAGTGATTATATAAAAAACGGCCAAATTTTCGTGGGAGACATTCGAGATTATTCATTGTTACAGCAGTTTTATTATGATGTTAATAAAAGTAAGCATCCTAACCTTTCGTATGATGAGCTACTTTCTAGAAGCCAGATAGATGCAAGGCGAGAAGGTGAACTGTTTGTTTCTTCAGATTTTTTTATTGATTTATATAAACAAAATAAAAATATTACCGGGATAGAGATTTTGCCTAAAAGGGGAAGCGTCGAGTTGGAAATGAATTGTTATAGATACGATGTGATCTTGTATGTTGGTGATAATCATAATGAAAATATTATTGATAGCTCAACTATCTATTTCAAAGAATTAAATAAAGATGTATTTAAAAATGTTGCTTTCCACGAATTACCAGAGAATTTTGTAATAAAAAATTATCCTGATATAAGAAAATGTAAAAACGATCAATCTATTGCAGAGTTGTTAACTATTGAAAATATTGAGTCTATAGCTCATAAATATGACTACAATTTTTATTTTTGTTATTCAGTTGATGCGAAATTTAGATCTCATTATATGGATTTATTTTTTTATAGGAAAGATAACATTAAATTTCACAATTTGTATTGTAATGCAGAAACAGATAATTGTTGCTACAACATTCCACTAGAGCAGCAGATTTTCAATACATGTATCCAACATATAAAAAATGAACTAAAAAAACATTTATCAGAGGCGGAATTGAATGCGTGTAAGTATGTAATGCAGAACAGTATGTCAAACTTTAAAAGAAGAAATTAATTCGATTGGAGATTGTTTGAGATGTTTTCTATAGTAAATTGTTTCAGAATGAGATCTACCGCTACCACTGTATACGGGGATTTATTCAGGCTTAAAGTTAAAATATCTTTTGTAGTAATGTTGTTATTTTTCTGTTTTGTAAATTTTACAAGTGCTATGCGTATGCCTGCGCAAAAAAAAGATTCTGAACAAATGAAAATAGCCAAAACGCGACCATTAAGCGCATCAAGTATAATTTGGCGCGAAAATGTGTTTTATAAATATGCCCCTGGAAGTATCGTATTTTTAGTAGGAACTTCTTCGGCAGGAAAGTCGTCTATTGCTAGGTATATGGCTTCTTATATTGGAAATAGGGATAATTTCCTTTTCACAGGAACAGATATAATAGGTGATTCCATATTAATGGATTTTATAAAAAGAGAATTATCTGACAATATTTATGAAAAAATGTGTTCGGTTGTTGGAGGTAATTTATTAGTAGATTGCGCCAGTTTATCTATCTCTTATACTTCATCGAAATACGCTACAAAAATAATTGAAGATACTGTTCCTGCAGAACATAGAGAATGTTTTCTTTCTTCTGTATGGAATCCATTGCTTGACAGGCTTTCTAAAGTATTGAATGAAGAATACCTATCGACTCTGATGCGCTCTCTGGAGAACTTACTAATACCTGCTATGCTATCTGGGAAAACAGTGATTGCAGATGTGCTTTCATTAGATGAATTTATTATGGCACTTGAAAAAAAATTTATAAGGTGTCACACAAATACAGTTGTTATATATTGCTCGCCACAAAAGGTTCTAGAACGTACAGTATCAAGAAATGCTAAAAGTATGATCGCTAATCCAGGTGAGGTGCGACTTTTTTTCCCATTTTCCCAGTTTGAATCCATATATACTCCTGTTAGTCGGATAACTAACGATTCAAAAAAAACGATAACACTGAAAAAATGTGAATTTCTTATTTCTTTAGGAACGACTATGGTGCAGTTTCTCGAATCTACATGCGTTCCTGCTGATTATAAACAACGACTTTGCGAAGATTTGGATAATATAGCTTTTTGGGAAGAATTTTGCAGGCAAAAATTATTGAAAAATTGGTTTTTTGACGGCGAAACGGTATTTATGGAGCCAAGAATGCGTTATGATATGCTAATAGATGTCGGGATTATCTCGCTTAAAACAGCTTTTGAAATGATACAGTCTATGCTTCGTTTACAATAGAGATCTTTCGAAAGTTACAATTCTAATCTGAATTTATTGAGCGCTTTTTGAAAAAATATTATAAACACATTATTGGCTAGTACGTTTACCAAAGTTGCGAATGGTTCAATAAAAACATATAATCCAACGGTGAATGCTATCATTACATCATCAAAACCAAGATATTTTTTTAAAATAGGAGTTATGACGATTATTGTTGCATTAGGAAGTCCTGCTACAGCAAATTGGCTTAGTAAACAAAAAGCGATAAATATAAAAAAAGAATCGATGTTTGGCAATGGGTTGTTAAAAGCTAACGTAACAATCATACAAGTAAATGGAATTAACATGATGTCTCCTATTATATGAAAACATAATGTAAATGGCATGATGGCATCTACCAATATGTTGTCACGTGTATTTAATTTCGATGCTTTTAATGATAACGGAAAGGCAATAGCGCTAGAGGATGTAGTAAAGGCCATGATGAGAGCGCAGTATGTGTTTTTTATAAATTCCAACATCCTATTCAAACTGCCACATATGACAAACATGAGAAAACAAAAATACAAAAACAAATAAAGAAGCAAACGCAAAAAACAATATAAATTTATGTTGAAAATTTCATATACCCTACCTTCCGCAAGTAATTTTAGTAAAAAACCCATGATAAAAAGTGGAAGCATAGGAATAAAAAAGTTATTCATAATCTTTTTTATGATATCAGACATTGTATGAATAACTAAATTGACGTATTTGTTATTATACTTTGCATTGTAAATACCTGCGCAAATTCCAACAAAGAGCGCCATCATGTTATTATCGGTGATTTTAAAAAAATTGAAGTCAATAAGCGGTTTTATTTCCGCTGTTTTATTAAGAACATGGGTTTTAGCATCTAAAAAGATCGCAAAATTTACAAAACATGACATACAAATATGAAAAATACTCGATATAAAAACAGCAATAACTAAATAATAAATTATTGATACTTTTTTCACACTTGATATTGCGATCGATATAAAACTGAAAATCAAAAATGGAAGAAGAAATATTAAGCACTCTCTAAGAAAAGTACTAACTGTAAAAAAAAATCTAATCCAGTACTCGCTCAATTTATCATGAATATAAAAACTCAATACAAAAATGAAAACTAATTGTAAAAAAGAATTAGATGCTAAATTCCAAAAATTATTAAAACATCCAGAAAATAGAATAAATAATCTATTGTACAACACATTAAAGAAAGTATGACAAAACTTAGCAGCAATGAGCTCATCATTTTTATCAGACATTCATATCAACTCTAAATATTATACATGTTGTATTATAGACCACTCTTGGTTGCAGATGTCAATGTATAACGAACATGTATTTATGAGAGGTTAGTGTAATTGTTGTTGTATAGTCCCTATTGTGGCGGCTTGAATTTATTCTAAACGGTTTCGGATTATTTTTTCATAAATTTATGATGAATTCATAAGAGTTAATACTTTCAAAGCTAACAAATTCTTGCCTACTCCATAAGCTGGGATCATACAATTGTCAATACAAACTGCTACCATTTGCGGTAGTGGTTCATCCCGATAGTTTTGAAATGGGCTAGATCATTTTCTGAGATATTTTCTGGCAATTGATTAGTTGCGTTTATTAGGATTCCCAATAAAATTGCAGCTTTATCTTGATATTCAAGTTGCAAATCAATGCCCAATTCGATATCGCAAATCGATAGAAGTGGAGTGAGATTGAAAGGTCCATCAAGTTGGATTAGCGTTCTTGTTCTCATTTTTCGTTGCTTGTTTTTCTGTATTTTTACCTTAAATTCCAGAGCAGCTTTTTGTGATCGAAGGTGATTGAGCAAAATTTCTATATCGGTAAGTTTTTTATCAAAATTAGCCATCATTATATTTTATCAACTACAGCTTCTATTCTTTTAAGTAAGGCAGTTTTATCGACACCATATGCCTTTTCCTTTACGAAGATTTTGGCTATCTGTTGAGACATATTCTGAACGAAATCCTCTTCCAATTTACTTTTAGTTTTTTGCAGCTCTGCGATTTTTTGATTAATGGCGTCGAGTCTTTTGTTATTTTTTGTTGGCATGATTATTCCTATGAAAACACTGAACATTTTGATATGAAGCCCGAAAAGCATGAGGTTGCGTGGCATTGCGAGAGCCAGAGAAGCCTAGAATCTAAAAATAAACAGAAAAGAAAAATCCACAGTCACAAAGCGGATCGAAGATTTGCTAAGTGCGCACTTACATGTAGTTCGTTTTACAAACTGCATTATCTCAACTTATGAAATACCAGATTTTTCGGAGAAAAACCGAAGCATGATATTTATAGATATTAGTTTTCCAGCAATAAGCAAATGGCAATATATCACCTGCATGTAGGTTTCGTTAATAGAAGCACAGGCAGAAGTTCCGTACAATCTGCTGCGTACATCTGCGCCGAAAAATTACATGAAGATTATCGCGATAGAGATATAAATTATAGCAATAGATCAGGTGACGTAGTTTGCTCCTCTACGGTCGCTCTCGAACACAGCAAATATAAAGATTTATCCGTTTGAAACGTAATTGAAAATTTCGAAAATCGCTATGCGGAAAATCATTACAAATCAGAAGAAACTAAAAAATAATTACTTAGCGTCTGCGTAACTGCTCGCACAATTGTATTGGCTTTACCAAAGGAGCTAAGCAACAAATGCAATAAAGAACTCATCGAAAAATTCGCTAAAGAAAACTTTTTGAGTAGAAACCTGATAAGTACTTATGCGATCCACAATGCGGAAGGTAATCCTCATGCTCATTTACAAGTTTCTTTGAGAGCGATAGGAGAAGATGGGGAATTTATAAAATGCAAAGATACCTGGATGTATGCAAAATCTACACTTTTGAAAATGCGCACATCATGGGCAGATACGGCAAACGAAACTTTAGCAAGAGAAGGAATAAATGAGCGAATAACGAAGAAAAGTTATGAAGATTTAGGAATAAATCTCAGCGCAGAAAAGCATCGTGGATGGTACTCAAGTCAATTGGGTTTTGATAGCGCAATTGCTCAAAAAAATCTTGAAATCTTGAAAAGAAACGAGAAGAAGATTATTGCTGATCCGAGTATTATTAAGGCAGTATTTACGCAAAAGGATATTTTGATAGAGGTCAGAGGAAAAGTATTCAATCAAAAGAATATATCTGTGATTTTTGAAAAAACTTTAAAAGAAACGATATATGTTGGAGAAAGTATTAAAGGCGATTTTTTATACACTGGAGAGAAGTATTAGCAACTGGAGTCGAACGTACTTTCTAAGTTTGACTTTCTTTCATCTCAGACGGCGAAAACGCATTGCAATAAAGAAACAGTATCATCAGTTCTAAGCAAATATAATTATCTCAGCAACGAACAGAAAGATGCTGTAATAGGTCTTACGAGAGATGATAATTTTGGGATATTGCTTGGTAAGCCAGGAGCTGGAAAAACGACGACAATGCGTGCTGTATCCGAGATATATGGGCAAAGCGGATCTCGAGTAATCGGCATGAGCATATCCGCTTTGGCATCGGAAAATCTTGGAAAAGACGCTGCAATAGAAAGCAAAACGATAGCGTCATGGAAGTATAGATGGGAATTATACCAAATGGCCAAGGAGAAATTTTTATCTTTTGATTCGGTAGTGACCGATGGAGTTTTAAAACAATTAGATTGGTACAATGATCTTCAAAGAAATGAAAAATATCAGCTGAAATCTGGAGATGTGATTATTGTAGATGAAGCTGGCATGGTAGGCGCTCAAGAATGGAAAACGGTACTGGCTGCGGCGGAGAAATTCAGCGCCAAAGTTATTGCTGTAGGAGATAATAATCAATTTAAACCGATATCTGCTGGGGACTGCCTGAGGCAGTTCACAAATTCATTCGGCGGATTTTCCAAAGTGTACTCTTGAAGGGTGATTATCCTATTTTTTTTCTTTTTTCTTTTCGATATCGATTTTGTGAAGTTTAAACTTAGACTTAGCAACCATATCGATACCTGAGAATCGAATAAAAGCTTCTCCTGGTTTTAGATCTATAATTTCAGCTGGTAAAACTGTAGATTTTTTATCTGTTTTCTGAGCAATGTTAACGCCATCTCGAATGATGTTTGCTCCGTATGAGATTCCCTCTGTAGTTGAAACCTCTTCCTTCTCTCCAAGAAAGGTACTCATATATCTGGCAGTTTCAGGTTCTGGAATTCTCATGACAATTTTGGTATCACAAAGCCCCATGATTGTCCTTGCAACTTCACAGGTATATATAGAATTCAGCTGAGAGACTATTTGAGTTCCCATAACAAAACATCCGCCGAACTTTCTGACCTCAGCAAGAGATGATTCTAACCTAGGCAATCTTTTAAGGTTATGAAGTTCATCGATAAAAAACCATGTTCTCTCTGATGTCGGTTTTGTGTGTAATAAGTACTCTGTAGTAATTGATAACCAGGCTGTGATTATAGGAATAAGAGTCGATCTTTGAGCTGGAGTACAGGATAAAAACAAAATTCTTGTTAGAGGAAAAATAATTATGGATGACTTAGAAAAGTTGAAAGAAAAATGGCCAAGCCCATTTGTATCTCGTGATCGTATAGAGGAATTTACAAACTGACTTTTCAAGCAAAGCAGCATGAATAATTGGATGCTAGAGGCGATGGTATAAGTCCGCGATATCGCCTCGGTAACAAAGTGTTTTACGAAGTTGAGGAAGTAATTAATTGGTTAAAAACAAAAACAAGGAATAGAGGATAATAATATGAATGTATTTAACAGATTAAAAGAAAAATGTAAGTCTCCGTATGTTTCCAGAAAACAACTCTGGGACTTAACAGGTGGAATTGTCAATCCAAAAACAATTGCTCATCTTGATCAAAAAGGAGACGGTATAAAAAACGCAATAATTGTAGGAAGAAAAACCGTTTATCTGATCGATGAAGTCATAGAATGGCTAAAATATAGATCAAAAATGATAAAAAGGAAATAAATTATAGATATGGTTGGCGATGATTTAAAAAAATTGCTCCAACCATCTCAACAGCAAAAAACAAATATTAATCGATTAAAACAAAATAAAAAATGGGGACAATATGGGGACAAAAATCGCAAATTAATACCGCCAATTGGCGTTCTTTGTCTGAATATAGTTGAAATTTAAGATGGCTGGGGAAACTGGATTCGAACCAATGTTGCCCGGTCCAGAGCCGGGAGTTCTACCGCTAAACTATTCCCCATCAATCTGAATATATAAATAACATATAATTCTGTTCTTTTCCACATGCTGTCAGCTATATAATGAATATCTTAATTTTGCGTATTTTATGTTAGTCTTATTGATTCACGGAATATCGTTGGTATAAGTATGAAAATTACTGGAAAAATGAAGCACTCATCAAGAATATGGCTTGATAGACAGCATAATGATCCATATGTAAAAAAAGCAGCTAAAGAAGGGTATCGATCCCGCGCCGCCTATAAACTCACTGAAATAGACGATAAATTTCACCTGATAAAAAACGCGAAACATATTATAGATCTGGGGGCGGCACCAGGGGGATGGAGTCAGATTTTATCGCAAAGATCGTCTGATGACGCAAAAATTATCGCTGTTGATTTACTTCCATTTACATCAATCAATAAAGTAATTCAAATTATCAGCGATTTTGAAGATAAAAAAATTCAACAAGAAATCCTTAATAACTTAGGTGAAAAAGCCGACTTGATAGTCTCAGATATTGCCCCATCGACCGTCGGACACCGCCAAAGCGATCATCTGAGAATAATGAGATTAGTAGAAAGCGCGTATTGTTTTGCGCAAAATACATTAAAAAACGGCGGATCGTTTGCTGCAAAAATTTTTCAGGGCGGAGAAGAAAAAAAATTCTTTGATTTAATAAAACAAGACTTTCAAAAAGTGCATTTTTTTAAGCCAAAATCCAGTAGAAGCGACTCATCAGAAATTTATATCGTTGCTTTTTCTTATAAAAAAGAAGTGAAAGGATAACATATGCATATTTCAGCTCGTATACAATGCGCAATTGAGGTTCTGGATATATTTTTCCAATCACGCGCTCCGTTTGATATAGTTATGGCAAAATTTTTCAAAAATAACAAATGGATAGGAGCCAATGACCGTCGAGAAACCGCAGAGCTTTCATATTCAATTTTTAGAAATTATGAGACGATAAAATATTATACATCAAATATCACAGAAAAATTTGGCAGGTTCTATATGCTAACATTTTTGAAAATAATTAATTCGTTTTCGGAAGATAAAATTACCGATATATTTTCGGGAAAAATCCATTCTCCATCAAGATTAACAGATTTTGAAAAACGATTCCTCAGCTCACTTGGACAATCAAAAGAATTATCAGCAAATACTAAATTAAATTATCCGCAATGGATGGATCCATATTTTAAAAATGCATTTTCAGATTCAGATTTTGAAAACGAAATGATCGCTTTGAATGAAAAAGCGCATGTTGATCTAAGAATTAATAAATTAAAATCCAATAAAGAAGACGTCAAACAACTCCTTTCTAAAACTGGGTTCTTATATGAAGACTCAAAATTTTCTATAAATGGTATACGAATTTTAAATGGAAGAATCAGCAGAAATCATGAAATTATTGCAAAAGGTTTGGCAGAAATCCAAGATGAAGGATCTCAGTTGGTAGCACAAATTTGCGATGCATGTTCCACTGACACAGTAGTAGATTTCTGTGCCGGCGCCGGGGGAAAAACACTTGCGTTGGCAGCATCCATGAGCAATAAAGGACGCATATTCGCGCTAGATAAATACCACGAGCGATTAGAAAATGCGAAACTTCGCTTCAGAAGAGCCGGAGTAAACAACGTTTTCTGTCAAGAAATTACAAATAAATGGATTAAAAGACATCAAGAGTGCGCAGATATTGTTTTGGTTGACGCCCCATGCTCAGGAACCGGAACTTGGCGGAGAAACCCGGATATGCGCGCGAAATTTTTTCAAAAAGATTTAGATGAATTATTAATAATTCAAGCAGATATTTTAGAATCAGCGAAACCTCTTGTAAAAAAAACAGGGAAATTAATATATGCAACTTGTTCTGTTCTAAAAGAAGAAAACGAAAATCAGATTGAAAAATTCTCCGAAAAATTTCCAGAATTTGAAATAAAAAAAATTGAATTACATAATTTGCAAACACAATCTGGTTTTCTTAGATTATCTCCTTTTAAGCATGGCACCGATGGATTTTTTGCCGCAATTTTAGAAAGGAAGATATGATTGAATTAACTGAAGATACAATCTTAAGCGGCAAAATCACTTTATTCCAACCAAAAAAAGGGTATCGCGTAGCCATAGATCCCATACTACTGTCGCATTTTGTCAATATACAACCAAACCAAAATATTTTGGATGTTGGATGCGGTGTTGGAACTATCTCTCTAATTTTAAAAAAGAAAGAAAATACCTCTGAAATTTTTGCGATAGATATAGATGAAACTATGTGTGAGATTTGCAAAAAAAATTCACTTAAGAATGCGCTTGAAATTAATGTAATCAATATTGGTATAGAAAATATAATAAACAATAAGCTATTAAAAAATAAATTATTTGATCATGTCATAACTAATCCTCCATTTTTCGAACAAACATCATCTCGGGTATCAAAAACAAAACTTCTTGCAAATTTTGAAACCATACAACTATCAGATTGGATTTTGTACTGCTTGAAAAAGGTAAAAAATAAAGGAATATTTTCAATAATTCACAGCGCACATCGTTTAAACGACATATTACACGCATTAAATGGAAAAGTCGGTAACATCGAGATCATTCCCATATATTCTACAGAAAAATCTGATGCCATACGGGTCATTGTTAAATGCGTAAAAAACAGCAAAACTCATACAAAAATATCTAATAGTTTGTTATTACACGAAAAAGATGGAAAATATACTGATAATATTAATGAAATACTCTGCGGGAAAAATTTGTAGTTTCTACTATTAATTAATATCTATGATTAAAATCTTTTAATATATCTATGATGTTCAAATGTAGATTACTATCCTTAAAAATCTCATAGGTAAGACACTTTACGTTTTCCATCCAATTATTGCACAGATCTTCCAATATTTGTGCTTTTGATAAATTCGGGCTATGCTGAATAATTTCTTCTATATCTCTTGCCAAAATTTGTGCATATAGTAATTGCAATTTTATTGTTGCTCTTTCCTCTTCTGACACCGGAGGCATATCTGTCTCGCTGTCAGTAATTCCCAACAGATCTATCATGTTATCCAACTCACTTCGAGTATTTCGATAGCGTTTGTTATTATTTATCATTTCATTTTCCTTCATGATTTTTTAAAAATTCGATCAGCAACATACTCAAAGAAAACTCATCTCTAATGATGGTCTATATTGTCTAAAATAGACAATATTGAATTTTTTTTCAAGATGTTCTATAAGATTTTAAGGAGTATTAGTTATGAATTTCGAGAAATCCAGCCTGGTACAGAACGATGTACCAATTGTTCACACAGTTGCTCAATTAAAAGGCAGAAGATTGCGCATGGCTAGAGCTCTCACAGGTTTTTCCAGACAAGAATTATATGAAAAAATCGGAATTGCCACATCTACAATAGATACGTGGGAAAGCGGACGTGTAGAACTAACTGAAAAAAGCGCTATTCGTGTATGCGCTTCGTTAAAACAAGTAGGAATATACTGCTCCAGTGAATGGCTGTTAACCGGTGAAGGAAATCCTCCGAGAATCATGGATGAACTTGAAAAATCCATGCTATCAACGGAAAAGGCACCAATAATCGATCAGCAAGAAATAGTAACAAATACTCATAAGATCAAAAAAATCCCGCCATTTCTTTCTGAAAACATTAGAAGAGAATTAAGTTTTTTTCTAAACTTATACAATAAAGCTATCTATTATATAGTTGAAAAAGATTTTTTAAACGCCAGATATAAAATCGGCGATTGCATCGCAGGCATAGAGGATGACATTAATAACCTCATCGGAAAAATTGTTATCGCTGTTTTGGAAAGCGGAGATACAGTCCTTTGTAAATTACTAAGTGCCTCGGAAAATGAATGCAGTGTTTTTATATCATCTGAAAAATCAAAGGAAACTTTAAATATCATTAAAGCTGGAGAAGTCGTTTGGCATAGGATGTCGAAAAGATTAAATCAGTAATTATTATTATCTTTTTTATCAGAAAGAGGATGATATTTATTAATAACTTCTCTTAATTTTTTTCGCGTAACATGCGTATATATTTCTGTAGTTGATATTTCTTGATGACCAAGCATTTTTTTGACATTTAACAAATCTGCACCATTATCCAAAATATGCGTTGCAAAAGCATGGCGCAACACATGAGGAGAAATACTTTTAACTTCGACTCCTGCAAACATGGCTAATTGTTTCAATATCTGAAATACGCGCTGTCTAGTAATATGCTTATTGTTATTTACAGATGGAAACAGCCAATGCGAATCTTTACAGACGTGCGTCCACTCCTGCGCTAATGGCAGCACTTTGGACGCAATAGGCACAATGCGCTCCTTACTTCCTTTTCCAAAAATCCTTATAAATTTTGAATCAATAATCGCATTGCGTTTCAAAGCAATTAGTTCACTTACCCTTAATCCGCTTCCGTACAATAAATATAAAATTAATTCTAAACGTAAATTTTCTGGATACTCAAATAGCCGTGTTGCATACTGTAATTTAGTAACAACATTTTCATCTACTATTTTAGGCAGAGGACGCCTATGCTTGGGTTGATGAATAAACTGTAGCGGATCATAATTTATCAACTCTTCTCTATACAAAAATTTAAAAAACTGTTTTAAAACAGATAATTTTCTTTTGATGCTGGATGTTTTTAATTTTCTTTCATTTAACTTAGATAAATATATATTAATATCTTGTTCAGAAATTTTTTTAGTATAATCAAATAGATAATAAAAATCTTTTAAATCTAATATATATGATTGGACTGTATTTAATGATGCGTTACGCTCACTTTTTAAATATTCTACAAATAATTCTATAAAATTCTGCGACATTCCCAAATTCTTATAATAGGTATTAAAGTTAAATTTGCTGTTACTGTTTACTTTTACATAGCTTTATTATATTTTATTCTAAGGTTTAATAAAAATACTACATGCGAAGTTGTCGCTTATCATCTTTTTATAGTTCAAAATATTTCCAATATTATTTCAAAATGCTTTTGGCGTTATGTCACTGCAATTTATATTGCTTTTTAAATAATTTTTTTTCAATGTTGGTCCTATGATTTACATTTTTTTGATTGTTTGTATTTTATGTATGATAATTTTAGCAGGTTTTATATCGGGGGCTGAAACTGCAATAACTGGAGCTTCAAAGGCTTATCTATATCATTTAGCTAAAAAAGGAGATAAGAAAGCTAAAAAAGTAATCTCCTTACAAGAAAAAATGACAACAACCATAGGTACAATCTTAGTTGTTAATCAGATGGTTGTATACTTTATACCAATCATA
The DNA here is from genome assembly GCA_964369545.1 of uncultured Holosporaceae bacterium. Classification (GTDB taxonomy): domain Bacteria; phylum Pseudomonadota; class Alphaproteobacteria; order UBA3830; family UBA3830; genus BNWE01. The sequence continues at coordinate 16,043 of CAYJFA010000007.1, forward strand.
ATAACTCTATTTTCTCTAAAATATCTCACAACAACAGAAACTGCGATTATGCAAGCCATCACTGCTATTTTATTAGTAATTTATGCGGAAATTTTTCCAAAAATGGTCGCTATTCAATTTACATCAAAATATGCATTATTTATCGCACCGTTTGTAAATGGTATCGTTATTATTTTGAAACCAATAATATCAGTATTGGAATATTGCGCAAAATTATCGCTAAAAATAATAGGCGTCAACATTAATAATGGAAGTTTTATCAATAAATCGGACGAAGAATTACGAGGCGCAATTGAAATGCATTCATCTGGAGGAGATGAGGACGAATTACAGAAAAAAGTAATGTTGAAAAGCATTCTGGATCTTGAAGAAATTTCTGTTAGCCACATAATGGTTCATCGTAAAAATTTGAGAACAATTAATGCTTCTCTTCCAATAGAAAAAATCGCAGAAGAATTAATGAACTGCCAATTTTCACGAATCCCTTTATGGAAAGATAACCCCGAAAATATAATAGGGATTTTAAAAACTAAAACATTTTTCAGAGCTATGCAGATCAACAACGGTAAATTGGAAAACATTAAAATAAATAATTTGATCGCTGTTCCTTGGTTTATACCTGAAACGACTCATTTGTTAGATCAGTTAAATAATTTCCAAAAGAAAAGAGAGCATTTTGCGCTTGTTGTGGACGAATATGGGGATTTAATGGGATGTATTACCCTTGAAGATATTCTTGAAGAAATTGTCGGAGACATAGGAGACGAATACGACACTGTCGCCATTGGAATGAAGCTGCAACCTGACGGGTGCGTTATTGTGGAAGGATCAACCCCAATAAGAGATATAAACAGACAATTTGATTGGAATATTCCTGAAGAAGAAACTGCGACAATAGCTGGCTATATCATGCACGAATTAAGAAAAATCCCCGATGTAGGGCAAGTTTATGTGTTATCGGATTATAGAATCGAAATTCTTAGGAGACAGCGCAATCAAATTGGATTAGTAAAAATATCTCCTATAACAGCAATACAAGAGCCTAGTGCAAACTTATAATACATCGACACATAACTTTGGTATAACTATTGACATACCTTTGTTAATGTAATTAATATGCAATAATATTCCTATCTTGGAGGGGTGGCCGAGCGGTCAATGGCAGCAGACTGTAAATCTGCCGACGAAAGTCTACGTAAGTTCAAATCTTACCCCCTCCACCAAAATTTAAAACATTACTTTGTATTTAAATATCAATAAACTTTTGAGTTTATATGATTTATCAGCAAAAAACAGGAGCTGTGTTATCTGAAGAAACATATGAGACAAAATCTTGTAAAGTTATAAACGGATTTACTTTTTGTTTTTCAAATGATGGCATTGAAAAGAAAAAACCTTGCCCTATGTCAACACCAAACTCTTTTACACATTCGAGCTGACTTTCTGTTTCTATTCCTTCCGCAACGACTTTACAGCCTATATTATGCGAAACATCCACACAGAATTTTAAAAGAGATCTGTTCTTTTTGCTATATGGAGCATTATGCGTAAATCTTTTATCAATTTTTATAATATCAAGCGGAATTTCACTTATTAATTCCAAAGTTGAATACCGAGTTCCAAAATCATCTAACGCTATTCTTACATTATGTGCACGCAATAAACTTAGAGATTTTTTCGTTTGCTCTAGCATCTCCGGAGGCGTATTTTCATTTACTTCTAAAATTATGCGCTCCCCATCAACTTCAAGCTCCTCTAAAGCATTAAGAAATAATTTACCAAAATCTTTGTTGCCTGCATCAGCAATAGTCATATTAATAAACAACTGAAAATTCCCGATATTTTTACAATCGGTTACGACGCTTCTTAAAATATACTCCGCACCGGGAAACTCCGCTAAATTATTTTTGTTGCATAAAGCTTCGTATCCGTAAATTGATCCATTATTTAAATTCACAAGGGGTTGTAATCTAATTTTATTGTCCATATACATTGTCCTTACTTTTATAGTATATAGTGGCAATATAAAATTATTCAAGATCTTTCAAAAAATTTATTTAAATCTTTAAGCGAAATTGATAAATATGATGGCCTTCCGTGACAACACTGCGCTATGTTCAATGTTTCTTCCATTTTTCTTAGTAAATAATCCATTTCATGAAGGGACAATTTTTTACCAGCTCTTAAACTACTGTGACATGCAATTGATGATAATATACTATGAATTTTTTCTTCTATTGAATAAACATCGCCGAACATCGACAATTCATCAACTATATCCGCAATTAATGCCTTGGCATCACATGTTTCCAGCATTGCGGTGACAGAATTGATTACAATTAAATCATCGGCTAAATTTTCTATATGTATTCCAAGATTTAACAAAAGCTCGTTATTGTTTTTTAATAAATCTACCTGCGCATTTGTGAGATGACAAACCTCGGGCATTAATAAGTTTTGAGAATCCAGACGTAAATTTTGTTTAAGCTTTTCCAACATAATTCGTTCTGCCGCCGCATGCTGGTCAACAACAATCAATCCGGATTTATTTTCCGCAACAATATATGTATTGTTTATTTGGAATATGGCGTTTCCCAAAAAAAGTTTTTCTTCATTTTCGCCGTTTTTTAAGGTTGTATCTATATTAAAAACGTCATCTATATCCCTTTTCTTTAATTTATAATCATTATAAAAAAAAGTCATAGTTTCAGCAGAAGGTGTTTTTTCAACTGAAGTATCCTTGCTCGAAGAAAAGTCTTCGCTGTTTGATGCATTATTCAACAACGACTTAAAGATTTGTTTATTAGGCAACGCTATACTTTTTACTGAATCCGGTTCTGATTCTGACGTTGAAAACGTCATTTCTTTTTTCATATAGAAATTGTCAATTAACTCTGTCGTAGGTTTATTAACAGCAAAAGACGATAACGCTCGCTTTAACTCAGACGCTATAAACCAACGAACTTTTTCAGATTTTCTAAATCTTACTTCAATTTTTGCTGGGTGAGCATTAACATCAACATCTTTATATGGCACATAAATAAACAAGATTGCCACAGCATGACGCCCTTGTGGCACAAGGCCTGAATACGCGGATTTCAGCGCAGATGCAAATACTTTGTCTTTTACAAAACGATTATTAACGAAGAAATATTGATAATTTGCTGACGCCTTATTAAAGGTTGGAACTCCAATATATCCTTTTAAAATCATCCCGTCTTTTTCGACATCAATCGCGAAAACATTTTTTATGAATGAGTCCCCAAATATATCATTAATACGCTGCTTTAAATTATCAGTTTTTTTGTAATATAATTTTTCCTTATCAGAATCGATAAATTTGAAATTCACATGAAAAAATGATAAAGCAATGCGATTAAAAACTTCATAGCAATTATCTAACTCATAAAGATCTGATTTTAAAAATTTCAATCTTGCCGGAGTCGCGAAGAATAAATCGCGAACTTCAATACTGGTTCCTACAGACCTATTTATGGGAGATAATGTTACGACTCTATTTCCTTCCATCTGCAAATTCCACGCTTCTGACTGATCATTTTTTGCAGCAGATGAGATAGATAGTCTAGAAATAGAGGCTATAGAAGGCAACGCCTCCCCACGAAATCCAAAAGTTTGAATATCAAATAAATTTTCGGAATTAAGTTTTGATGTAGCGTGACTCATCACACAAGTCTTCACAGACTCCTTATTCATACCACATCCATTATCACTCACAGAGATGAAGCTCTTTCCAGCGTCTATAACCCTCACAGTTATCTCTTCGGCATTTGCATCAATCGCGTTTTCCATTAATTCTTTTATGACAGACGATGGCCTCTCAATTACCTCGCCAGCAGCAATTTGATTAATCAGATTTTGGGACAATAGTTTTATTTTCATTGCTATACCTAAGAAATTAATAAAAATTAATTTTTTATCGTGATCAAAATGCAGTTAAACCATCTAGATAAAATGGCTCCAACCCCATTTCTATTCTTTTTTTATTTGCAAAAACCAGCACATTATTCAGAAAGCATATTCGATCTTTCAGAAAATACTCTCTGTGCGGCCTTCTCCTTATCTCTACATTTATTGATAACAACCATTCTATTACATCATTTTCTGTAGACCAAACAGATTGTTTTTTTGAGATTTTTATTGGAGTTGCAGTATATCTCTTCGATAAAATCCCAATACTACAATTATTTCTAATATTGTTATTATTACCATCTGCACAACTTATGCAAGAAACAAATTTCAATCTATGCAACTTTATTTTTTTCTGCTTTAAGGGGTGATACGATTTAGCGAAATTATGAGACTTAGATATATAAAGACGCATTTTCCTATATGGTACTTCTTTGTCATTGTGTAATTTACACAATTGTTCGGAATTTGATGTTTCTAACTCATTGTTTTTTAATGAAACCATGTCTTCTCTGTTATATACCAAAAGCTAAAATAACATTAAAAAAAACACAAAAACAACAAAAAAACCAGTTTTTTCAATGCGTAATATATAAAAATATTATGCTAATAAAATGATGCTTTTGCAACAAAAAATCATATCTGCTACATTTTATCAAAAAAGCGGCTGTTTCAATTAGATAGTTGCATAAAAATTTATTTATTTTTAAATAATTATTTTTTTTGTATTTTAGGTATGGACTTTATTTTTGTCGAATGGTATATAGTAATTATAGATTTTAATAAAGAGGATGCACTATGGCAAGACAAAGCTTAAGTCCAATGAAAAACTTGAATTTTCATGAAAGTGGTTCAAATGAAATTAGCATGGAAAAAGTTGGCAGAAAAAGAAAAGACGCCCCCATAACTCACCTTAAATATTTACGCAAAAGAAGCGGATATACACTAGAAATGTTATCTGAAATTACTAGTATTTCTATTTCTTACCTATCAAGACTTGAATCAGGATCAAGAAGGCTTAATACTGATCTTATAAGAAGGCTATCCCATGCATTTGGATGTGAACCAGCGGAGCTGCTTCAAGAAGTATCTCATGACAGCCATGTCGTTATTCCAGTAGAATTCAACAAAAGAAGAAAAACAGAAAGTGTAATAAGAGAAACAAGTATGCCTTTGTATTACATTTCTGAAAATCAAGATGAAAAAGGCAATTTATCTATAAAAGCCTGCTCACCAGCTGAATGGAGACAGCGTCCGATAGAATTATCTTCTAAAAATGAAGTAATCGCTATAAAAGCTGAAACATACTTTAAGCCTCACTTCAGCGACTCATCAATATTATACCTAGAACCACTCAGTAACTTATCTCCTGAATCGACGATTATTATTGCAAAAAATGGACAAGTTATGATCAAGAAGATATGGAGTATAACCCCAACGTCTTTACAGTTATGTGACATTGGAGATATCGAGTTATTAAAAAATAACAAAGTAAGCAAAGATGTGCTTATGGACGTAGAGCGCAGTTCATTGGACGCAATTTATAAAGTAGTTGGATATTCCGACTTTGATTTAGATTAATATTCTTAATAAAAAAGCAGTAATCATATTGCGGTTACTGCTTTTTTATTGCTGATAGCAACAATTACTATAGTTGTAGTTTCTAATTACACAATCTATCCATAAATCCTTTAAAGGTTGGACATTTGCAGCTATTACCTTTTTTGATTAACTTCATAACGTCATTAATTGATTCATCTACAGTATTGTTTCCAAACATCAGAACATCTGTATATGAATCAAATTTGTTAGCCTTTTCTTTAAATCCAGCCTCTTTCAATCGTGCCGAAATATTTCTAGTTTCCGATATTAGCGAAGATATGTCCACAGAACTGTCCCCAGACAAAAAGTGCTTTTTCAGCTTCTCTTGGTGCTTTGATGCGATAGTTTCAATATCGTCATTAGAACATCTACAACACGATGAAATCATGCTCAAAAATAATATCAGTACCAACTTGTCACAACGCATTTGTAAGTTCCTCCATATCTATTCGTGAAATATTCTATTACTCAACATTTCTAATCAAACCGGCACATTTATGTTGGAAGCAATAGGAACTTCAATTCCTAATTTATTAAATTCATCAACCAATCTACTATATAAGTCATACGTGAAATCTGCCCCTATAGCATCCGGAGTAGTCTTTATTTCCCACAAAATTTGAACTCCTGTTAGATCAAACGGTTTTAATCCATGTATTTTCAGATCACCCAAAATTTTTCCATAATATTTTTCTTCTTTTTTCATTTCACTAATCAAATTAGTAAGAATTTCACATGCTTTATTTATGTCTTTAGATGAAGATAGCCTCAATGAATCCCAATGACAGGAGTAATCTTTTGAATAATTTGTAATAGAATTTACACAATTATAAGGAACAATATGAACACTGCCGTCTAAAGCTCTAATTTGCACAACCCGCACAGACAGCTTTTCTATCACACCAGTCATGTCATTAACTTTGACGAATTCACCAACATATAGGTTTTTTTCAATTAATAATGTTAGTCCCTGCAAAAATGCCTGAATTATATCTTTTGCAGCAAGCCCTACCGCTGCGCTGAATATAGAAAATGTCGCTAAAATCGGAGTAATGTTTATTCCCAAATTAGATAAAGCTATTAGTAACGACGTCAAAAACAAAACAACATAAAATACCGCAGATAAAGTAGGAACAAACGTCTTTAGTTTAATATAATATTCGTCATTTTGGCTTTCTGCCTTTTCCAAAATTGAGTCTTTAAATTCGTTAAATCCTTTGTAAAATATAGTTGTAATAAATACTATCCCTAAAACGGTTATAAGATTATTGTGGAAAAGATGTTTTTTTAAATCTATGCCGGCATATTGTATAGCGAAGCAGAAAACAGAAAAATATAATCCGAGAACGATAACGTCACATATCCAAACTAAATTCTCTTTTCTATTTAATATTGCTCGTTTAGATTTATCGCGTTTTTCTAAGGATTCCAGTTGACATAAAAATTTATTTATAAAAAATACGACAAGACTTTGAAAGGCAAATATTTCAAATAAAAACAGATATACATTATTGAGATGAGTAAATATCTGTACATCGTTGGAAGAATTTTGAGAATAGCTCGTAGCAACTGCGTATAACATGCATCCTAAAGATATGTATATAAATTTATCACTAAGAAATGTTGTTAATTTAGCTGACATGCAGTATTGATTAACCGTCTTGACGCTTAATAAATCTGCAATCATCTTTTTGGAAATTATCATCTCAGAAAAATAATAGATAATAATCGTAGCTATAGATAAATATTCAAAAAACTGATTATATTTTGTGTCTTTAAAAATCGATGTTATAGGGTAAAAGACAATTGTGATTGCAAATGAGACTATGGCCATCCTAAAAAATTTTCTACATATATATTTCGCTTCCTTATCTGGTATGTTTAGAAACCGTAAACGCGAATGATTAGGAGCAATTAATGTGTAACTTACTATTAAAATTACTGAAAAAACAATCATTAGTCTCATGTAGGAATAGTAAAATTCATCCGCTCTTTCATAAAAGCATTTCGATATAATGCTTACTAACGTAACGCCTATCACAATAGTTATTATGGATAGAACAGCAGCAGATACAATTACAATCAATCTATCAAAATTTTTAGATGCTTTATTAAGTTTATCTAATTCTAAAATTACAAACTTCTTCGATAAAAAAAATGATATAGCCATAATTAATGAAAGGGTCAAAGAAACAACAACCGAAAATAAAAACAATTTTTCTTTTGAATCGCTTAAATTTAATAAAAAATCCACTCTAACCTCTTATAATTTGCGTGACCCATGATAAATGATATGAAATATGTGTTTAAATTATATGAATATGTTACCAAAATTAGAAAAATGTTTAAACTCTGTAAAAAACCTTCTTTTCCCAATAAAATTTGATTTATGCGGAAGTTTGGTAGAAACAAGTGGATTATGTTTTCAGTGCTGGAAAAAAATTTCCTGGATATCAGATCCGAAATGCAGGATATGCGGAACTCCATTTGAAGTAAATATACACCCATTATGTGCTGAATGCTTGAAGAATCCTCCCTGCTTCGATAAAGCTGTTTCGGTTTTTAAATATGACGATTTTTCAAAAGAATTATTGATAAAAATCAAGCATTTTGACTCACTTCATATGTTAAGCCGTTTGTCTGATTTGATGTATAAATCAGCAGAATTTGATATTAAAAATTCTGATATTATAGTTCCGATTCCCATACATTTTTTGAAAAGGTTAAAAAGAAAATACAATCAATCTGAGTTGTTGGCAAAAAACATAAGCAAAACAAGCAAAAAAAGATACGAACCAAGGATTCTACAAAAAATAAAAACAACTCAACCACAGGAAGGATTATCTGGAAAAAAAAGAAGGAAAAATATAATGGGTTCGTTTGGAATAGATGCAAAATATTTTAAAGATATAGAAAATAAAAATATCATCCTAGTAGATGATGTTTTTACAACAGGAGCAACGGTTAATGAATGTTCTAAAATTCTTAAAAAATATAAAGCTAAAAGTGTAATCGTTGTTACTATAGCCAGGGTTATTTTGAATTATTGATGAACTCGTGGTCGGGGCGAGAGGATTCGAACCTCCGACATCTTGCTCCCAAAGCAAGCGCGCTACCGGACTGCGCCACGCCCCGATAAATTATCTTTTACAACATTAACTATAATATATCAATAAATTTATTGATGTATTTGATGGTCGTGTTAATAAGTTAATTTTTTGTAAAATATTGCGATGAAGGTTTGATAATAAAGCATCTCTTTGTAACGAATCGGTGTTAAAAAATGTGTTAATAATTTGTTAATGAATAGTAAACATATCTTGGTTTTTTGAAAATAAGCAAACAACTAACAAACCGTTAACAGGCCTTAAACATTTTTCATCACTTGGTGTTTAGCGGTAATGGTTCAGATATTGAAATCTTACTTGAAACAATCTTGGAAAAGGTATACATTCTCATAAGGGTTATTGGGCGCATAGCTCAGCGGTAGAGCACTACGTTGACATCGTAGTGGTCGTAGGTTCGATCCCTGCTGCGCCCACCATTAGTTATTGGTTTATAAACCAAGGAAAGGTGAATTTGGCTCAACAAGTTAAAATAGATCCGGAAGCAGTTAGAACATTAGCTGAGTTACTAAGGGAAACAGACCTTACAGAAATAGAATACCAAATAGATTCATTAAGAATTAAAGTATTAAGATCAGCTAATCAGCTCGTTATTCCGGCAAGCTCTCCTCTTGTCGTAAATTCTGTTTTGGAAGAAAGTTATAGGAAAAATATTTCTTCAGGTATTTCCGATATAAAATCCAACGACATTGAGAATAATCCTGGAATCATTGAAGCACAGATGGTTGGAACAGTATACTTATCTCCTGGACCGGAGGCAAAACCATTTATTTCTGTTGGTGATAAAATTTCTCAAGGACAGACATTGTTTATAATTGAGGCGATGAAAGTCATGAATATGATTAAGGCTCCTCGTTCAGGAATCGTAAAACATATTTTTGTTAAAGATGCTCAACCAGTTGAGTATGGTGATCCAATTGTTATAATTGACTAGTCAAAAACAATAAGACATTCATGATAAAGAAAATATTAATAGCAAATAGAGGAGAAATTGCTCTCAGAATTTTGAGGGCATGCAAAGATCTTGGAATAGACACGGTTGCTGTTCACTCTACTGCTGATGCAGACGCTATGTACGTTCGTTTAGCAGACGAAAGTGTGTGTATTGGCCCTTCTCAGCCGAGAGAAAGCTATCTTAATATTCCAGCAATTATATCTGCTGCTTGCATAACAGGGGCGGATGCGATCCATCCAGGATTTGGGTTTTTAAGTGAAAACGCCACATTTGCACATATGGTTGAGGAACACGGACTTGCGTTTATAGGTCCGAAATCTGAACATATCGCAATGATGGGCGATAAAATTATGGCAAAGAAAACAGTCGCAAGACTTGGTTTGCCGATTGTTCCTGGATCTGAAGGAGCAGTAACAAATATAGAAAAAGCACTTAGATTAGCTAATGAGATTGGATTCCCCGTGTTAATTAAAGCGGCTGGCGGCGGTGGTGGACGGGGAATGAAAATCGCGAGATCAAAGGCAGATTTTGTGACTGCGTATGAAACGGCGCGTAGAGAAGCTGGAATTTCGTTTGGGAATGACAGAGTTTATCTTGAAAAATATTTAGAAAAGCCAAGGCATATAGAGTTTCAGATAATTGTTGATCAATTTGGAAACGCAGTACATCTGGGAGAGCGAGATTGTTCTTTGCAGCGTAGAAATCAAAAGGTTTGGGAAGAAGCTCCAAGTACAGTACTTTCGCCTGAGTTTAGAGAAGAATTTGGAAGAAAAATTGCAAACTCAATGGCGGAACTAGGTTATGTCGGAGTCGGAACTTTGGAATTTTTGTATGAGAATGGTAACTTATATTTTATTGAAATGAATACGAGAATTCAGGTTGAGCATCCTGTAACAGAAATGATTACAGGAAGAGATATTATCAGAGAACAAATTCTGGTTGCATCTGGAGAAAAATTATCCTTCACGCAAGATCAGGTAAAAATTACAGGACATGCGATAGAATGCAGAATCAATGCGGAAAATTCATCTACGTTTATACCTTCAGCTGGAACGGTTACAAAATATCATTGCCCAGGAGGTCCTGGTGTGAGGGTGGATAGTGCACTATTTGACGGCTGCAAAATTCCGCCATATTATGATAGCCTGATAGCGAAGTTGATAGTTCATGCTGATAATAGGGAGCAATGTTTGTCGAGGTTGCGAAGGGCGCTTCGTGAATATGTTATAGATGGAGTGGATACGTTAATTCCTCTACATCTTATGCTTTCGACCCACGATGATGTTATCTCTGCAGACTTTGATATTCATTTTTTAGAGAGAATTTCTGAATAGCCTTTTAGTAGACTATTTGATTTTTTGTTTTTCATTATTTAAATAAGTTGAATTTTTCATATGTATGTCAGATATGTTATAAATAATATCAGCGCTTTTAATGCATTGCTTGCAGAATAATTCCACACAAAACTCTCCATAAAAACATCTTAAGGAAACATTATATATCCTCATATATTATTATTTAGGCAATTCCGAATATAGTTCTATAAAATCTTTGTATGGATTAATGCATTCTAGCTGCCTGACCTGTTCTACAAGGCCATTTTTTAGCAATAAATCTTTCAGTGCAGGTATCAATGCTAATGGATAATTTGCTAAATCAGGATTATCTAGTGGTTTTATCATGTCATCAAAATGCATAACTATTGCCTCATTTAACAACATATTTACCATCCCTAAAACATGTTGGTGACTTTGTGGATCCCTTATGTGGCGACTCATTAAAATCTCAAAAACCTTATCTGATACCGCTACAAAGCCTTTGGGGGTATAGCGGCAATTACTTTCTAGGTCACCGTATTTAGAAAGGTCGGAATAGAAGCATTTTAGCAACATGTTTGAGGTTTCAGGCAAAAAACAAAACCTCTTATTCTCAAAGTTATAAGAGAACACAGCAAAAGTTGCCTCATCACCGTAATCGTTGAATCCCTTTTCTTTTGCATAATTTTTTATTTGCAATAGGTTTCCTTCCATACCTTGCGTCATAAAACGCCTACAGTCTATTATCAGAACACCCGCAATTGGTCGTTGGTAGTTCCACCTCATGCTGCAATCTGAAGGTCGTGCTATAGCAAGTTCCGGCATAGGACCTGCCGCGGCCTTTCATATCAGGAAAATAAGACAATATTTCAGTAGGAGAACGTTTAAACAATAAGTCATTATCAAGCCATACACACGAATCAATCGTTGGATCGACTTCGAAAAAAAGCCTAGGTGCAAAGATCTTAAAATAAGTTAATGGATGCCAAATGTTGCTATCAGAGGCTAGCTTATTTAAGAGACCTTTTTCTCTTTTTGGGATTGTATATGCGCGAATCGAATGTTGTATACCCTCATATTCTCTACAATAAAAAAGTTGTAATTTTTCTAAGGTTGTGGGCTGTTCCAATAAAAATACTTTTATGATGAGAGACGCGGTGGCTTGCTTTACCATGGAAAGTATGGTGACGGCTGTAGCTGGAATGCCTTTTTTATCTGTGGCCAAAACGAAATAGGTTTTTTTGGCATAATTTACAGCCGTATCAGAAGCATTTCCAGCTTTAGTCAAAATAGGAGGGGCCGTCATGGCCTCAGTTTGTGAGTAAGCAAAGACAAATAAAAGTATCAATAGTTTTTTCATGATATCCCTAATTGTTAAAACTCAATATCCACATATGCAATGTATATAAAGATTTACATATACTAACAATAGTGATTCTGTGTCATATTTGTGTTATACTGTCGAGTTTATATAGGAGGATTGTCATCAAATATAACAATCAGCTTTTGACGTCTCTAAATTTCAGTAGTTTCAGCGAATTCTGACTGTGCCGACGAATTTTTTTTTGTAACGTTTCAAAATCAGTGCCTTGCCTTGAAATTATAAAATGGTATGTACTCGAATCTTCTGCCGCTGTAGTATTATATGTGGATTAGTATCTTACTACAGCGGACAATCTGTGTAAAAATCAATCATACCATATAATTTGCTAATATCTGAAAAGCTGTATATTGAATTATTCAATAAAAGGTATTGCTTTAACATGTGATTTTTTTTATGTTATGTAACAGGCTAACGCTGTTTATAATTATAAATGGCGTGATTTTTAAAATCTGTCGGGCAATTAGCTCAGTTGGTAGAGCATCTGACTTTTAATCAGGTGGTCGCAGGTTCGAGCCCTGCATTGCCCACCATTTTTCTTTTGCGTTTTGGATTCTTGCGGTCGTGGCGGAACTGGTAGACGCGCAGCGTTGAGGTCGCTGTGGAGGAGACTCCGTGGAAGTTCGATTCTTCTCGACCGCACCATTAAAACAAATAAATTTTCCGGAGATTATCATAATGGATACATTAATAGTAATACCTGCGCGTGTTGCATCAACAAGATTACCGAGAAAAATGCTTTCTGATATAGGTGGTAAGCCTTTAATAATCAGAACATTAGAAAGCGTAAAGGCATCCAATGCTGGAGATATAATTGTCGCATGTGATGAAGAGAAAATTGCCGATGCCGTACAAAAAGCCGGTGGCATCGCAGTATTGACAGATCCTGAATTGGCGTCCGGTACAGATCGTGTGTTTGCCGCCTATAAATCTTTCGATAAAACGAATAAATACAAATATATAATTAATGTTCAGGGAGATATGCCCTTTGTTGCGCAAAAATTAATTCAGGCGGCATTAACGATAGTTCGTGAATCAGATTACAGTTTTTCTACGTTAGCTACCCCTATACGAGATCATTCATATCTTTTAGATAGTGTTGTGAAGCCAGTAATCGCATATGATTCAATAGAAAATGCAAACAAATTCGATCATATAGGAAACGCGATATATTTTAGCAGATCTGCGGTGCCATTTGGAGGACCTTACTATCAACATGTAGGAATTTATTGTTTTCGATCAGAAATGTTGGAGAAATTCATTTCCTTACCGCAGAGTTATCTGGAAAAAACCGAAAAACTGGAGCAGTTACGCGCTATAGAAAATGGCATGACAATTGGAATAAAATTAATTGATATAGAGTCACCAATCAGCGTAGATACACCGGAAGATCTCGAACGAGCAAGAGCGTATTGGAATAGTTTGTAACTTTTGAGAGCAAAACTTATGATCTAACAAAAAAATTTGCTATGGTTAGCAACCGTAGCAAGGGTGGTTAATGAGCGCTAAATAAATTCAGAAAATCCACCTGTGGCTTCTGGAAATTTTGTGCAAAATTCGTCAATTTTGCGTCTAAAATTATCGTCATAGCCGCCAAATGGATCGTTGTATTGATAATAATCGATTACAAGATTAATAACATCTCTTCTGGTTGATTCTACTAACTCTCCAGATATATTGTCAGTAGAAAAGTGCATTTGAAATGCTTTTATTTCACCTACCCTATTATCAGAATCTTGCGCTTTATATCCATACATGCGGATTAATTTAATATAGTTTTCATCTGTTAAATTACTGAACTGAGATAAATTTATTGTTCGTTTTTCAGGAAAATACCCAATACCAAATTCTGTGAATGCTTTTTTATAATTCCACATAGGTCCAACATCAGATTTTCTGCCAATAGCCGCATCTGCGTGTGTTATGACTAAACTTCCAGGAATTCGATGTTTTTTTTGTAATTGTGCAGTAAGTGTACAGCTGGAAACAAATTGTTCGTTACTAAATGGAAACCAAAGACGTGAATCTCCTGATCGCGATACTGGAGTTCCCCATTTAGAATCATATATCACTTCAGACTCAACATACCCAGGATGTACGTGCTCTATTCCTATAAAAGACCTGTTAAGAGAAGTAAATCCTCTGAATTGAGATGCCCCAGCATGGAAGGCTACGTTTGATGTAGATACATTGTAATGGGGAGTTCCATTGTCTTCTATAGTATAATGCGCTGATACTCCTGTGCCATAGTAAGCTGATAGCGTAGATTCATATGTTGGACATACAGTATAATGCAACATTACTCCTCGGATTTTTTCATCTTCGACTCTTGGTCGAAAAACGCGTTATTTAGATTCATCGCTATTGGTAGCAGTACAGCGGCTGTTATCCAGGAAATCACTCATACAAACAGCATAATTTGCCGTTATCAAAGCAATCACTGCAGAGAATAGACAATGTAATTTCATTTTTATCTCCAAAGTCATTTATAATATTAACTATATAAGTTCACTTCTGGCAAAAGCAAGAAAAACCGTCAAATAAATTCAACGATTTTTATATTTTATTAGAAAACAGAGATTCTTATTATTTATATTCTGCAAATTTCAAGAGAGCTTCCGGAAATATCGTTTACTACTATTATATTATCTCCGATGTTTGCAAACTTGTGTTCAGAAACTATTGTTTTTGCTGTTACTGACATCATGTTCAGCTCAAATTCTTTTTTAGTAACGACGGAGTATACTCCGTAACATAATCCAGATTTGCTGGCAAGCTTAGCAGAATCTGTTACTAAAATTATTGGAGTTTTTGGACGTAATCTGGAACACCTTGCAACTGAGTCAAAAGATTCTGTAAATAATACTATAGCACCTGCGCATGAATACTCGGCGGCATTTTTCGCTGCCATGCAGATACCATCTATTACTGTGCACTGAGGGAGCTGAGTATCATCCTCAAGCCGCCTTATGCAATATGGATCGTTTTCTACATGATTAATGATCTTACTCATCATGGATACTGCCTCAAAAGGATATTGACCGGACGCAGATTCCGCTGAAAGCATTGTGGCATCTGCTCCACTATATACCGCTGTTGCTACATCCGAGACCTCTCCGCGAGTAGGACTTGGTGCAGTAATCATTGATTCTAACATTTGCGTTGCGACAATAACAGGTCGTCCCAATCTATGACATGTGTTGATAATGCGTCGTTGTATTGGTGGAACTTCCTCAGGATTCATCTCAACTCCAAGGTCGCCACGAGCAATCATAATAGCATCCGACGCATCTACTATAGGCTCAAGAGCCCTGATAGCTAATGGCTTTTCAAGTTTTGATATAACGCCTGCTCGGCCTTTTATAATTTTTTTCGCATTTTCCACATCTTCAACATTTTGTACGAAGGAAAGAGCAACCCAATCTACCCCAAGGTCAAGAGCAAAATCCAAATCTTTTAAATCTTTTTCAGTCAGCACTGGAATTTTAAGCATTACATGTGGAACATTTACTCCTTTTCTATTAGAAAGAGGACCGCCTACTACTACTTTAACTTCAGCGAAATCATTGCCACATTTTGTTACTTCAACGTTTAGCTTTCCATCGTCTAAAAGCACCGTTGCGCCTTCCTGAAGAGCTTCTAAAATCTCTGGATGAGGGAGATTAATCCTGCGTGAATTACCTGGTGTTTTGTCCAAATCGAATCTAAAAGTATCGCCTGCTTCAAGGATGATTTTATCGTTTTCAAACGTGCCAATTCTTAGTTTCGGTCCTTGCAGGTCAGCTAAAATAGAAGGATAAAAATTATGCTTTTTTCCTAAGGCTCGTATGGTCTCATACACCTTTGCATGACCCTCATGGGATCCATGTGAAAAATTCAACCTGAAAACATCAACTCCATTACAAAGCAGGTTTTCTAATTTATCTGTATCACAGGTTGCCGGTCCGATTGTTGCGACAATTTTTCCATTTCGATAACGTCTCATATAAATAACTCCAAATATAAATTATACGTTCTATATGTTCGAGAGATATTTTCCTACTACACCATGATTATAACCGCAAAAGATGATAAATCTATAATAATAAAAACAAAATTAATTTTCATTGATTAGGTAGGTTTTTCAAGCACTTGAAGCAGGAGCCTGATATCTTCCGCTACGCTAGTATTCGATTCTACAACTTCTTCTATTTTTTTTACGGCATGCAATACGGTCGTATGATCTCTCCCGCCAAAATTTTTTCCGATTTCAGGGAGAGATTGAGTAGTCAAGCGCTTCGATAAATACATAGCAACTTGACGCGGCAATGTAATTTGCCTGTCTCTGCGAGCGGAAGACATATCACTTAATTTTATCGCGTAATGCGCTGCAACCTTTTTTTGAATTTCATCTATTGTTACTTTTCGCGTGCTGGTGCGCAATAAATCAGATAAAACTTCGCGTGCGCTTTCTATTGTGATTTCTCGTCCTACAAATACGGCGCTGGCGACAATTCTATTTAAAGCTCCTTCCAGTTCTCTGATGTTAGATGTAATTTTGTGGGCGACGAATGCTAAAACTTTGTCAGGAATAGTTACAGACAGCGACGCTGATTTTGATTGTAAAATTCCGAGTCGCAGCTCGTATGTTGTTGGATGAATATCCGCTACTAACCCCCAACCTAAACGAGATTTTAATCGTTCTTCCATCCCCTCTAAGTCTGATGGTGATTTATCAGCAGATATAATAACTTGCCGTTTATTGTCGGCCAAAGTATTGAATGTGTGAAAGAATTCTTCTTGAGTTGAATCTTTTCCACATATAAATTGAATATCATCTATCATTAAAACATCTACAGATCTAAATTGATCCTTAAACGCCATTGTATCTTTAAATCTAACAGCCTTAATGAATTGGTACATAAATTTTTCAGCAGATAAATATGCGATTGTACGCTCAGGGCTTCTTGACTTAATGCTCCAAGCAATCGCGTTCATAAGATGTGTTTTTCCTAATCCTACAGATCCATATAAAAATAGGGGGTTAAACGCTACTTTTTCGGATTCCGCGATTCTAAGCGCAGCCGCATATGCAAACTCGTTAGGTTTTCCAACAACGAAATTATCAAATGTTAATCTTGGATCTAGCGGGATGCTGATATCTGACTGCTCTTCTGGTTTCTGAGAGTTTTCTAATGCTTTATCCAGATTTATGTCTAGATTTTTTGCCGCCGCTACAACAAAATCAGCAACAAAAATTTCTATGTTTTTGATTTTTTCATTTTCCCGTGAACAACACCTTAAAATTTGCTCAGAATAGTTGTTTTGTACCCAATCACGTAAAAACATACTTGGAGCAGACAAATAAATCGTTCCATCTTCTAGTTTTTCAACAACAAGAGGCGCGATCCAGCTGTTTGCGACTGACACACCTAATTCAGATTGCAAATTTCGATAAACCGTTGTCCATAATTTTTTAATACCAACATTATGCAATGAAACACCTGTTCATCGAGAAAATCAAAAGGCAAATATACGAAATTATTTCGTTTCTGACGCTTTTAATAATCTATTCAATCGAGAAACCTTGCGGTTCGCAGTATTTGTATGTAATACTCCTCGCGCAACACCTTTCTGGATTTCAGATTGAGCAACTGAAAATGCAGATGTTGCGTTATCCGTTCCCAGGTTTGCAATAAATTTTTTAATAAAAGTTTTTATGCGACTAATTCTGTCCTTGTTGTGTTCTGCTCTTTTTGCGTTTTGTTTTATTCTTTTTAAAGCAGATTTATGATTTGCCATATATGGTTATCCTTTTTTGTAACTCAGCCGCAACGAATATTATCGGATAAAAAAATTCTCAAAATATTTCGATACGTCTTCAAGAAGAAGTTTATCAGAAAATATAGGATGTTCAACTACATTTTCATCTTTATCTCTGCATTTTTGTAATACAACCGTTTTTACTCCAAGCGATGATATTTCTTTCAAAGTATCTACTATTGCGGAAATATCAATTGATTCAAACATGGTGATTCTTACTTCTAAATCAACATTGGAGGCGATGGCGATTTTCAAGCTTTCATAAGCTAAATCGCCGCTGTTTTCAACGTTAGTGATGCTGTAGTAATCTTTAAATCCATGTTTTATATCGAACCCTAGCCAATCAATATAAGGAATAACTTGAGTCAATCTAGATGGGGCGGATCCGGACGTATGTAATCCAACTAAAAATCCCATGTCTTTTACGTCTCGAATCGCGTCTAAAAGAGCTTCTTGTATTAATGGCTCTCCTCCACTGAAAACAACCGCTTCCACAAATCCTTTGCGTGACTTTAAAACACCTAAAACATCTTCCCAAGGTAAAGACTCAGAAGGCAATATAGATTGTAGGTGACTATTGTGACAATACTTGCATCTCCATGGGCATCCCTGCAGAAATACAACTGATGCGATATGCTCTGGATAATCCACTGTTGTTATGGAGACTAAGCCGCCGACAAAAAGAGTTTTTCCCATTCGCCTTTACTTGTCACAATGGCGGCAGCAAGTTTTTGATTCGTCAAAATGAACGCGCTCAGCATGCTCTCCTTTTTTTCCAACATTGAAATAGGAAACAGGGCGGTGATATCCCATTACGCGAGTCCAAATTTCACATTTTTGACGCTCTTCTTCTTTTAATTCTATGTCTTTTTTCACTTTATTCTCCCTAACCATTCATAGTAAAAATGCTAACATATAATATGCGGCAAGTACAACAACTGTTTACGTAGTATTTCTATTTACTCAATATTAATGATTTGTATGCGTTAATAATAATTAATACTTATATGGATAATTATATGAAGTCGATAGCCGTTTTAATTCCTTGTTATAATGAAGCAAGCACAGTTACTGATGTTGTAATTTCTTTCAAAAAACATCTTCCTAATGCCATTATATATGTATATGACAATTGTTCTAATGACGATACCTTTGTGAATGCAA
Source organism: uncultured Holosporaceae bacterium (assembly GCA_964369545.1). Taxonomy (GTDB): domain Bacteria; phylum Pseudomonadota; class Alphaproteobacteria; order UBA3830; family UBA3830; genus BNWE01. Next base: position 35,315 of record CAYJFA010000007.1, read on the forward strand.
AAAATGCTGGCGCCATTGTAGTATGTGCAAATAAAAAAGGCAAGGGAAACGTTATCAGAAAAATGTTTTCTGATATAGATGCGGATATTTATATTATTGCAGACGGAGATTCAACATATGATGCTTCAGATGCTCCAAAGATGGTAAAATTGATAGAGCTTGACAATGTGGACATGGTTGTTGCTGTCAGAAAGGAAAAGTCTGAGAAGTCATACAGAAACGGACATAAAATAGGGAATAAAATATTCAATTTTATATTAAGGACACTTTTTAACAGCACATTCGCCGATATTTTTTCTGGATATAGGGCGTTCTCTAGACGATTTGTAAAAACGTTTCCCGTTATGACTAATGGGTTTGATATAGAGGCGGAGCTTTCTATTCATGCGCTAACACTCTCTATACCATGCGCAGAGATTGATTCACAATATTTAGAGCGTCCTCCGAATTCGCATAGTAAACTAAGCACATTTAAAGATGGATTAAAAATCTTGTTTAGTATCATAAGATTATTAAAAGAAACTAGACCGCTGTTTTTTTTCGGTATTATTTCTTTGTTTTTATTTTGTTTATCGCTTTTTTTGGCATACCCAATAGTAATGACTTTTTTGGAAACTGGCGTTGTGCCACGATTGCCAACAGCTGTTTTATCAACTGGAATCATGTTGATATCATTCTTAAGTTTAACATGCGGAATGATTTTAGACAGTATCAGCCAAGCCCGCATAGAAACCAAAAAACTTCATTATTTATTATTTTAATTGCTTTTAAAATTCTATGATGAAATTAGTGTATTCTCCATCTGCTGATTCACAGCGTATGTTGCCATTCATTGTTTTTAATGTTGTTTTACAGAAATATAATCCTATTCCAGTACCGCAAGATTTGCTAGTACTGAACGGTTCAAACAACCGCTCTTTTATCTCTTTTTTAATTCCGGTAGCAGTATCTTTAATAGATAAAACATCTCTCTTTCTGTTACTATATGCTGTTATATAAATCTCGCCTTTTTTAGCTGCTTTTATTTGATATAATGCGTTTTGTATAAGATTAAATAAAACTTGAGACATTAGGTGTTCATTAGCGGAAAGCTCAAAATCGTTTATTACATTTATGTGTATCAGATTGCGCTCTTCATCACCAAATGGATATCTATTAATAGCAGAGTTGATATAAGAGTTTATCGGCATAGACTTACAATCTATATTTAATGCATGATCTTGTAGGCGATCAAGAATCATATTTATAGTGTAATTAACAGTGTCGAGTTCACTGAGCATAATGTGTGTTCTAGAATTTAATGATTCTTTATTATTTTTGCCGTTTGAAGATCTCAAAAGATGCAATTGTGCATTTATTGTTGAAAGTGGCGTTCTTATTTCATGCGCGATTAAGCCAGCTAAACTTTTCATTGCTTTAATTTTGTCAGAATGCGTCTTTTCTTTATCTTTAAAAAAGACAGCTGCAATTATAAAAACGAAAAAAAGCAAATAGCATGACGGATATATAATATTGCTGGGAACATGTGCAGGGGTAATTTGATGACCTAGTAAGTAAGCGCATAATAAGGCTAAGGCGGCTCCTAAAGGAAATATAACTATAAAGCTCGAGAAGTCCAGTAATACCATTCCTAATATTAAGGCTATCGTTAAGTTTGCTATCCAAAACAGAGAAAGTCCGTCTATGATAATCAAATATGTGTTAAAAAATGGCAGACAAAACGTTATTGCAAAATACCAAAACAAAGGTAGATACTTTTTAAAAAAAGGATACCAAGTACTTGATATAGCTAATAAAAAGCCAAACACAGTAGCTAATACACGAAATGTAACAACAGAAGTATATTTAGCAGTTGTGACTGTCCACATGTATATGGGAAGCACAAGGCTGATCGCATAGAAGGCTCCAAAAGCAGTGTATCTGGCGCCGTATTCTTCCACGCGCTTTTCAGCAAACTTAGCGAGTTTATTTAAGATGTTCATTTATGATCACAGATTACTTTATTGCCGTTTGCGCCACGCTAACCCTGCTAATTCCGCTTTTATGAAATATTAGCATAGATATAATCGTGAAGCTCATTCCAACAAGCTGACTTATTACATTGAATTCTTCGCTGCCAACGGTTCTGTATACAACTATAGCGCAAAAACCTATTACCATGCTAATTATATAATGTTTTATTTTAACTCTTATGCCGCACATGTACATAATCATTGGGGCAACGACAGTAGGTGTCCAAAAATTAACAAAGTATAACCAAAAATCTATCATACTATAAAAACAAGTAGCTATATATATAGATATAAATCCAAAAAATACTGTAGAAAATCTTACTAAACGCAATTGCATTTTATCGCTCATGTTAGGCCAAATAACAACAGATATATCTTTGACTGCCGATATGCTGGCAACGTTTAAAAAAGAATCTGCCGTTGACATTATAACAGCTAAAACCCCAGAAACAGCTAGTCCTTTCAACACCGGAGGAAGCGAAAAATGAAGCGAATTCAGGAACGCTAAATTGGGATCTATACTAGGAAATTTTAATACAGCGGTCAAAGCAATAATTGTTATAGCGGTATAAAATGGAACAAACAACAACCCAGAAGTTATAAGTGAGTCACTGGCTTGCTTTGTATCTTTTGCCATTAATATTCTTTGAATTAAAATAGGATTAAAATAAGGAAACGCACAAACCACAAACATTACTACATAAAACATAAAATCATCTCTAGATGGATCTATTGTTTTATGAAATTCCGGAAGTTTTGCAATTAATGTTTCCAGTCCCCCAACGTCATACAAAAGGAAATTGGCCATAAGGGGTATGGCAATAATTAACACACCGAACTGAAGAATGTCTGTAAAAACTACTGACCTTATTCCACCAAACGCAGAGTAAGCTATTATAATGACACTGCCTAATATTGTTCCATAAAGATGAGATATCCCCCAAAAAAGATTACAAACATATCCAATTGCACTAACTTGCACGGCAATATATCCTATTGCAAACAATATGTTTGAGACTCCCGCAGTGAATTTTCCAACATCACCATAGAGCTCACCCATAATTTCTCCAATTGATATTTTGTCTTCGAAATCTTTTAGTATTTTGGGGGCTATTATGTAGGCATGTATTGCTAAACTTATAAGCTGAGCCCATTGAACTACAAGGAAAATAACGCCAACGCTATATATACGTTCAGTAATGCCTATTAAGTCATCCCCTCCCATCCAGCTAGCAAAAATGGTGGCTACCAACGCTGCGGTCGGAAAAGTTTTATCTGCGACAGAAAAGTCTCTTATACTTTTTACGCTTCGACCATATATAAAGCCAACAATTATTGTAACAGCAAGGTAGGTAAGAACTATAAAAATATCAATCATTTTTTCCACCATATATTGAATTACAGTTTACATAAAAAACAACTGTAAAGTGTAATAAAAAATATAAATACTTTACAAGAATTACGCTAATATAAAAAATTAACCTAATAATTTCAATGTAGTTCGAAGATAACAACTAATCAAGTAAAATAATTATGCAATTACAACCGCAGGTTTTACCATGATTCTTTTTTCCATAATCTCCAATTGGATTGTTGAAATAGTTTTAGAGTGAGAGCTGTAGTAATGAAAAAAACGCATATAGATGTGATGATGAAAAAAATGTATATCGGCCATTTCATAATTTGAGTTCCAAGTGTAGGAGTCCAAAATATATCAGATAATTTTGTAAGGGAACAATATGTTAAAATGGAAGCGCATATTTGCGCAAATATATTGCAAGTGAAATTTTTAGAAAAATTAATCCTGATTTTTTTATTTAAAAAGTATATTAGCATAAGAGAATTAGAAATCGCTGATAGTGAAGTACATAATCCTAATCCTAAATATTTTAGAAATGGAACTAATGCAATCAAAAAAATCGCGTTTAATATCACTGATAACGCTCCGAAAATTACAGGAGATTTTGTATCACCTGAGGCAAAGTAGACAGCAGAAAAGACTTTGGTTAGTATGTATGCTGGTAATCCGATGGTTAATCCAACGAGAGCGCTTGCAGTTATAATTACTTGATCCTCTTCAAATAATCCTCTTTGAAATGCGACAGAAACAGTTGGTATGTCTAGGGCTATCATGACAGTAGTCGCAAAAAATGTAAGAAAACAGGCAAAAACAAGTCCACGCTCTAAATCTTTTCTCGCTTCTTCATATTTTTTCATACTAATATGCGTTGATAATGATGGTAAAAGCGCTGTACTTAAAGCGATTCCCAGCGTTCCTAATGGAAATTGATTTAATCTGTCGGCAAGGTTTATGCATGTAATCGTTCCGGTTGGTAAGTATGACGATATTGTTGTATCCACAAGAATATTTATCTGCCAAACTCCTGCGCCAATGATCCCAGGTATCATATGTTTCATTATGTCGCTTACTCGATTTGTCCAGCATTTCCAGCGAGTTGAAATGAAAAAACCATTTTGTTTGATTGAAAGAAATAATGTGTAGGATTGTGCTATACCTGAGAGCAATACAAATATTGATATGATGTGAACTGTGAGAAAAGAAGACAAATCAAAACAATGTGATAATAGCAATGCCGTTATTGTAAAAACACTGAGAATTGAGTGCATTGCGGCAGGAAGAGCGAACTTGTTGATCGTATTTAAAACTCCAGCAAACAAAGAGGTTATAGATATGAAAATCAGATATGGAAAGCATATTCTTCCAAGCGTTACAGTTAATCCGAATTTGTCACTTAAGATATCAAATCCTGATACTAAAATTCGCAACACTGACGGAAAAAAGAACAAGACAATAGCGCAAAATATAGTAAGTATAATTAATAACGCACTGAAAACATCTGATAAAACGACGTTTGCCTCATTTTTTCCTTCACGATGAAGTATTTTTGAAAATCTTGGAAGGAATGAAGAGTTAAACGCTCCTTCCGCGAAAATTCTACGAAAAGTGTTTGCTAATCTGAGAGCCACTAATAATGCATCGGTGTACATTCCAGCTCCTAAGCAAAATACCATTACGCATTCTCGTAAAAATCCTATGATTCTGCTTAAAAATGTGAAAAATCCTACGGTAAACGCAGATCTAATAATACTCATTACTGCTCTAAATTATTTGAGATAACTATAGCAGAATATCAAACAAAAAAAGAGGACTCTATGTGATAGAGTCCCCTATATGTATTATAATAATATTTCGAATTATTATTAATGGCGGTTGGCTCTTTGAGGAGCACGTCTTGATTGCTTTGGTTTTTTAGCGTGCTCGAATCGACCGTTTCGTCCTCTAGTGTTTGAATCTTCGTCATCTTCAGCTTCATTTGCCTTTCGACGACCGCTGACAGCTGTTTCGCATTCTGCTGATAGTGCCTGTAGTGGTTCTGGATTTCCATCAATAAAGGCTATAGCGGCTTCCAGATATTCTTTGTTTAAAGCGATGGTTTCTTCCCAGGCAGTAAGATTTTCAGTATATCTTTCTAATAACGGATGAAGCTTGGAACGTTGATTCATGGTTTGTTCCATTGTTTTTGATTCCTCTAACAATTCCTGTTCGGATCTTTCCTCTCCTGGAGCCATGGTTTTGCTAAACATTTTTTTCTTCTCACCAAGAATTTTTGATATTTTTTCTAAAGAAAGTTTAACTTTTCCACTATTAGTAGATTCTGCGTCTTTATTATCCTTAAGCCATTTATGTGCTATTACTATATTGGCTTTCAAAGCGGCAAGAGCAACCGGTCCCGCTTCAGAAAGTGATACACCAAGGCGTATTAGTTTTTCTCCATTTGCTTCTTTGTCGTTTGATCTGGTTTTCACTTTGGAATAAGAGCTAATTCCATTGTCCATCTGGGTATTTGCTTCGATGATTGCTTTTGCGTATATCTGTGTATTTGATAATGGAACACAAATAATTATTGGTAATGCAGCCTCATGATCCTGCGAAAAAGCGCTTGGGTTACTTACAAGCTTTGTTACTTCTTGTCCCAAAGAGCCGAGCGCTTTTTCGTAAGATTTAAGTGTTGCTATTTCTGTTTTTCCCATTTTTACAAAAGATCCCAAGTCAGCTTCATTAAACGTTTTTGAGGCAACTGTTTCTTGGGGCTCTTTATTTTTACTTTTTCCAAAAGAAAATGCCGCATCCACTGAATTAATAGTAAATAATGATATAAATATGGTGCTAGATAGATAAATAAAGGACTTTTTCATGTGTTTTCTCCGTTAATATGGTTAAATAATCCATGTCAACATTAACGAAAAAAAGTTAATTTTTGATTAATAGTCACAAAAAAAACAAATGTAACTTAGTTTTTGTAAAAACTGTAAGCCGGATTCTGTAAGACGATATACTCTATAATTAGTTAATCATCCCGATAGTCATTCATCTTGTATTTATGTCACCATAAATATCCAGCGATCTACCCAAACAACATTATGCGAAGGGCATCTGAGAGTTGTTTCTATTTGATCTTGCTCCAAGTGGGGTTTGCCAAAGCCATAATCGTTGCCGATTATGCGGTGAGCTCTTACCTCGCCATTTCAACCTTACCAATTTTAAAAAAAGGCGGTATATTTTCTGTTGCACTTTCCCTGACATACATTATTTGCAATGCTGTCGCCAGACGTTATCTGGCACTCTCCTTCGAGGAGTCCGGACTTTCCTCTGTTATGAGATATAACAGCGACTATCCGTTCTTACAAAAACTTCTTAATGATAACAATAAAGTCTATAAAAGTATAGAAAGTTGATGTATAATTCATTATACAACTTGCAGTATATGTTGAGAGCACTTGGATGGATGATTTATTTAATCAATTTAAGATAGCAGGAGAAGTAAAAAACGAGACATTGGAGAGTATATCGCAAGAACTAAAAATACCGCGGTGTTATTTAAAGGCTATTGAGAGTTCAGATTTTCATCTGCTTCCTGAGTCTGTATATGCCATAGGGTTCATAAAGAATTATGCAAAATTTTTGAATATAGATCACGCAGACATATTATCTCGCTTTAAAGAATCACGAATTCTGCAGAAAAAAATACATATCGATACGGAAAAACAAGCGCAGGTTGAAAGATTTAATTTTTACATTCCATTTTTAAAAAATAACACAAATATTAATATGTTATACATAGTTTATGCAGCGATTGTAATAATGATTTTAGCTGTTATTGGTTTGCTGTAATATTTGGTCAAATAATTTTCGATCAGCTTATTCGTTGTGTGGACTTGTTCTGTCGGCAATGTTATTATAATGCCGATTAGAATATTTTGGATTTTTATATGAATAACGCTGTTTATACAGTTATTTTGTTTTTTTTGATTACCATGATTGTCAGATGGAAAACGATAAAAAAACATTGTATTGCATTTCTGAAAGCAAGTCATAATTCACATGATAGAAACTGCTCTTGCGCAAGGGTTTCATCTTATTTTTTAAATAATATAGAAAGTAATAAACAAAACACAAGTTATAAACAATCTAGCATTGGAGATTATGGGGATAATATTTTAGAGAATATAGGTTATTTTGTAGCATCAAATGATGAGAAAAAAGCTCCTAAATATTATCCTACTTCATTACAAGATGTTGACCCAAATGGATTAGCATAATGTATGCTTTATTTTATATATTTAGTAAGTCTATAGTTGGATGTTAAAAAAATTTTTGATGCTTCCGAATCTGCTAACAATGTTTAGGATTTTTGCTATTCCTTTTATTGTGGCATGTTTTTATGTAAATGATTTCTGGTCACACTTATCAGCGACATTGCTATTTATAATTGCATGTGTTACTGATTTTTTTGATGGATACTTTGCTAGACAATGGAAGCAAGTCTCTGCCTTTGGAAGGTTTCTAGATCCTGTTGCCGATAAATTGTTAGTTTCAACGATTTTGCTTATGTTGTCTGGCACTGGTTCGATAACAGGTGTACACCTCATTGGAGCGTGTATAATTTTGGCGAGAGAGATAATAGTTTCAGGATTGCGGCAATTTATGTCGGAAATGCAACTTAGGGTTCCGGTTACGAAATATGCGAAGTGGAAAACAGCTATGCAGATGCTGTCTATTTCTTGTCTGTTATTTGTAAAAGCGTTTCCTTCTATCGAAATAATACAAGAAGCAGGGATTATTTCTTTATGGATTGCGGCTTTTATGACCTTATTTACCGGTATAAGATATTTGAATTTTGGAATAGTCAGAATCGTTGAAGATGTGGGCCCTTAGAAAGCATTCGTATCTTTTTATAAAATATCTTTGTATTTATTTGTTAATGGTTTATGAAATATCCAAACGCTTTTGTTATATGTTTCATTAATTACTTTATCAGTTACCCATTTTTTTCTTTTTAATAAAATTTCAAACTGTTTTTTTACACCCTCTATATCGACTGGTTGTTTTTTTGAAGTTAGAGATTTGATATAATTGATTCCAATATATTCAGCTTTTATTCTTTCAGAAACCTTCTTTACGGAATAAATATGCTTCATGCTATTGTCTACAAAAATTATTTTATTTATTTTGTATTCCGGAATTTTCCTTAAGAACGCATATAACAAGGTACCTTTTTCTAGTCCATCAGTGAATAACATACCATTTTTAAATATAGGATATCTTTTTGTTCCGTACTTATATTGCGACAAATCTACAAAAACAATTGGATTTATATTTTTCCATGAATTTCTAAAATTAATATTATTTTCTAGTAATTTTAAATATCTTATATCTTCAAAAGCAGCAAACTTTGTCGTTTTTCCAACTTGAGCAGACGTTAATAATATTGTTTTTACTCCTTTTTGCTGCAACTTCTCTATTAATATTGGCCACTCTACTTCTAGTAGCCGGTATTCTGTTTCTATTTTTGCAATAAGTCGAGCGTCTCTTTGTTTATAGGCGGAAGATTTATTAAAATACTTATCCCAATAGTATTTATGAATTGTTTTGTTGTCTGCTTGCAGTATTCTGTCTTTAGATTCAAATATAACATCATGGCAATCGAAAATTACTAAGGTATTTTTGTCTGCTTTATCGAATATATTCTTAATTACAGAAATCTGATCAGTCGTTATGATTTCTGCAAAAGAATTAAAATAGGGCAAAAATATGAGTATGTATGTAATAATTTTTAGCATGATTGTTTTAAAAAACACAGAATTAAATATATCATAATTATAGATTGCTTTTACAGTAGTTGATACCTTGTATTTTTCTTATAAAGATTGTAAAAATTAAATCTGGTTTCATACGGACGCTTAGCTCAGCGGTAGAACATTGCCTTCACACGGCAGGGGGCGCAGGTTCAATCCCTGCAGCGTCCACCAAAGATCTAATTATAAAATTGATAACTCTGTGCCTAATTGATAGACTAACGTCATCAGTTTAGAAGAGGACTTTAGTATTAAATGTATAGAATAGAGGAGTTAATAATCTCTTGGTTTGCAAATTTAACTAAAAAGATTACCGGAAAACATTTACTTATATCTATTCCTTCAATTTGGATCATAGTTTTTTTCATATGCCCTTGTCTGATTCTTCTAAAAATTAGCTTTTCAGACAGCTTGATTGCTTCTCCTCCATATACGAGTCTCATTGATTGGGTTTCCGGATATACATTGCAAATTCGCCTTAATATCAGCAATTATCTTGTGCTTTTTACTGATGAAATGTATATAAAAGGATTTGTTACCTCGATATTAATTGCTGGAACATCTACAATATGCTGTCTTTTAATCGGTTTTCCAATGGCGTTGGCTATTGCTCGTTCGTCGGAAAAAATTCGCGCAATTCTTCTCATGTTAGTTGTATTGCCGTTTTGGACATCTTTTTTAATTCGTATTTATTCCTGGATTATGTTGCTTAGCCCATGCGGCTTTATAAACAGTGTTTTAATGAAATTTCATATTATCGATGTTCCATTACAGTTGATGAATAATTCATATGCAGCATGTATTGGTATAATATATGCATATCTTCCTTTTATGATTTTTCCTATTTATAGCGCGGTTGAAAAAATAGATTATTCACTAATTGAGGCGGCTTACGACTTGGGAAGCTCTCCGTTTACGGCATTTTTTTCAATTATTGTGCCTTTAGCCAGTCCTGGTATATACACAGGATCAGCGCTTGTGTTTGTTCCTGCAATCGGAGAGTTTGTTATACCAGAATTGCTTGGCGGTGCGCAAACACTGACTATCGGTCGGCTTGTTTGGAACGAATTTTTTGGAAATATGTCGTGGCCAACAGCTGCAGCATTATCCATTATACTATTGATATTTGTGGTATTGCCGATAGTTTTTGCGCAGCGGCGGAGAGAAGTGAAGTTGGTACAAAAAAATTTGAAAGAAAATCAATAAAATGCGGTTTAAATGGTCAAATTTTGTTTTATTTATGGGATATATGTTTTTATATTTGCCGCTGATTTGCATAGTTATCTATTCATTCAATGAATCGCGGTTTGTTAATGTCTGGTCTGGATTTTCTTTAAAGTGGTATAGAGCATTGGTGTCAGATCCTATCATTTTGCGTGCAACACTTACGAGTCTGAAAATTGCCGGTGTATCAGCAACTATATCTGTGATAATAGGGACTATCGCTGCAATAGTTATCACGAGATTAAAAAGATTTCGTGGAAAATCGTTGTTTGTTGGTGCGATTGCTGCTCCTTTAGTCATGCCGGAAGTTGTTATGGGATTATCTTTGCTAATGCTCTTCGTTGGAATGGAAAGATTTTTCGGATGGCCTAATGGCAGAGGAACTTTAACTGTTGTTATAGCGCATATAACCCTTACAGTATCTTATGTAACAATGTTAATTCGAACAAGGTTGCAGGATTTTGATGCATCTCTAGAAGAAGCAGCGCTTGATCTTGGTGCATCTCCGCTTAAGGTGTTTTTTGTTATTACACTTCCTCTAATATCTCCAGGGATAGTCCTGGGTTGGCTTCTTGCTTTCGCTTTATCTTTGGATGACGTTGTAATTGCGAGTTTTGTTGCTGGTCCGGGGGCAACAACATTGCCAATGATTGTTTTTTCAAGTTTGAGATTCGGAATATCTCCGGAAGTAAACGCTCTTGCAACCATTTTAATGACGGTTTTATCGATAGGTGTCATAATGACCGCTGTTATTATACGTAGAAAAAATAAAGCAAAAGGAATAAGCATATGAAGCCATATATAATTGTTCTCGGAAATGAAAAAGGCGGAACAGGAAAATCGACGGTTGCTATGAATATTTCTGTATATTTATTAAACACTGGTCATAAAGTCGGAACAATTGATGTAGATGCAAGGCAGGGTTCATTTACGAGATATTTTGAGCATCGAAAAATATCTGCGTCCAAAAATCCTAAGCTGAAATTGCCACAACATATCGCTATTCAAAAAAGCATAGCATCAGATAAAGATGAAGCGATAAAAATAGAAGGAGATCTTTTTAATAAAGCAATTGAAAAATGCTCAAATTGTAATTTTATTGTTATTGATACGCCAGGAAACGACACATTTCTATCTCAAATATCGCATTCATATGCCAATACTCTAATTACTCCGATTAATGAAAGTTTTGTTGATATGGATGTGCTTGTGAGGGTGTCCAGCGAAGATATCTCCACGTTTCGCCCAAGCATTTATGCCGAAATGGTTTGGAGTCAGAGAAAAGAACGAGCGATGCGCAGAGAAAAGCCTATTGATTGGATAGTAATTAAAAATCGTCTAGCGAATTTATATAGCAAAAATAGAGGGGATATAAATATAGTGCTGGAAGCCTTATCAAAACGTATAGGGTTCAGGTTAGGCGTAGGATTTTGCGAACGCGTTATATTTAAGGAATTATTTTTATCAGGAATGACTCTTTTGGACTTAGAAAATTCAGATACGCAATTAAGCCTATCTCATGTTGCCGCGCGACAAGAGTTAAGAGATTTGATAAGTTTTATGAAGCTGCCGACCTAATATAAAATCAATCTTTTTGCGCAAAAAATACTAATTAAGATTTATAAATTCCGCAAGTATATGAAAGTATTAGATTTATAACTAACCTCCTACTCTTCCTGTACGTTCATTCTTTTATATTTAGAAAAAATCACATACATCAAAGGCACTATGAATAGAGTGAATAGTGTTCCAAATGACATACCTCCCACAATAGCCCATCCTATTTGCCTGCGTGCTGCCGCTCCAGCGCCACTTGCTAAAGCTAACGGTATATTTCCTATTACCATGGCAAATGTAGTCATTAGAATAGGGCGAAGTCTCAAATGTGATGCTTCTCGGATGGCATCTATAACTGGTTTTCCCTTCTGTACTAGACTATTAGCAAAATCTACTATTAATATCCCGTGTTTGGTTATTAATCCTATTAAAGTAACTAATCCGACCTTAGAATAAATATTCAAACTGCCGTCTGGGACGATGTATAAAGTAATAAGCGCGCCGGTTATTGAAAAAGGAACACTCAGCATAATTATAAACGGATCAATGAAGCTTTCGAACTGTGCTGCCAAAACTAAAAATACGAAAATTAATGCGAGTAAAAATACCAATATGATTTGCTGGCTTTCTTCGAGATAGGATTTTGTTGCTCCAGAAAAAGTAAGCTGTATTGTGTCAGGCAGAAATTTATTTTTTATCTCCTCAAGATCTTTTACCACTCGTCCTAAGCTATATCCGCTCGCAATATTTCCAAATACGGTAATAGCTAACATCTGATTGTAATGATTTAATCCCATAGGAGATTGTCTTTCTCTGATGTTAATTAAATCAGATACGGAAACCATTTTTGCCTCTCCATCACGTGAGGGTATTTTGGATCTTACAAGCATTCTTGAGAGGTCTTCCGGAGTTCTTCTTAAATTTGCTTCCGCTTGAATGAATAATTCATCTCGTTTGGCTTCACGTTGCACGTTTGCAGCTTTCTGTCCTCTTACAAGATACGCAATCGTTGTTACTATGTCGTCTACAGGAACGCCTAGTGATGCTGCTTTATCTCTGTCTATCTCGATAACATACTCCTGCTGAGGCAATAGGAGTGACGATCTTAATGGATGCTGTACTCCTGGATATTGCGCTTGTAATGATAATAAAAATTTTCTACCGAATCTTTCAAGATAATCGAAACTTTGATTTGTTTGCAGCACAAAATCTATTGATTCTCTATCTGAACTACTGACTCCGGCTGTACAGGAGCAAGGTACTCCGCTGATATTTCTCAATTTTGGTGCCATGATTGCAGCGATTTCTTTTGCTGGCATGCTTCTTTTTTCCCAATCGATCAATTGTATCCATCCGCTGATTTCTTCGGTTTTAGCACTTACCCAGCGATTTTGTATAAATGGAGTCTTTGCTATTATAGAATCTATTATATCGGCGTTTTTTTTCATAAAATTATAAGAAGCACCGACAGGACCATTTCCTTGGAATGATACATATCCTGTGTCTTCCTGTGGTTTGCTTTCGGATGACATCATGTGGCCAACAAAAATGCCTGCTACGGAAATTAAGCCACCGACGTATAAAACGATTGATTTTTTATTAAGCGCCATATTTAGAGCCGTAAGATACTTGGATTCCAATGATGTAAGAATTTTTTGTTGATATATATGCGCTATTTTCATGAATCGTGATTTTGATTTTTTCTTGTTTAAGTTCAGTAATTTCGAGCACATCATAGGCGATAGAGTTACAGCGACAAATCCAGAAATTAGGACAGCTCCTGCCAGGGTCAAAGCAAATTCTTTAAAATATTTTCCAATTTTTCCCGGAGTTAGTCCGATTGGAATATATGCAGTTGCAAGTGTTAATGTCATTGCGATAATAGAAAAAAATATTTCTTTTGATCCGACGATGGATGCTTTGAATCGCGACAGACCTTCTTCTATGCGCCTGTGAACATTTTCTAAGACAACGATGGCGTCATCAACTACAAGTCCGACAGCAAGCACCATGGCTAACATCGTGAATGTATTTATAGAAAAATCAAATGCGTACAATAGTGCGAATGTACCTAATAGGGATACTGGAATAGTAACAATCGGTATTAATGTTGCTGTTAAAGACCATAAAAATATAAATACAACAATAATAACCAAAGCTGTAGCTTCGAATATTGCTCTGTAAACATTATTCATTGAAGCATTGATTTCTTTTGCTTCATCCATTGCGACGACCGCCTTGGCACCAGATGGAAGCATTTCTTGAATCTCTGGCATTATTTTATGAACCCCCTCACTTAAATTAATCGGGTTCGCTGTAGATTGTTTCGTTATTTGCAAAGTCACGCATTCCTTGCCATTAAACCAAGCACCCTCCCTTATATCATCAGATACAAGTTTTGCTTTTCCAACGTCTTTTATGCGCACAACTCTTTGTTTTTCTCTGACGGGGAGTACAACTTTGTCAAATTCTTCCGGTTTGCTTAGTTCTCCGTTTACTATAAGCATATACTCTTTATCTGTGCTGATTAATCGACCGCATGGACGTTGAACATGCTGCGCTGGTATCGCCTCCACTACATCTGCCGGTGTGTATCCGTATGCGGCAAGTTTTTGTGGGTCTAAAAATATACGCATGCTTTTAACGTTTCCGCCGCTTAGATTTGCTCTGCCGACTCCCGGCAAGACTTCAAATTTCGATTTAATGTATTTTTCGACGTAATCTCTAAGGTCATCAATGGAATGCTTACTGCTAGTAAATCCGACATAAATTCCAGCATCTGAGTCGGTGCTGCCTTTTCTAATTATAGGCTCAGGAATACCGTGTGGAAGCAAGCTTCTAGCCTGGGATAATTTATCTCTTACATCGGAAGCTGCTCCGTCAGGCGTTCTATCTGGAGAAAATTCTATAGTTATTTCACTTTTTTCATTCATACTGTTTGATGTTATAAGTTCAGCCCCAGGAATAGTCGCAAAAAAACCTTCCAAAATTTTTGTGATTTGCGCTTCGACGACTTTAGGGCTGGCACCGTTAAATTCTGCTTCAATGGAAATATGAGATTTCTCTATTTTGGGGTCTTTTCTTACTGGAAGCCTTGATTGACAAACCAAGCCTAATACGACGATTATCAATGTTAATACCGTTGAAAAGACAGGTCTTCTAATACATAACTCAGTTATTTGCATTTCATTTTACTCATTTATTTTTGTTTTGGACTTGTTTTTTCAGCAATATGTTTCTTAGCTTTTTCTTTGGCTCCTGCCTTTGCTCTTTTTGTCGATTTAGTGTGTTTTTTATCAGGTGTTTTAATTGTTTTTTGATTTTGTACAGAAACTCCTCTTCCATCAAGTACGCCACTTTGGCCGCTGGTAATTACAATTTCACCCTCATTAATTCCTGTTATTATTTCAACTAATCCATCCCGATGCATTCCTGTTGTAACAACAGTTCTGACAGCGATTCCGTCTACAAGGCGATATACATAGTCATCGTCTCCTACTTTTTCTATAGCTCCTTCGGGAATTAAAATTCCCATTTGGTTATCGTCCGGGATGACCTTTATACTTACAAACCTTCCGGGTTTTAGAGTTCTTGATCCTATGGAAACTTCTGCTGGAACCTCTAAGGTTGCTCTAACATCAAAGCTATGAGATATTCTTTCGCTTTCAGGATCTACGGCTGTTATTTTTGCTCCATATTCCTGCCTGTTATCGCCTCCAACAAGCACTTTTGCTTCTTGCCCGATGTATATTTTTCCTATATCAGCCTCAGTTACTTTGAAGTCTACTTTGAGAGGATGGCAGTCCACTAATTTTACCAGCTCAGTACCGGAAGTAACATATTGTCCTTTACTTATTTCACGTAGTCCAATTATTCCACTGAATGGCGCATGAATTTTATGTTTTTCCAGTATGTTTTTTGAAGATAGGACTTTTGCTTCGCTCATATCAACTGCTGCCTTTTTTTTATCCCTTTCTATTTTTGGAGCTACGCCTTTAATCGCTAGTTTTTCTATGGGTTCATACTCACTTTTCGCGTGGCGGTATTGTGCTTCAGCTTCCATAAGGTTTGCTTTGGCTGCTGTATCATCAAACTCTATCAGCAATGCGTTTTCTTCAATGATTGTCCCTTCAGTAAAGTGGATTTTGGATATAATTGAATTTACTTCGGATTTTATTATAACGGAATCAAATGGACGTAAGGTTCCTATCGCATTTATATATCTGACAACGGGGCCAAACTCTGCTTTTGCAACAGTTACAGGTGGTAAAGAGTCGTCGATAACAGGAGATTTTCTGCTAAGGTATTTATATATTGTTAAAAGTATAACTAACAGTAAACATACAAGTATATAAATTCTTTTTTTGTCTTTAAACACTTTATCATCCCTTAGTCTAGATTCTATAATTTCTTATTTTTTAATTTTATTGTTAATTATAAAAGATATTATAAAGAAAATAATAAAATTATTCCAAAATACCTTAATTTAAATTTTTTTCTTAAAATATTTTTATGCATTTAATACACATTATATGGTCGGAGTAAGAGGATTCGAACCTCCGACCCCAGCCTCCCGAAGGCTGTGCTCTACCAGGCTGAGCTATACTCCGATAATTACTATTTTTGCAGAAATTAAATTAATTATTCAATAGAATGATTGTAATTTATAAAAAAGAAGCCTGCATTTTTCAGCAGGCTCTTCTGTAAAATGAAAACTATCTAAGATTAAAAACCATAATCTCCCATTCCACCACCTGGTCCAGGCATTGGAGCTTCAGCTTTTTTCTCTGGTTTATCAGCAATCATGCACTCTGTAGTCGCCATTAAACTTGCTATGGATGCTGCGCTTTGTAGCGCAATCCTAACAACTTTTACTGGATCGATAATTCCAGCTTTTATCATGTCGGTATATTCGCTTTTTCTTGCATCAAAACCGAAGTTGAAACTATCGTTTTCAAGGATTTTTCCAACTACTAAAGAAGCATCCAAACCAGCATTGTCTACTATTTGCCGCGCAGGTGCTTGTATAGCTTTCTTTAGTATTTCAATTCCAAGACGCTCATCGTCGTTTTTATGCGCAATATTTGAAAGGACTTTTGTAGCTCTCAATAAAGCGATACCTCCGCCAGGAACTATTCCTTCCGCAACTGCGGCGCGAGTAGCATTAATGGCGTCTTCTACACGGTCTTTGCGTTCCTTAACTTCTAGTTCTGTTGCTCCACCTATTCTTATGACAGCTACTCCACCTGATAGTTTTGCGAGTCTTTCCTGAAGTTTCTCACGATCATAATCAGACGTTGTTTCTTCCATTTGTCTTTTAATTTGACTGCAGCGAGCTTCGATATCCTGCTTAGACCCAATGCCATCTACGATGGTTGTGTTGTCTTTGTCAATCAAGATTTTCTTTGCGCTACCAAGCATATTCATATCAACAGTATCAAGCTTGATTCCCAAATCTTCACTGATGACCTGACCATTTGTAAGAATCGCAATATCTTCCAACATTGCCTTTCTTCTATCCCCAAACCCAGGAGCCTTAACTGCAGCTACTTTCAATCCGCCGCGTAATTTGTTAACGACTAATGTTGCTAGAGCCTCTCCTTCAACATCTTCGGCTATAATTAATAGCGGCCTTCCGGATTGTACAACTTTTTCCAAAACAGGAAGCAGCGGTTGTAGAACAGAAAGCTTTTTCTCATGAAGCAAAATGAGTGGGTTTTCCAGCTCACAAATCATTTTTTCTGAATTGGTAACGAAGTATGGGGAGCAATATCCACGATCAAATTGCATACCTTCAACGACTTCTAATTCCGTTTCTAAAGATTTGGCTTCTTCGACAGTGATTACGCCTTCTTTACCGACTTTTTCGAAAGCTTTTGAAAGCATTTCTCCGACGGATACATCTCCGTTTGCAGAAATAGTTCCAATCTGCGCAATTTCTTCATTCGTTGAAATTTTTTTAGAAACCGTGTGCAACATATTAGTGATTTCTGCTACTCCGGCATCTATACCTCTTTTCAGATCTATAGGATTTACGCCTGATGCTACGACTTTTAGCGCTTCTTTGACTATCGATTGAGTGAGAACAGTGGCGGTAGTGGTTCCATCTCCAGCAAGATCATTTGCTTTACTTGCTGCTTCTTTAACCATCTGGGCTCCCATATTTTCAAACTTATCAGATAGTTCAATTTCTTTCGCTACGGTCACACCATCTTTTGTAATCTTTGGGGATCCAAAGCTTTTTTGAATAACGACATTGCGTCCTTTTGGTCCTAAAGTAACTTTTACAGCACTGGCTAACATATCAACGCCAGTCAGCATTTTGTTTCGAGCGTCAACCGAAAATTTTACGTCTTTTGCTGCCATTTTTATCTCCTATTTATTAATGATGCCTAAAATATCAGATTCTTTAAGAATTGTGTATTCCGATCCATCTATTTTAATTTCGTTGCCCCCCCATTTCGCGAACATTACGCGGTCACCGATTTTTACTTCTAATGGATGTAATACGCCTTTGTCATCTCTTGTCCCTGTACCAATGGCTAAAATTTCTCCTTCCATTGGCTTCTCCTTTGCTGTATCAGGAATTATAATTCCGCCCGGAGACTTCTCTTCCTGATCAAGTCTTTTAATCAAAACTCGATCTTTTAACGGTGTAAATTTTACTGTTTTGGTCATTAGTTACTCCCAATTTTACCTAAAATTAAATTACATAAAGGCAATTGTATAAAAATCTTCAAAAAAAGCAAACGAAACTAAAGAAAATACAACAATGTCTTTTATGTGTTGGATTTTTAGCTGAATTCACTAATTTTTTATACTTCCAAACACTATCTCAATATTATGATAAATATAAAACCCCTTGAGTACTTTTTTTAATATAGCTTGCTTTTAAAAAACTATTATCCAACGCCTCTTAAAACAAAAATTCCTCATAAAGAGGCGAATAAATTTTATCAGACAGCTCTCTATTCTTCAATAACAATAATCAAGTTTTTGTAAAAATTAATAATGTTTTAATGTTTTTGCCATATAATGCATATATTATTAAATAAGGAGATTTTTAAAATGAAAATACTTTTCACTTTACTCGTATTAGGTGTGTTTGCTATTCCCTCTTCCGGGTTTTGCAATGATGAAGCAAAATCAGATCAACAGACAACACAGAGTGAAACAGACAAGCATGAAACAGAACAGCCAACAACCACAGATAAAGAAGCTGCGAAATAATTTTTAAATATTCTAATTTATATCTGATTTTTAATTAATATAAATATTTAAAATAGATATTTTTAGAGCATAAGGAAAATATGGTCTAAGGATGACCGTTTTTAATGTGAATTTATCTATATTTAAACCATATAAGAAACACATTTCTTATATGGTTTTTGTTTTTGATGATAAATGCTATTGCGTGAAAGCATCTATGTATTTATATTACATGTATTAATAAAATTATTGTGAAAAGAGATAGAGGTAATTTATGGGTAAGCCAACTTATAATCCAAGCAGGTTAGTTCGCAAGCGGAGACATGGGTTTAGAGCTAGAACAGCTGCTGGCGGACACGTTTTGAAATCAAGGAGAGCAAAAGGAAGAGCTCGTCTTTCTGCGTGATTTCTATTGAAGAAACAATTTAGAATCTTACTTAGAAAAGATTTTGTAAGGATTGCGGGTTCTGGTTTTTATTTTAGAATAGGGGCTGTTGTTGTGCAATGCGATACAAACGACCTCAATCACTTCCGTGTTGGGTTTACTGCTTCAAAAAAAGTAGGCAATGCGGTAATTAGAAATAGATGCAAGCGCAGAATGAGAGCGGCTGCAGAGGTTGTGTTAAGTAGGTTTGCTGTCTCGGGAATTGATTATGTAATAATCGCTAAAAGAGCCACTGCAACTATAAGTTGGGATGTTTTATTAGAATCCATTCAAACCGCGGTACTTTTTTTGAATCAAAAATGTTTAAATGCAAAAAATCGCGCTTTTATTAATTAGATTTTATCAAAAATTGATCTCTCCCTTTAAGGATGCAATGTTGCCATATGCGTCTCAATGTAAGTTTTATCCATCGTGTTCGGAATATGCAATTTTATCTCTAAAAAAGCATGGTATAATAAAAGGGACATTTAATGCTGTTGTACGCTTATTAAAATGCAATCCTATGTCAAAAGGCGGAGTTGATTTTCCTTAACAGGGCATTGAATTCACTTTAGAAATTGCAATTTTATTCTTTATTTTAGTCATTGTTTGCTGGAGGAGATATTATTTTAACATTATCTGTAATTGTTGATATTAAAAAAAATCGATTGGATAAATTTTTAGCGATTGAATTACCTATCTATTCCAGAAGCAAAATCCAAGAACTAATATCTTCTAATAATGTCTATGTAAACAATAATGCCATTAAAGATGTTAATTACAATCTTAAAATTAAAGATGAAATAGTAATTTTTGATAATCTTAATGTTGTGCAGCGGCATATAATACCTGAAAAGGATGTCGTTTTTTCCATTTTATATGAAGATGAAAATTTAATTGTGATTAATAAACCTGCAGGTTTGGTTGTTCATCCTGGTGCGGGGAATTATTCCGGTACTCTTGTTAACGGCCTTGCGTATTACTGCAAAGATAATTTGTCAACTGGAAATGAAGATCATCGACCAGGTATTGTTCATAGAGTAGATAAAGACACCAGCGGAGTTTTGGTGATTGCAAAAAACAATCAAACTCATATGCATTTAGCTGAGCAATTTAAAGAACATTCTATTAAAAGGAAGTATATTTGTTTTTGCTATGGTGTACCCCAACCTATGAATGGAAAAATAGAAACGTTTATAGGGCGCGACAAAAATAATAGGCTGAAAATGAATGTTGTGGATGAAAAAAACGGTAAACGTGCGATTACTTTTTATAGAACATTAGAAACTTTTGCACAATTTGCGACAAAATTAGAATGTGAGTTACATACCGGTAGAACTCATCAAATAAGAGTGCATATGTCTCATATTGGGCATAGCTTGATAGGAGATGCAACATATAAAATCAAAAATTATGCTATACCTAAAGATAAAATTGAAATTATAACAAAATTCACAAGGCAGGCGCTTCATGCATATTTTTTGGAATTTATTCATCCGAAGTCAATGAAAAAGTTGCATTTCGAAATAGATTTACCGGAAGATATGGTTACATTGAATAGAACATTAAGATTATAAATTACATGGCTTCATTTAGGCCATTTTCGATATTATTGTAGATTCTTATGTAACCATTTCCAACTGTTCTGTATTCTACTATAAGCATAGTCGCAATTAATGAACCAATTAACGTATACTCTATCAATGTAGCGCCTGTATATTTTTGTTTGTTCAGCAATTTTCTATTTTTAAAGAAAGACAACATAGCGCCTAAATCCATTTATACTAATATAAATAATATAAAAGGAAAATGAACGAATAATTAAAACTATTAAATATTTTTATAGCTAATATATTTAATTGTTTGATCTATTCCCGAGAAATCTTAGCAGATATAAGAATAGGTTTACAAAATCTAAGTAAAGCCTCATAGCGCCGATAATAGCTTTCTTTTCACTTGTCGGACTTGAATCTGATTCAATATAATAGCTTTTTATGATCTGAGTATCGTAGGCTGTTAATCCTGTAAAAATAATGACTCCAATCGCTGATATTACCAGTGATGTAGCGGGACTTCTCATAAAGATGTTGGCTATACTGGCTATTATCAACCCAATCAGCCCCATCATTAGAAAAGATCCAAAACTTGTGAGGTCTTTTTTTGTAACATACCCATATATTACCATCGATAAAAACATCGAGGATGTAACAAAAAACGTGTATGCAATACTAAATGTAGAATAAACAAAAAATATTGATGACAATGATAAACCTAATACAGCTGCATATCCAAAAAATAACGCTTTTGCTTTGTCTGGAGACATATTTGATATTCTGCTGACTAAATAAATTGATATTCCCAATGGAGCTAACGCAACTATCCAAAACAACAGTGTTGAAGAAAGCAAAAGGGACATAAATGCAGCAGATGTGCTTGTAATATAAGCAACTAAAGCAGTCACCGCTAATCCTCCGGACATATATGAAAATACATTTAACATATACTGGCGCAAGCCGGCATCAATAATATTTGTGGCTTTCTGATAAGATTGTGTGGAATTTTTCTGCATGTTTGCTTTCCTCTTTTAATTTATCAATTGAATTATATCATAATTTAATAATATTGCTATAATGCAGGTATACTCTTTGCACTTCTTTATATTTTATATTTATGAAAAACTTTATAAGGATACGATTTTGTGTAAGAATAAATCGATTTGTATAATTTTTATATGGATTGTTTGAAATTGATTTCGAGGATATTTGATGAATACACGGCCTAAACATCTTAGTAAGCTTGAGCCTTGGCAGGATCCGAAAACGCAACCATATGTTTCCATCAAAAATCTAACCAAAAATTTTGGCGGACGTATTGCAGTTAATGATGTCTCCCTTTCTATATATAAAGGAGAATTGTTTTCTTTATTAGGACGCTCAGGATGTGGAAAATCAACGCTTCTACGCATGTTGGCAGGGTTTGAATCTCCATCTTCAGGAAAAATTTTCATAGATGGTGTTGATATGACTGATACACCAGCCTATAAAAGGCCCGTTAGTATGGTGTTTCAATCATACGCTTTGTTTCCTCATATGACAGTTGAGCAGAATGTCGCGTTTGGGTTGATTCAAGAAGGAATACAAAAATCTGAAATACGAGATAGGGTCAGTGCATATCTTGAACTTGTGCAAATGGTCGGATATGAGCGTAGAAAACCTGATCAACTGTCTGGGGGGGAAAGGCAAAGGGTTGCTCTTGCTAGAAGCCTGGTTAAGCATCCAAAATTAGTTTTACTCGATGAGCCGCTTGCTGCTCTTGATAAAAAACTTAGAGAACGTACTCAATTGGAATTAGTAAACATTCAGGAAAAAGTTGGCGTGACATTTATCATGGTTTCCCATGATCAAGAAGAGGCTATGACTATGTCTACGCGAATTGGTTTAATGAACGAAGGAAGAATATTGCAAGTGGGCGGGCCGACCGAAATTTATGAATATCCTAACTCAAAATATGTTGCCAATTTTATTGGATCAGTGAATCTTTTTGATGGAATAGTGATTGAAGAGCAGTCAGATCATGTGGTTGTAAAATCTACAGTAATGGAAAAAAATTTATACATCAGTCATTCTGCATCTGCGGCTATAGGTGCGCAGATTAGTGTTGCCATTCGTCCAGAAAAGGTAATGCTTACTACGGAATCCCCTGCAGGAGAATTTAATTGGACAAGCGGCGTTGTGAAAGACATTGTTTATTTAGGCGATGTTTCAATTTATTACGTAAGGCTAAAATCGGGGATTACGATTCTTGCTACTGTTGCAAATCTTGTTAGGGCGGCAGAGCGTCCTATACAGTGGGAAGATAAGGTTTTTTTATATTGGAAACCTGAAAATGGGATCGCGTTGGCTATATAAGAAAAATTGGTTTTTTCAAAACATTTTAATGTTAAAAAATTATATTGAAAACAGGCAAAGTTGTTTAAAATTTTAGTTTTTATTTGAAATAAAAGTTGATTATGTTTTAATTGTAATATATAATAAACTTGCTAAGAGGATCTGGCGGTGTTGGTATCAACGTAACCGCTTGGCTTGGTTATAGTAATGCAAAAAATATAAGGAGATAGTTCGATATGGCAACCTCTACAAGTACAAATGAAAAAGCGAATGAAAGCGGATTTAAGGGTTTCAAAATGCCTAATATTGATGCGAACGCTATGTTAGATTCATATAAAAAAAATTTAGAAATGATGGGATTAATAAATAAAATGTCCATGGAAGTTTGTAATGGGATTACAAAATTACAAACAGCATTTATAAAGCAAATGATGGCTGACATGGGAAGCATAATGGAAAAAGGTGCAAAACCATCCGAAGCTATCTCAAGATTTTCTGATGTTACGCGCAATACTTTAGTTAAAGCTATCGGTAATGGAAAACAAATTTCTGATATGATTACTGTTGCTAATAATGATATTACAGCAGCGGCAACGAAGAGATTTAAAGAGTCACTTGAAGAAGCCAAAGCTGCTGTAAATAAAAAATAAATATTTATTATTAAACGATCGATTAAAGCGCTAATTTCTATAATTGGCGCTTTTTTTATGCGAATCATCTATTAACAATTTTCTAGATTCTAATATAATAAACTTTTTAAAATAAGCTATCCTTATAATATCCAAACTTAATACAAAGGTGAAAATGATGTGGGTTAGTAAGGCGCCTTCAAATATTGCTCTCATAAAATATATGGGGAAGAAAAAGGGAAATATTCCTAACAATATTTCCCTTTCATATACTTTAGAAAAATTTACTACAGAAATTACATTAGAAGAATGCCTGGAAAATGATATTTTTATCAACAACCTTAAGTTAAGCGAAATAGAAATTCAACGATTTTTATCGCATCTGGCGTATATCAAGAACCTCCTTGATTTTAAAGGATATTTTAGAATTACTTCGAACAATAATTTTCCAAGATCTGCTGGGATCGCGAGTTCCGCATCTAGCTTTGCTGCTTTAACAAAATGTGCATTTAATGCCATAAGTAATATAAAAAATATTCCTATTCCATCCGTGCATGATATGAGTACAGTAAGTAGAATAGGTTCAGGTTCATCTTGCAGATCATTTTTTTCTCCGTGGTGTGTTTGGCAGGATGAGAAAGCAGAAGACATAAATATATCAATTAATGAATTATTACATGATCTTGTTTTGGTAAATGGCGGATTAAAAGAAATTTCTTCTGGTGATGCGCATAAATTAGTTCAAACAAGTTTATTAATTGATGGCCGAAGTAATAGGGCAAAAAATAGATTCGACAGATTAGTATATGCGCTGAATAGTATCCAATGGGAGGTTGCATACCAGATTTGTTGGGAAGAATTTTCCGATATGCATGCGTTGTTTGAAACCTCTGTGCCGCATTTTGGTTATTATACTAAAGAAACGATATTTATTTTATCAAAGGTAAAAGATTTTTGGAAAAACAAGAATGATGGTCCCTTAGTGACTATTGATGCAGGGCCAAATGTGCATTTATTATGGAGAGAGAGCTGTGAATATTTGCGAACTTCTTTTAAGCAATTTTTAATACAGGATTGTTTTTTTAAGATAAATTTTTTGTAAATAACACGGATTTTTTGCTGTTCACTATAATTTTTAAAGGATGTTTTGCAATGTTTATAGATTGATTTTAGCTTAACTTACACTATTTATTCAGATTTTACATTGAAATATCTGTGTATTTGGTGTATTTTGTTAATATTTCCATATGGTAACGCTATGATAGAAAAAATAAAAGTATACGGTAAGCAAAAATTAAATGGCGTAATGCATGTTTCTGGTGCAAAAAATGCTGCTCTTCCCTTGCTCGCTTCCAGTATCTTGTCTAGTAATGGATTATGTTTAAAAAATGTTCCGCCGTTGGTAGACATTACGACTATGTTGTCATTGTTGGAAAATCTTGGAGTTTCATCTCAAATAGTCAAAGATTCTATTCATTCTCGTACTGTAAATCTTAAAACAGATGCTATAAATAATTTTACCGCACCATATGAGATAGTTAAAAGAATGCGTGCTTCTATCCTAGTTTTAGGTCCGCTATTAGCTCGATTTGGAAGGTGTACGGTTTCTCTTCCGGGAGGATGTGCTATCGGCGTACGGCCAATTGATTTGCATTTGAAAAGCATGGAAGCCCTTGGCGCAGAAATTGAATTTAAAGATGGATACGTATATGCCTCTGCTTCAAAAGGTTTGAAAGGAGCAGAATTTAATTTTCCTATTATTACTGTCACCGGAACAGAAAATGCGTTAATGGCTGCTGTGCTTGCAGAAGGAACGACTATTCTAAAAAACACCGCGAAAGAACCGGAAATCATAGATCTTGCGAATTGTTTAAACAAGATGGGGGCTGATATTTCAGGTGCTGGAAGCGATACAATAGTAATTAATGGAGTTTCTAGTCTTCACCATACTGAATATTCAGTTGTGCCAGATAGGATTGAAGCAGGAACATACGCTGTTGCGGCGGGTATAACAAAAGGTCGCGTTGATTTAATTGGTGAAAACTTAAAAGATTTGCTTCCATGTTTTATAGAAAAAATGACGCAGGCTGGATTGATTTTTTCAGATCTAGAAAATGGAATCAGGGTTGAGTCTTCTGGAGAAATAAGGCCAATTGATATAGAAACTGCTCCATTCCCATATTTTCCGACAGATCTGCAGGCTCAGACTATGTCGCTACTGTGTATTGCTGGCGGTCATTCTAATATTCATGAAAATATCTGGGAAAATAGGTTTATGCATGTTGCGGAGCTTATAAGAATGGGAGCCGACATAACGATATCTAATTCTCATGCTCAAATTAAAGGTATAAATAAATTAACCGCCGCACAGGTAATGGCAACAGATCTCAGGGCATCGTTTAGTCTAGTGTTGGCTGCATTGGCGGCAGATGGTGATTCTATTGTAGATAGAGTATATCACTTGGATAGAGGGTATTGTTGCGTAAAAGAAAAGTTGGCAGGGTGTGGTGTGTTGGTAGATCGAATATAGTGTTGGAGAAAAGCAATGATTTTGACAAACAAAGAAAATTTTGATGCCGATGTATTGAGTAAAGAATTTGTTGTAGTTGATTTTTACGCAGACTGGTGCGGTCCTTGCCGCATGATATTGCCTTTTTTAGAGGAAATTATATCTGAAATGGGTATTAATATAGTAAAGGTCAATATAGATGAAAGTCCGAGCATTGCGTCTGATTATAATGTTATGGGCATTCCTACTTTAGCGATTTTTAAAAAGGGAAAAAAAATTTCTGTAAATGTGGGGGCGGCTTCAAAGGCTAGAATAATCGATTGGATCAATGCTAATTTATAAGGGCTTATATTTTTAATATTGAGTGTATTTAAAAAATATATCGTCGCCGATCAAGGGGTTGATGTTTGTTTTTAGTCTGTTATTGTAAATCTAAAAATGGGTGATCTTGAGTTTTTTTCCAAGGTTTCCGAGCAGTTTAATGTTCCACGTGAAACATTTGAAAAATTAATTTCTTATAAAGAATTGCTTGTAAAATGGCAGAAATCAATAAATCTGGTTTCACGTGGAACATTGGAACATTTTTGGGTTCGTCATGTTTTGGATAGTTTGCAAATAATTGAGCATATCAAGGGAAATCGCGTATTGGATATTGGTTCGGGAGGTGGTTTTCCTGGCATGGTTATCGCTTTATGTGGGGCTTTTGATGTGACATGCGTTGAAGCGGATGGACGGAAGGTTGCTTTTTTGGAAGAGGTTGCAAGAGTTGCGGAGATTAATGTAAGACTAAGGAACATTAGAATAGAGCGACTAGAAGATTTTGATTTTGAAACGGTCTGTGCTCGAGGATTTTCTTCTCTTGTTGATCTTTTATTTCTAACTTCAAAGTTTTCTAAACAAAAATATGGAGTCTTCCTAAAAGGATTGAAAGTGCAAACAGAATTATCAGAGGCAAATAAGTTCTTTGATTTTAAATATGATGTTTTTGATAGCAAATCAGATAAAAATGGTCGCATTGTCATAGTTGCTGAGATTTTTGATAAATTTAAAAATAAAGTTTATGAGCAAAATATATAACATTCCACTTAATAAAAATTTTTTGAGCGAAATTGCGCTATTTATTAAAAAATTTCAAAATTCTGAGCTTAATATTGCACATTATACAGTGTTTTTACCAAATCGACGTTCTTGCAGGGAATTAAGGCGTCTTATTTTAAAAAATCATAGCAGCAACGTTGCAGTACTGCCAAAAATCAAGTCTATTTCGGATGAGTTTTCATTTGATGATACGAAAATTACCTTATTCATTGTAAATCTATTGAAGAAAAATCTAAAAAACAAAGGTATTGCAATAAATACATTTTTTGAGCTTGCGAAAAGTGTTGAATCTTTAATAAAAGATTTGGTTCTCAATGATATTGACTTAAAAGAATTAAAAAATATTGTTCCTCAACATTTTATGGAATATTGGAACCACACAATTTATATATTATATGAGTGTATAGAGTGCGATGAAATAAAAAAAACAATACAAACTATAAAAAATCATTTTTTTTTGTTTACAGCTTCAATTGAAAAAAGTCATGAAAAAGTAATTGCCGCGGGGATTGGAGATCTCAATAAGTATACAATAAAATTTTTAAAAAGTGTCAGTGCCTCTGAAAATGGTATAATATTTTTTACTGGAAATGAGAAAAAACATTCGCAAAATCAATGCATTAATCAAAAAATAATTAATTATTTAGAAAAAGCGTTTGAAAATATAGATTATTTTAATTCCGGCGATAGGCATATAGCTTTTTCTCAGTTTTCTAATTCATCTGAAGAAGCGCTTGCTATTGCAATTTCGGTACGAAAAGCGGTTTTTGAAAAAAAAAGTGTGTTAATAGTTACCTCAGATATTGCTTTATCAACAAAAATAAAATCAGAATTACTGCGGTGGAATATAATAGCAGACGATTCATTTGGTAAAAAATTTTCTAAAACTTCAAGTGGAATAATTGTTGCTTCGGTTATTGACGTTGTTTGTTCCGATTTCAGAACATCTGATGTTTTAAATATTCTAAAGTTTAATCAAAATTACAATAATTTCGTTTTAGAAATGGAGCTGTTTTTCAGAAAACAACATAGGGTTCCTCCGAACTTTTTTGATGCTTTTAATTTGTGGTATAAAAATGAAAAAAACATCGGATTATTTGATAAAAATTCCGATTGCATTCAAAAGTTTATAGAAAAGATTTATGTTATATCTGATTTTACGAAAGAAGTTCGCAATGAGATAAAAAAATCTTATTCAAAAGAGTTTGTTAATTGGTTTTATTTTTGTGTTGAGTTGGTGGAATTAATAAATCACGAATCCGCTGAACAATTTAAAAGTATTTCAGGTAGATTTATTAAGTATTCTTATTTATTAGGAAAAATAACTTTTGAGGAATTTGTAGTTTTTTTAAAAAATCAAATAATTTCGGCTCCTGTGCGATTGTCTAAAGGATATACAGAAGGGGTGATAATATTAGGGGTAATTGAGGCGCAGCTTTTGACTGCTGATATTGTTATTATTGCAGGTGCTAACGAAAATTCTATTTTTTCATTTGAAAAAAATGATTTTTGGATGAGTCAAAACATGCTCAGTGGTTTGGGTATTCAAACAGCGGAAGCAAGGAATGAATTTGTTCGATCCATTATTGAGCGCTTAATATATAAACCACAGGTTTTTATAACGAGATCAAAAATGATTTCGGGTGTTCAGCAACAAGTTTATTCATATTTAGAAAAAGTTATTAAAGAGAGCAACGATATTAAAAAAGATTTATATTGTACTTTTGATTCTGATAGGCTTATTCGGAATTTGCATAGACGTTTTAAATATATTCCGATTACGTTTGCTGCCCCCAGCCCAAGGTTGTGTTATAGGCCAAATAAAATTTCTGCTACCAATATTGAATTATTAGCTAATAATCCATATGCATTTTATGCAAAAAAAATACTGTCTTTAAATAAAATAAATAATATTAACGATGCAAAAAACATTAGAGGAATTTTTGTACATGAGGTATTAAATGGATTTATTAAAGAAAATAATGCTGATTTGACCATAGATAGACTAAACGATATTGCTGAAAATATCTTAAAAAATATGTGGTTAGACTTAAATGATTTTGGAATATGGTTTTTTAGGTTAAAAAATATCTTTTCTTTTTTTATCAAAAATATGAATAAAGATGTTGTTTCGTTTTCAGAAAAAATAGGAGAATGTGTAT
This sequence comes from uncultured Holosporaceae bacterium, assembly GCA_964369545.1. Taxonomy (GTDB): domain Bacteria; phylum Pseudomonadota; class Alphaproteobacteria; order UBA3830; family UBA3830; genus BNWE01. Next base: position 65,184 of record CAYJFA010000007.1, read on the forward strand.
TAGATATATCATCAAACTATGCATTTAACATATTTTGTATTGCTGACAGAATTGATGTACTGAAAGATAACACACTGTCTATAATTGATTATAAAACAGGCATTATTCCTTCGATAAAACAAGTGGAGTGCGGATACAAGCCGCAACTTCCGATTGAAGCTATTATAGCTAAAAACAATGGATTCAAGATTGGAAAAACAAACATTTCTTCATTGTCGTTTTGGTCATTAAATGGAATGGGAGAAGGAGGAAAAATTTATTTTGTTGCTGAAGGATTAGAAAATATAGAATGCTTAATTGATAGAACGCTAAATGGATTACGTAAGTTGATTAAGTATTATAATGTGATAGGTATTCCATATAATATAAATCTTAATTCTGAATATGATCAGGAATATGCTCATCTAGCGAGAGTAAAGGAATGGCGCGATGCTTGCTGAAATTAAGGACGTTCGCGCATCCATTTGGATTTCCGCTTCTGCCGGCACCGGAAAAACAAAAAGCTTAATTGATAGAATTTTGGCGCTATTATTAAATGGCGTGCTTCCATCAAAAATTTTATGTCTCACTTATACGAAGGCTGCAGCATCGGAAATGCTGACACGTCTTTCAAAAGATTTGCAAAATTTTTTTGAAATGGCAGATGTGATGCTGAAAAATAAACTAATTTCCATGGGGTTTGATGAGTCGTACTTTGTAATTGCAAGGTCGTTGTATGAAAAAAGTATGAATTCACCGGAGTGGGTGCAAATTAAAACAATTCATAGTTTTTGTTTTAATATTTTGGAGAAATTTCCTTTAGAATCTGGTATATTTCCGGGTGTAAAAATATGTGACAGTTATCAGACAAAATACTTGTTGGATGAAGCCATTAGTTTGGTTTTATCTAATGAAAAAAATCACTGCTTTTTGGAGAAAATATCTAATTATACGACGGACCTAATATCTATTATTGAGCAACATTTAGTGAAAATTTCGATTTTTTTTTCGAAATTTGCTGATTTTCAGCAGTTGTATAGAGAATTCTTTTTTATTGATTTTGAGAGTAATTTTACTAATGATGTAGAATTGAGTAATTATTTGTTTAATAAGGTTTTTTGTGGAAAGCACCAAAAGCTTTTTTTTGAATTGTCGGAAATTTTATTTAAAGGAAGTTCTGAGGATGTCAAAAAAGCCGAAATCTTATTAGAGAATTCAAAAAATCCTACATCAGATTTCATATATGCGTTTCTTACGGACAAGCATACAATTCGATCCAATTTATGTACCAAAAAAATATCTGATATATATATAAAATTTTCTTCGAAAATGCAAGATACTGCCCAAAAAGCACTGGAATTTTATGAATTAAAAAAAAGCCATATCGCTGTAGTTTCAAATGTAGCATTTTTTTCGATTCTTAAGGAAATATTGTTTAATTACAATGAATTAAAAAGGAAAAATCATCTAATAGATTTTTGCGATATTATTTCGATAACTTCCTCACTTCTTAATAATATCGAGTGGGTTATGTATAAGATCGATGGCGGTGTGGATCATCTATTAATTGATGAAGCGCAGGATACTAGTCCAGAACAATGGGGTATAATAAAGACTATTACCGATGAGTTTTTTACTAATTATAGTTCAGATAAAACAGTTTTTGTTGTTGGGGATGAAAAACAGTCAATATACTCGTTTCAGGGCGCTGACTTCCAACTGTTCCAAAATATGCATAAGTATTTTAAAGCACGTTCAGAGACAAATGGTCAGAGATTTCACGATGTGATTCTAAATAAGTCATATAGAACAACTGGTAATATATTATCCTTTGTTGATGATGTATTTCAAAATTCTTTTTCTGGTGTAAAGCATGCAACTAATAGACTTTTAAATTCCGGTATTGTTGAAATTATAAACTTATTTGAGTCAGATAAATCTGAGGAGCTGGATTCATGGGAAATAACTAAAAGTAATGGAAAATATGATACAGCATCGAAAAAAAAGGCCAGGCATATTGCAAATTTTATAAAGGAAATGCTTGCGAAACGTGTGTTTGTGGAATCAAAGAATCGCCATGCGGTAGCGTCGGACTTTTTAATTTTATTTCAGCGACGTGATATAAATGTAATGAAAAATATTATCAATGCGTTAAATGAATTAGATATTAATGTTACAGGAATTGACAGAGTTCTTTTGAAAGATGAGTTGATTATAGAAGATCTGATTGTTTTTGCAGAATTCGCTATTTTCCCAATTGATGATCTTGCCTGCGCTCGGGTCTTAAAATCTCCAATTGTGGGAATGAGTGAAGAAGATTTAATGAATGCTTGTATTGATAGAAAGGAAAAACATCTATGGAATTATTTATTAGAAAACAATGAGCTATGCAAAAAATATTCATTAGAAAAGTTGGAAAAATATATTGAAAGAAGCGCAGTTATATCTGTATACGATTTTTTTGTGAATGTACTAAACGATGGTGTAAAAGAAAAATTTATTTGCAGACTAGGAATAGAGTGTCTCGACATATTATACGAGTTTTTAGATATAGTTATGCTTTATATTAATGAGAATGTAGCGTCAGTATCAGGATTTTTGGCGTGGTTTCATGCATTTGAACACGAAATTAAACGAGAATCTTTTGCGAATATTGATTCTGTCAGAATAATGACAGTGCATTCGTCGAAAGGGTTACAATCACCTTTTGTAATTCTTGCAGACACACATTTTTTTAAACCATTTAACGAAAAAATTTTAAAGTCTGAGAATGGAATTTTAGTGTGGGATTTTTCTTCAGAAATGAGGCCAAAAATTATTGAAAATATATGTGAAGAATATAAATCTTTTTTCGAAGAGGAAAGTAAGCGGCTGTTATATGTTGCATTAACCCGAGCAGAAGATTTTTTATATATTTTTGGTGTGCAGCCACATAAAAAAATGAATGAAAATTGCTGGTATAATTTTATAAAAAACAATGTGAAAACAAGTAAATTTAAAGAATTACAAAGAGATAATCACGGGTTATTGCGATTTGGAAAGTATAAATGCATGGAATCGGAATTATCAAAAAAAGAAAAGAAGCTTAATATTAGTGAAACAGATAGTTTCGAAATTCCCGAGTGGTTTTTTGAAAAATTAGAATTTCCATTCATAGAAGATGTTAAAATATATCCTCAGACGGAGCAAATGATTTATGGGGAATGTGTACATCTTTTACTAAGTGAAATGTCAAAATATAGACAGTATTTTGATACATCATTTGATCTCTTTGCGGAAAATTTGTTGAATAAATTTGATGTGTCGGACGACATAAAAAATACAGCAAAATCAGAAGCTTATCAAATTTTAATTAATCCAAGATTTGATTTTATTTTTGATAGCAACTCATTGTCAGAAGTATCTTTTGTTAGTAACGGCAAGGAAGGAAGAGTTGATAAAATAGTTTTCGCAAAAGATTATATTTTGATAATTGATTTCAAAACGGGCGTGTCACAGGAAAAAATCCCGACAGCGTATATAAATCAGCTTGTATATTATAAAAATGCTGTTCGTCAAATGTTTAATATAGAATCTGCTATTGTTATAAAAACGGCTATATTATGGACACAGTCAGCAGAATTAGTGGTAGTAAATGTATAAAAATTCAAACATATCAAGCACTTGCATTTATATATAAGGGGTTTATAGAGGATGTTGCTGTTATCATTTTTGAAAAGCCTAAAAGGTATTTAGCATTTTTAAAATCAGAGATAAATTCTATTGTATGTGTTATGTGCTTTAAAAAAGATACGTTTTTAAAGTCAATATCGCTGATAATTATAAGGTTATTTTGTTGTGAAATTTTCTCTTCCAAATTTTCGTATGAGGAAATTCCCATTTCGATTAATGAATTATCTGATTTTAGTAATTTGAAATAGACTTGGTCTTTTTCACTTTTTATTAAAATTAGTCTGTCCATTTTATGATTATATTTTTTTTGAGTAGCTAAGTTATTGATAACGTCGAAATAATCTATACTTGCTGCGGGTTTTTTTAAAGCTAATGAAATACCTTTTGCAAGACTTTGTGCAGTACGTATTCCTGTAAATGACCCTGGACCGGAAGATGTGATAACACCATCGAGTTTTGTTAAGTCGACGTTATAAGACTTTAATAATTTATTAGTTAAATATGCTAAATTAGCTGAAGAGTCTATACTTTCATTGATTTCAACTGTTTCATTTTCATATGAAATTGCAATCGAACAACGCTTTAAACATGCTGTTATGGCTAGTATATTTTTCATAAAATTCTTTATTACCCAGATTTGCTTAGTTTTACTTTTGAATCATTCATAGAAATAGAAAGATTTCCATTAAGAAAATTAATTATATCATTACCAAAAATGTCTTTTCTCCACCCTGAAAGACATTTAATACTTTTATCGCCATTTAATATTTTTTCTAAATCTGCAGTGGTTGCGATGATTGATGGAGTGATATTATTTTTTTGTGAGCATATTTCTAAAATCACTTTTAATAAATTTAACGCCATGTTTTTACATGGTATTTTTTTGGTTATATCTATATTTTCTACTTTTTTTTCAGCGAAATACAGAAAATCTTTTAGATCTTCACTTTTTACTTGCCTAGAATTTTTCATATTAACGATAAAATCTTTTCCTTTTTTACAGATAGATTTTACAATTTCTTTCTTTACAACAAATTCTGCATCTATATTTTTTTCATTAGCCCTGGAATCTATCCATTGCAACAACTCATTGTAAATGCTGATATTTTTCTCATTAATAGTATCCTTAGAAGATTCTTGCTTATTGGAAGTTATCTTTTTTTGGGTAATATTCAATAACTCATCCTCTAACCATCCTAATCGATTTAATCGAATAAGTTCTTGGCGTTGTTTTTGGTATACGTCACGTAAATATGTGACATCTTCAATTGAATAATGCAGTTGTTTTTTTGTTAATGGGCGATTTTCCCAATTACTCATTGAGTGGCTTTTCTTCAATTTTTTATTTAAGTATTTATTAACTATGGATTGATAGCTTATATATTCATTATTACTTAAAACCATTTCATAAAGCTGTGTGTCGTATAAATTATTTATATTTATACTAAAGGTTGAAAGTACTTCTATATCTTGTGTTGCGGAATGAAATACTTTTAACAAGGCAGAATCAGCAAAAATTATTTCTAAGAATGATATATCTACAGATAAAGGATCAATAATAAAAGTATTCTTGTACGTAGCAATTTGTATAAGGCAAAGTAGCGGAATTTTCAGGTTTTCTCTTATAAATTCTGTATCAACAGTAATAAACCTATCATCAGGCTCGGACGATTTTATATCATCGTATAATATTTTTAGAAAAGTATCAGCAGACTGCTTGGAGTCTATTATATGCATATTCAATCCATGGTAAAAATTTTTCTAAATCATCGGAGTCTATTGTAGGACCGAGCCAAATTCTCAAATGCGGTTCTGTTAAAATGTGTCCTAGAAAGTCAAATCCGGCTTTTTCTTGTTCGCAAATTTCTACTATTCTTTTTAAAAAAGTCCATTTATCAGAAATTGATAATTTTTGGTATTTTTCTGAATTGATATCAAAACACGCAATATGTGAAGCTCTGTATTGCTCTTCAACCAAAAATCGAAAAATATTTTGTTTGGAAATCCATTGTTCGATGACATAGTAATTAGATTCTATTTTTTTTATTAGAGATTTTACTCCACCGAGCGTCTCAACCCACCTTAGATTATTTAAGAACTCTTCCAAACAAATCATAGACGGGGTATTTATTGTATGCCCATTAAAAATATTAAAGTTCACTTTTTTATCTTGTGCTAATCTAAATATTCTGGGAATTGGCCATATCGGCTTATGTTGTTCCAATCTTTTAATCGCTTTAGGACTGAGTACAATGGTGCCGAATCCAGCTTCTCCACCAAGACCTTTTTGCCAAGAAAAAGCAGTTGCATCCAATTTTGTCCAATCGATTTTACAACAAAAAACCGCAGATGCCGCGTCACAAATAGTTAATCCTTTTCTATCGGCATTTATCCAATCTGCGTTTTTAAATGAAGTGCCTGAAGTTGTTGATGACCAACAAAAGACAATATCTCTGTCGAAATCAATTTCTCGAACATCGGCCATTTTAGGAAATTTTGCTTTAAACAAACGAACATCCTTTAGTTGCAGTTCATTTATTATATCGTTTGCCCAATGATTACTGAAAATGCAATGTGCAATAACATCAATTCCATTTGCTCCAAGAAGTGACCACAATAACATTTCCATAGCTCCGCTGCTGGAGGCACTGACGATTCCAACAAAGTAATTATCTGGTATAGACAAAACCTTTTTTTGAAGGTTGATTATTTCTTGTATTTCAGCCAATCCCTCTGATGATCTATGAGATCGACCGATTAATGAACATGAAGGAGGCTGCCAATTTGATCGTTTCGCACATGGGCCTGAGGAAAAGTTAGCATTTTTTGGTTTTTGCATTTCACTTCATGATATTAAAATTATACTTTCATTATCACATGCTAATGACTACATAATCGAAAGTAAATGTTTAGATTTTTATATTGTATTAAAAGTATTACTGATTTTCTTTTTCAGAATATTAAATTTATATTTATCAGTTACAAACGCTTTTTCCGTTGGCATCATTTTTACACTGAGAGGATTTAGTACAGCATTATTTCTTGCAAGTTCCAAGTGTAAATGCGGACCGGTCGATAGTCCACTGGATCCTACCTTGCCTATAATCTGTCCCTTTTTCACTCGACTTCCTACTTTAACAGCATATTTACTTAAATGCGCATATCTGCTGGAATATCCTGATGTGTGTTTTACATCAATACAATGACCATAACCAGAATAATAAGACGCGCGAGTTACAGTTCCCTCATATATAGCAAATACTGGTGCTCCATAAGATGCTCGCAAATCAACTCCTGTATGATGATGATATCGACCGGTAAAAGGGTGTTTGCGCCATCCAAACCTGTCCGATACTGACAACCCGCCATTTAATGGAAGACCGAAGAAGTTATTCGATACTGCAGAGCAGCTTTTTTCTCCATTTGCGAAATAGTATGCCGATGATTTTCCATTTGTGAACCTATATACAGAAAATTCTCCTTTTTTGGTTGAGATTTTTGTATATAGCATTTCATTCTTTTTGTTATACAAAATTTCGAATTTATCACCTTTATTTAAGGATCGTCTAAAATCGATTTTTTCTGATAATGTTTTGATTACGGAGTCAATAACTGATGCAGGAATTCCTAAACTGCGAGCATCAACATAAAAACTCGATTTGATTTTACTTTTTATCATGCGCGCGTCAATATGTTCCCCAACATTTACGATTTTTACAGGGCTTACATTGTTTGTTTTGCTTGTTAGGTTATCGGCCACCTTTGATATCGAGCTAGTATTTAGATTTTTATGTTTTTTCACAGGAATCAGTGAAACAACTAACGCGTTAATATTGGCGTTTCTGTCGCCAAGCGCAACGTTTTCGAATGATAAATGATTGTAATATTCATAAAATATGTCAGAAAAATTTATGCTTTCATGAAGTGCTGTATTAAATATTGTGTCACTTGATATAAGTTTATCAAAACAATAGGTTTTTTCTGCGTAATGTTCATTTGAGTTCACAATAATTTTATCGAAAAAAATAGAATTAATTAACGGAAAGTAGCCTGCAAGCATCAGTAAACCACCAACAACAAATCTACTTTTCTTTGATAAGACCAAGCCATTCTCCAAAAGTTTTTCTATATAATGCAGCTGTGTTTTTATAATACATTAAATTAATAAAAAATCAAGTTTTCTGGATTGCTAAATGAAGCTGAATGTCAATTTTCAATGTAACATATTATATTGACACTGATCTTATATTACATTATCTTTCTATTGTCTAATCCGGGGGTGTAGCTCAGTTGGTTAGAGCGTCGGCTTGTCACGCCGAAGGTCGCGGGTTCGAGTCCCGTCACTCCCGCCATTTTTAACGAAATTTCAATTTGATATTTAAAATGAATAAAAAAAAATCACCATCATCAAAAGATACAATGTGGATATATGGAAGACATGCAGTGAAGGCTGCTGTTTTAAATGAAAAAAGAGAAATTTTACGCACGATTGTCTTGGAATCATGCAGAGATTTTTTAAATGAATTTAGGTGTTGTAAATCGTTGAATATAGAAATAGCCGATAAAAATCTTTTTTCCGCGATCTTTGGAAAAGACTCGACACATCAAGGATGCGCTGTACTTGTAAAAAAGGTTCGCGATTTTGCTCTTGAAGATTTGATAGAAGATGATTCAGATGATCGCCCAATTATTTTTCTTGATCAAATAACGGATCCACAAAATATTGGAAGCATATTGCGTGCGTCAGCAGTATTTGGGGCTCGCGCTGTTGTTGTGACGGAAAATCATAGTCCTGCATTAACTCCTGCAATCGCAAAGGCTGCTTCTGGAGTTTTGGAGAGTATTCCTTTAATTCGCGTCATAAATCTTGTTCATTCTATTAACTTATTGAAAAAACGCGGTTTTTGGATAATGGGATTGGCGGAGGAGTCCAATAAAATGATAAATGAAATAAAATTAAGTGGCAAATTTGTCTTTATTATTGGAAATGAAGGAGAAGGAATGCGAAGATTAACGCGAGACAGTTGTGATTTTTTAGTCAAATTACCTGTTTTTGGAGGTTTTACTACGTTGAATGCTGCTCAGGCAGCGACAGTTTCGCTTTATGAGTCAATGCGTCAGAGGATTCAGCAGTGCTAATAGAAAGTATATATCCGTTTTTTTCATATTTGTTAGGGTCTATTCCGTTTGGATTAATTCTTTCTAATTTATTTGGCAAAGGAAATCTTCGTGAATCTGGATCAAAAAATATCGGTGCGACAAATGTGTTGCGTACACAGGGGAAATTTTTTGGATTTACAACGTTTTTTCTGGATTTTGCAAAAGGTTTTATTGCATGCTATTTTCTTCAAACAGATAATGAAATTATTAATTTGATTGTGATAGCAGCTCCTGTCTTTGGACACATATTTCCTGTTTGGTTGAAATTTAAGGGAGGAAAAGGGGTCGCAACATATTTTGGGGTTTTATGTGCGTTGAATTTTTATGCATTTATCGGATCGATAGTAGTATGGATTGTTGTTTTTGCTATAGTAAAAATTTCTTCTGTTGCAGGACTTGCAAGTGTGATTTCAAGTTGCATACTGTTTTTTTACATACAAAGCAGTAATCGTTTGGATTTTATTAATCAGTTGTATGTTTTAATGATCCTTGTTGCAATTATTATTGTAAAACATCATGAAAATATAAAGCGCCTGATTAATAATAATGAGCTGAAAACATAGAAATCTAAAGTAAATTATTTTTGCACTTTTGTTATTAATCGTAATTACAATTTACTATGGTGATAACGTGTCTTTAACAAAGCAAGAAAAATTAGCTCGTTTGAGAATTATAAGAAGCGGCTCGATCGGTTCTTCTACATTTTGGGGTATGATAAAATTATATGGAAGTGCGGAAAGGACAATCAAATCTCTTCCGGTCTTATCAAAAACCTCAGGAAAAACCCTGAAATTATGCAGCGAAGAAAAAATCCAAGAAGAAATTCATGTGATGAAATCTATTGGAGCAAGGTTTGCTTTTTTAGAAGATGAGTTGTATCCTCCGTTGCTTCGAAATATTCCCGATCCTCCTCCGGTTCTCGCGTTTTTAGGCAATAAAGAAACCGCACTATCATTTTATAAAAAGAATATTATTTCTGTCGTCGGTTCTAGAAACTCATCGATACATGCAAATAAATTTTGTAAAAATTTATGTGATGATCTTGGTAAACAGGGCGTAATTATTGTCTCCGGTCTTGCTCGAGGAATCGATACTTGCGCACATCTAGGAAGCTTAGCGTATGGCACAATTGCGATTTTAGCTGGAGGTATTGATGTGATTTATCCTCCAGAAAATCATAAATTATACGACGAGATAATAAAAAAAGGATGTTTGTTTGCTGAAATGCCTTATAATGTAGCGCCACAACCTCAACTGTTTCCTCGCAGAAATAGAATAATTGCCGGAATATCTTCGGGAACAGTAGTTATTGAGGCGGCAGAGCAATCGGGCTCATTAATAACAGCAAAACTGGCACTTGAGTATGATCGTGAAGTATTCGCTGTACCAGGATCTCCGCTTGATCCTCGAAGTATTGGAGGAATTTCGCTGATAAAAGATGGGGCGGTGCTTATTAGAAACTCTCAGGATGTTTTGGATTGCATAGAAAATAATAAAATTTTGCATCAATCATTATTTGAAGAAACTATGCCATTTGTTGCAAAGATATCTGATCAGGATTTAGAAAAAACACGAAAAAAGATATTAACTTCTTTAAGTTCTGTGCCTATTACTATTGACGAATTAATTTCATGTATTAAAGTATCTCCTCAAGAAGTACTAACGGCGCTGCTTGAGTTAGAGTTAGCAGACAAAATCACAAGATTGCACGGACAGAGAGTCTGCTTAGCTCTTAACGATTGAAAATAGGTGTTTTTTCGTAGTCTTAATATTTCTACGATACATTATAAATATATAATATAATGTGTTAGTTATTGGAAACACAGTGAAAATCTGTTGTTATTGATTTAGAGGATATGTAATGCGCTTAGTAATTGTTGAGTCTCCAGCAAAAGCAAAAACTATTAATAAATACCTGGGCTCTGATTATAAAATAATGGCTAGTTATGGTCATATCAGAGATCTTTTATCCAAAGATGGTAGCGTGCAGCCGGACGATAATTTCTCTATGAAATGGGAGATGAGCGACCGCGGTAAAAAATGTATACAAGATATCAGCAAACAGCTACAGGCATGTGATGAACTTTTATTGGCGACTGACCCCGATAGAGAGGGTGAAGCGATTTCGTGGCATATCAAAGAAGTGTTGCGAGAAGCTAATAAATTAAATATCCCGCTTAAAAGAATTGTTTTTCATGAAATAACAAAAAATGCGATCAAGGAAGCTATGGCGCACCCTCGGGATATTGATCAATATCTAGTCGATTCATATTTAGCTCGTCGTGCTCTTGATTATTTGGTTGGTTTTACCTTATCTCCGATTTTATGGAGAAAATTACCTGGAAGTAAATCTGCGGGAAGAGTGCAGTCTGTCGCTTTAAGGATTATAGCAGAACGAGAATATGAGATTGAAAAGTTTAAATCAGAAGAGTATTGGACGATTGAAGCAAAATTTGAAGCGAAAAACAACAAAATATTTAATGCGAAATTGCATTATTTTAATGGTGAGAAATTAGAAAAATTTTCTATAACGAACGAAAAGCAAGCGAATGAAATAAAAAACGTTCTTTTATCTCAATGTTTTATTGTTTCTTCTGTAGAAAAGAAAACAGTTAAGCGCAATCCAGCTCCTGCTTTCATTACCTCGACTCTTCAGCAGGAAGCTTCACGTAAATTAGGATTTAGTGCGAAGAAGACAATGCAAATCGCGCAAAAATTATATGAAGGAATCGACATTGAAGGCGAAAATAAAGCGCTGATTACTTATATGCGAACAGACAGTGTCAATTTATCGAATGAATCCATAGAAAAAATTAGAAATTTGATAAACAGGAAGTATGGATCCGAATTTATTCCACCAAAACCGAGGTTTTATCAAACGAAAGTAAAAAATGCTCAGGAAGCCCATGAGGCTATTCGTCCTGTTGATGCGGATATTACACCTGAATCATTAAACGGAAAAATTGATGCTGATTTGTCCAAATTATATAGCTTGGTTTGGAAGCGAGCGGTTGCTTCCCAGATGTTCTCAGCAGAATTTGATCAAGTGCAAGTTGATATATCCAATACCACATCCAGCCACTGTGACACATCTAAAAATATATTCAGAGCGGTTGGTACTACTCTTATATTTGAGGGATTTTTGAAAGTATATGCAGAAGGGCGAGACGATTCTAATCAACAAGAGGAAAATGATGGCGTATTGCCTCCTTTAACTATAGATGATAATTTACCGATGGAAAATTTAGATGCAATTCAACATTTTACGTCTCCACCAGCGCGATTTTCTGAAGCAAGTCTTGTAAAAAAGTTAGAAGAATTGGGAATTGGAAGGCCATCGACCTACGCAACGATTTTGCAGGTTTTACAGGATCGTGGATATGTAAAATTAGAAAAAAAATATTTTATTCCTGAAATTAGGGGGCGATTGGTTACATCGTTTTTGATGAATTTTTTCAGTAAATATCTGGAGTATGGATTTACAGCTGATATGGAGCAGTTACTAGACGATGTATCGAATGGTAATAAATCAAAAATCGATATTTTGAAAGATTTCTGGAATGGTTTTTATGCAAACGTGGAAAAGACAAAAGAAATCAAAATTTCTGATGTAATAAATACTTTAAACGAATCTCTTAAATCAATTCTTTTTGCTATTGATGAGAAAGGGCAAATAACTCGTGTGTGTCCGGAGTGCAAAATAGGGGAATTGAGTTTAAAAATAGGCCGCTATGGTTCTTTTATAGGATGTTCGAGATATCCTGACTGCAATTATGTTAAAAAACTAGATCTATCCGTCACTGCTGATGGAGAGCAGCAAAAGGTAATGGAATCGTCGGAATATCCAAAAATTATTGGAGTTGATCCCTTAGATCAATGTGAAATTACTGTCAAAAAAGGACCTTATGGTTTATATATACAAAAAGACTTAAAGATTGAACTAGTTGAGGAAGGTAAATCCAAAAGAAAAACAAAACTAAAACCGCCAAAGCCGATTCGTGTTTCTATTCCGAAATTTCTTGATGTTCAAAATATTGATATGAATACGGCTGTTTTTCTTTTGCAATTGCCAAAAACTATTGGAAGATTCGAGAACGAAGATGTAAAAGTCGGAATTGGGCGGTTTGGACCATATGTTTTATTTCGCGGGAAATACATTTCGATAAAAAAACCTGAACAGATTTTAACTATAACTCTAGATGAAGCTATAAAGATGATAAATAGTAGACAAAACAACGTTAAAAAATCTGATAAATAATTATTTTACGACTGATTTTTAAGCCTTAATTTACCGTATCCTGGGAGGATGCAGCAGATTTTCCCGTTATTAAGTTTTATGTAGAGTCGTCCACCGGATACCTTATTTAGTATCCCTTCGATATTTTTTCCAGGTATGTAATCGTATACTATTACGGGTTCTCCTATGAATGCCATCTTAGATGAAAATTCATTATCTAATCCAATTTCATCATATCTATATTTCTTTACTAGTTTTATTATTTCTATAACAATTTCTCGTAAAATTTGTTCGTGATCTAAATGTTTATCACATTCTACTGATAATGAAGTTGCCGGCTGATCTATTTTTGCGAGGTCGCTTTTTGACATATTTACATTGATTCCAAATTGAAAGCAGACTACTTTATTGTTTGATAAAGCATCATCAGGTTTGATGCCGCATATTTTTTTCCCGTTGACTATGACATCATTAATCCATTTTACTTTGACCGTATCCGCATATTGCTTTCCTTTTTCTTTTTTTATTTCCCTTTTTATTACGTCATAAATTGCTAATGCAATTATTCTATGCAATAAAGTATGCAAATGTTTTGCGTTTCCATTAACGATTGATGTTGGAACAAATATGCCCGCATTAATGTTTTCTGGAATATCTCCTTTCCATTCTCTGTTTAATTCTTTCGCTCCGGTGTTTTTTACGTTTTCACAGCTTCCTAAAAACCATATTTTATTATTAAGTACATTGTAAATTTCATCGCAATTTAATCCTAATATATCAAATATTGTGGAGTGTCTGAGATCCATTAGACTTTTTGAAAAAAACCACTCTACGGTTATATCATCTGCGTATATGTTCGATTTTCTACCTACGATATTAAAGTCTAGATGATCTTCATTAAATATAAGAGATTTTCTATTTTCTGCATTTATTTCATTGCACCAAAAAGTAAAGAGAAAAATAAAACAATATTTAATAATTTCTAACATAATTTATTTCTAATCAATTGTTATTTAATATTTTTATTATGCAGAGTCAGAATGTGAAGAAAAAGTTGCTAAAATAAAATCAGGCAATCGAAAAAGTCCTTTTTTGGTTTTTAAACAGAAAGCCATATGGCGCGTTTCAGCTTTAGATATTTTTTTATTAGTTTGAAAATCACTTATTTCATGATCGATTATTAAAAGATGTTCAGATTCTAATAATTTAGCGCTGATATTTATTTTTTGGTTATATCTGCAAGGTCGCATATATTTTATTTTCATTGAAACTATTGGTATTTCATATCCTTGAGAAAGAATGACTTCATAAGAAAATCCAAGTTTTTCAAGAAGTTTGCATCTGGCGTCCTCAAAGTATTTTGCATAGTTTCCATGCCACATTGCTCCGGTTGCGTCAACATCGCAAAATGCAATATGCTTCGTAATAATTTCAGTATATGTCATCGTTTTCTCCTATGATTAATTGCAAGTATTAATTTTAAAATTAGAGAAATCTTCGAATAT
>CAYJFA010000008.1:0-56784 GCA_964369545.1 uncultured Holosporaceae bacterium
CCAAAAATTCTATGTTTCCGTCTGCTAGATACCTTCCTAAATCTCCAGTTCTATATAATCTATCTCCATTTCCAAATGGATTCGCCATAAATTTCTCAGCAGTAAGATCTGGTCTATTCAAATATCCTCTAGCTAATCCAATCCCTCCTATACATATCTCTCCACTCACTCCCAGCGGAACTAGATTCTGATTATCGTCCAATATATACATTTGTATATTTGATATAGGATGCCCTATCGGCACTAACGACGCATCAAATTTTTCGCCAAAACCGGAATAGTGCGTTACGTCAATAGATGCCTCTGTAGGACCATACAAATTATTTATTCTTTGATCGCAATTATTAAAAAGATCAGCGCTCAATGCTTCTCCACTAGTTATTAAATGTTTGATTTTCTCTAACGACCCTATTGAATTTACATAATTTCTCAGCATTGAAGGGACAAAATGTATTGTTGTAACATCGTATTTGTAGATAGCTTCGTTAATCATAGATGGATCTTTATGAGCCTCAGGTTCAAGAATTATTAACTCAGCTCCATACGAAATTGCCCAAAAAAATTCCCAACCAGCAACATCAAATGACACAGCTGTTTTTTGTAAAATCTTATCTTCTTTACTTAATTTATACTCATTTTGCATCCATGTTATACGATTAACAAAACCATCATGATTTATCTGCACGCCTTTTGGTTTACCTGTGGATCCAGAGGTATATATTACATACGCTAAATTTTGTGGAGATGTTATCTTTACTAAATTCTCTGTCGATTCTTTCGATATTTCTTCATTTTCGAAATATTCTTTTGTAATAACAAGTTTAGCTCCACTATCTACCATCATATATTTCAGACGATCTTCCGGATATGTCGGATCTAATGGTACATACGCTCCTCCTGATTTTAAGATTCCCATTATTCCAATAATCATCTCCAATGATCGATCAATGCATATCGCAACCAAAGTATCTGCGGTAACTCCGTGCTTCCTCAGATAATTCGCCAATTGATTAGATCTTTCGTTCAATTCGCGATATGTAAGATGCTTATCCTCATACACAACAGCAACTGCGTCAGGATTCTTCTCTACCTGTTCTTCAAATAATTCGTGGATGCATTTATCTTTTGGATAATCTGCTGCCGTATTATTCCAATCTACTAATAATTGTTGTTTCTCTTCTGAAGTAAGTATGATTAATCGATCTATAATCGTATTTGGATTAACAGATATTTCTTTCAACAACTCTTTTAAGTGATTTGACATCCTTTCTATGGTTTCTCTTTTAAATAATTCTTTCGAATATCCTATTGATACATAAAAATGCCCTTCTTCCTCAAATGCATCAAACTCTAGATCAAACTTGGATATCGCATAATTAAATAATATTTCTCTTTCTTCTAAATTTTTAAAACTCTTTCTTTCGATGCCTTCTTTACCAACAGTAATCATTACCTGAAACAAAGGATTTACATTCAATTGCCTTTCAACGTTCAATTTATCCACTAAATACTCGAACGGTATGTCTTGATTTTCGTATCCATCAGTTACAGATTTTTTTACTTCATTTAAAACATCTATAAGTGTCATATCTTTATCAAAATGCGTTTTTATAGCCAGCGTATTTACGAAAAATCCGACAAGTCCTTCCGTTTCTCTGTAATGTCTATTTGCTATCGGAGTTCCTATTACGATATCATTCTGATGTGTATATCTGTGAAGCAAGCAATTTACTACGGCAAACATCACTATAAATACTGTCGTATTCGTTTCTTTTGCTAATTTTAAAACTTCATCATATACAGTCATTTTTAATTCAAAGCCTATGCGTCCTCCTGCGTATGTCATTTCTGTCGGACGTTGATAATCAAACGGTAAATCCAAACGAACAGGAGCGTTTCGCAGATAATTTTTCCAATAATTCAGTTGATTCTCTAGCATGTCATCCTTTAACCAACTCCTCTGCCATAACGCATAATCTGCATAGGTTATCGGCAACTTTGGAAGAACAACATTTTGATCATTGTACAATTCCCTTAATTCATCCATGAATATTGATGTTGACCAGCCATCAGAAATGATGTGATGCATCGTTATCAACAACACATGATCTTCGCTTCCTATTCTCAATAATCTAACTCTAAGCAAGCGATCATTTGTTAAATTGAACGGATATTCAGCTTCCTCTTTTGCGATTTTTTCTATGCTTTTATCCTTTTCTGAAATATTTTCTATGATTAACTTGAACTTCCATTTTGGAGATATTCTTTGCTGTCCTTCTCCTTCAGTAGTTTCGAAAAAGTTCGTTCTAAATGATTCGTGTCTTTCAATTAATCTATTTATGGCTCTTTCTAATGATGCATAATCAAGACCTCCAACTAATCTCATAGAGCATGGAATATTGTATATCGCTTTTTCTGGCAATAATTTATCTATTACCCACAACCTCTGTTGTGCAAACGATAAAGGTATAAATTCAGATTTTTCTTGTGTAACTAGTGGCGGTATTTTTTCAGCTAATCTGCTTTCTTTTACATCTACAACTAAATTTGAGATAGTTGGACACTCAAACAATTTTTTTAATGGTACGCTTATATTTAATTTCGCTCTTATTTTCGAAATTATTCTCATTGCCAGAAGTGAATGCCCACCAATTTTGAAAAAATTATCGTTGATACCGACTTTTTCTAAATGAAGTACGTCTTCCCATATCTCACACAATTTTTTCTCGATTTCAGTCCTCGGAGATACATATTTGTCGACGTGTAATCTTTTTCCCGTATCTAATGTAAGCAACAATTTCATATCTGTTTTGCCGTTTGGAGTCAGAGGGATTTTTTGCAATAGCACAAAATAACTCGGGATCATATGCTCAGGCAATGTTTGAGAAATTTGATTTCTCACGTTATCCACTATTGCTGCTGCATTGTTTCCGGTATATGAATAAATCTCTTCTTTCGTTTGCGTTTCAAATTTATATGATTTTTCTAACTTATTTACAGACTTAGGAACAACATATGCTATCAATTGTTTGTTCCTTTTTATATCCTCTCTCACCAACACAACTGATGTTCTAATATCTTCACAAGTATTAATTGCGGACTCTATTTCTCTAAGTTCTATCCTAAATCCTCTAATCTTTACTTGATTATCGATTCTTCCCAAAAACTCTATATTTCCATCTAATAGATATTTTCCTAGATCTCCAGTTCTGTATAATCTGCCTCCATTTCCAAACGGATTCGCTATGAATTTCTCTGCTGTAAGATCTGGTCTGTTTAAATATCCTCTAGCTAAACCAATCCCTCCTATATATATTTCCCCGGATACTCCTACTGAGACCGGATGTTGCTCAGAATCCAGTATGTAAATTTGCGTATTCGATATCGGACGTCCTATTAACATTGAGTTCGAATCATGATAATCACATTTAAGTACGGATGAATCTACACTTACTTCTGTAGGGCCATATAAATTAAATATTTCGACACATGATTTATTAAATTTAGTTAACACACTACTATCAAAAGAACTCCCACCAAAGGCGGCTATTTTCAAATCAGATCCAAATATATTTTTTTCGTAAGAATTAGATAACGCATTAAACACTTCAGGTATAATATTCAAATGTGTTATGCATTGATGTTTTAGTGAGTTGATAAAGAGGAACGAATTTATTTCTTTTAATAAAACAACTCGAGCTCCTCCCGAAAGTCCAAGTAGAAACTCCTCAAGCGACATATCAAAGCTATACGAACTTTGAAACAACACAACATCGTTTGTTGTAATTTTATATAACGACAACAAATACAAGATTCTATCAAAAATTCCTGCATGTTCTATTGGTACGCCTTTTGGTTTACCAGTGGACCCAGAGGTATATATTACATACGCTAAATTTTGTGGAGATGTTATCTTTACTAAATTCTCTGTCGATTCTTTTCTTATTTCTTTCACTATTTCTTCATTTTCGAAATATTCTTTTGTGATAACAAGCTTAGCTCCGCTATCTACCAGCGTATAATTCAGACGATCTTCCGGATATGTCGGATCTAATGGTACATACGCTCCTCCAGATTTGAGGATTCCCATTATTCCGATGATCATTTCCAAAGAGCGATTAACACATATCGCAACTAAAGTATCTGCAATAACTCCGCCTTTCCTGAGATAATTTGCCAATTGATTCGATCTTGCATTAAACTCTGAATATGTTAAATATTTATCCTCAAAAACAACTGCTATAGCATCTGGACTCTTCTCTGCCTGCTCTTCAAATAACTCGTGGATACATTTATCTTTTGGATATTCTGATGCCGTGTCATTCCAATCTACTAATAATTGTTGTTTCTCTTCTAAAGTAAGTACATCTGCTCGATCTATAATAACACCTGGATTAACAGATATTTCTTTAAATAAATTTTGCAAATGTGATGACATTCTCTCGATCGTTTCTCTTTTGAATAATTCTTTCGAATATCCTATCGATATATAAAGGCGTCCTTCCTCTTCCAATGCATCTATTTCCAGATCAAATTTAGATATCGCATAGTCGCTTGATATTCCTTTTTCTTCAATTCCCACAAACTTGCGTCTAGCTCCGACTGACTTACCAGCACTCATCATTACCTGAAACAGCGGATTTACATTTAATCGTCTTTCAACATTTAATTTATCTACTAAATACTCAAACGAAATATTTTGATGCTCATATCCAGACAGCACACTTTTCTTTACTTGTTCTAATACAGCATCAAATGTCATACCTTTATCAAAATGCGTTTTTAGAGCTAATGTATTTACAAAAAATCCTATTAATCCTTCTGTTTCTCTGTAGTGTCTATTTGCTATTGGAGTTCCGATTACAATGTCATCTTGATGTGTGTATTTATGTAATAAACAATTTACCGCGGCAAATATCAGCATAAATACTGTTGTATTTGTTTCTTCTGCTAATTTTAAAATTCCATGATATGTTTCTTTTTCTAGTTCAAAATCTACTCTGCCTCCGGCATATGTCATTTCTGTCGGACGTTGATAATCGTATGGTAAATCTATTTGCTTCGGTATTCCTTGCAGATGCTCTTTCCAATAATTAAGTTGATTTTCCAGTACATCATCTTTTAGCCAACTTCTCTGCCATATGGCATAATCTGTGTAGGTTATAGGTAATTTTGGAAGAATGATGTTTTGGTTATTGTACAATTTCCTTAATTCATCCAAAAATATCGGCATTGACCAGCCATCGGAAATAATGTGATGCATTGTTATTAACAACACATGATCTTCATTTCCTATTTTCAATAATCGAACTCGTAATAAACGATCATATGTTAAATGAAACGGGGATTCAGCTTCCTCCTTTGCTGTTTTATCTATATCTTTTTCTGAGATATTTTCTACGATTAATTTGAATTTCCATTCTGGAGATATTACTTGATAGCCTTCCCCTTCCTCCGTTTCAAAGAAGTTTGTTCTAAATGATTCGTGCCTTTCGATTAATCTATTTATTGCTCCTTCTAATGCCTCATAATCAAGACCTCCAACAAACCTCAGAGAAAATGGAATGTTGTATAACGCTTTCTCAGATAATAACTTATCTATTACCCACAACCTTTGTTGTGCAAACGATAATGGAATGTTTTTTGATCTCTCCTGCGCAACCAATGGAGGTATCTTTTCATTGATTCCATATTTTTTTATATCTTCAGCAAGTTTAGAAATAGTCGAGTATTCAAATAAAGATTTGATAGGAATATCTACCTTAAATACAGATTTAATCTTTGAAATTATCCTAATTGCCAGTATTGAGTCGCCACCTATTTTGAAGAAATTATCGTTGATACCAACTTTATTTAGATGAAGTATATCCTGCCATATCTCACACAACTTCTTCTCTACCTCAGTCCTCGGAGCTACGTATTCATGTAGGCTTAATCTCTTTTCAGTATCTAGCGTAAGCAGTAATTTGCTGTCTGTCTTTCCATTTGGAGTTAATGGGATTTTATCCAATACAATGAAATAACTCGGGATCATATACTCTGGAATAGTTTTCGATATGCTGTTTCTAATACTCTCAACTAGTGATGCAACACGTTCTCCAGTAAATACGGATATCGAATCTTTCGTCTGTGTTTCAAATCTATACGATTCTTCCAGATTACCGAAAGACTTAAGGCCAACGTATGCAATTAGGTGTTTATTTCCATCTGAATCTTCTCTTGCCAGTACAACTGATGTTTTCACATCCTCAGATTCATTGATTGCAGATTCGATTTCTCCGAGTTCTATTCTAAATCCTCGGATCTTTACTTGATTATCAATTCTTCCCAAAAATTCTATGTTTCCGTCTGCTAGATATCTCCCGAGATCTCCCGTTCTGTATAATCTCTCTCCATTTCCAAACGGATTCGCCATAAATTTCTCCGCTGTAAGATCTGGTCTGTTTAAATATCCTCGAGCTAACCCAACTCCTCCTATATATATTTCTCCGGACGCTCCTCGTGAAACTGGATTCTGGTTATCATCCAATATATAAATTTGTACGTTCGATATCGGACGGCCTATAGGCACCGTCTCTCCAATACTATTTCTGAGTTCTTCAATAAAATATGCTGCATCTAAGGTTACCTCAGTTGGGCCGTACCCATTTTGAGCACACAACCCAGTTTTATTTCGCACTTTATGATATGTATCAAATGGTAATAATTCTCCTCCAGAAACTATCAATCTCATGGATTGCAAACCTTCAAATCCGCTATTTTCGTTGAATGCCTTTAATAATGATGGAACAAAATTTGATATCGTAATCAAATGCTTTCTCATGATTTTTGATATCTCCGCAGGATCTTTTTGGGATTCGCTGGGCAATAGCACTTCCATCGACTGCTTCAGCAGCGGCCAAAATATTTCCCAACCTGCTAAGTCAAAAGATAAAACTGTTCTCTGTAAAATCTTATCCGTCTTTTGTAGTTCGTATTGTTTCTCCATCCACCAAAGTCTGTTAATCAAGTTTTGATGGCTGATCTGCACACCTTTTGGTTTACCAGTGGATCCAGAGGTATATATTACATACGCTAAATTTTGTGGAGATGTTATCTTTACTAAATTATCTGTCGATTCTTTCGATATTTCTTCATTTTCAAAATATTCTTTTGTGATAACAAGTTTAGCTCCACTATCTACCATCATATATTTCAGACGGTCTTCCGGATATGTCGGATCTAGAGGAACATAAGCTCCTCCAGATTTGAGGATTCCCATTATTCCAATAATCATCTCTAACGATCTATCAACGCATATCGCAACCAAAGCATCTGCAATAACCCCATTTTTCCTCAGATAGTTTGCCAATTGATTCGATCTTTCGTTCAATTCGCGATACGTTAAATGTTTATCATCATACACAATTGCTGTAGCGTCAGGACTTCTTTCTGCCTGTGCCTCAAACAATTCGTGAACACATTTATCTTTTGGATATTCTGATGCTGTGTCATTCCAATCTACAAGTAATTGCTGTTTCTCTTCTTCTGTTAATATCTCCAATCTATTTATTTCTTTCAGAGGAGTTGCAATTACTTTCTTCAATACTTCAATTAAATGATTAGACATCCTCTCTATTGTTTCTTGATTGAAATGTTCGGTTTGATAACTATATTTCAACATCAACTTATTTTTCATCACATAAGCAGATATTGATAGTGGATATTCTGTCTTCTCTATCGCTTTTGCTTCGATTATCTCTATGTCATTACTATCATATAGTGACTCATCTACAGGATAATTTTCATATATAAACAATATGTTAAATAAATCTTTTCCATACCCTGACCACTTTAATAAATCTGCCAAAGACATGTAACAGCATTCGTTTAATTCTTGGATTTCTTTTTGTAAGGATATTAAATAATCTATCGCTACTTTATCATCACCATTCATTCTCACTGGCAATGTATTAATAAACAATCCGATCATATTTTCTATACCTGAAAGGTTTATGCCTCTTCCAGATGTTGTCATACCTATTACAATTTCTTTTTGATTTAAATATTTACTGAATACCGTTCCCAATGCCCCAATTAAGAGAGTATTTATTGTTAAATTGTTATTAGCACAAAACTCTTGTAATTTTATTGTTTCAACTTCTTCTAATTCACAAACTTGCTCTCTGTAATCTGCGTTATCAATTTCAACTATACCTTTGAATGATAACTGTGTTGGGCTTTCTATATTGCGCAAATATCCTTTCCAAAATTCCTCTGCCTTTTTTTCATCTTGCCTCTTAATCCATCCTATATAATCTTTATATGGACGCCTACTTTTTAACTTACGTACGTCTTTCAGGAGTAATTGACCATATACTTGGAATACCTCTCCTAGGACTATTGCGCCACTCCATCCATCCAATATTATGTGATGTGAGCTCCATATCATAACATGCTCAGTATCCCTAATTTGAATTAATGCTACCCTCATCAATGGAGCTTTCGTTAAATCAAATCCTTTTTTCCTTTCTGATTTTACAAATTCTTCTAATTTTTCTTCCTGGTTTTCAATATTTCTCAAATCTTGAATTTCAAATGTAATTTCTATATGGTCCAAAACATAAGATATTGGTTCCTCTAGATTTTTCCAAAGAATTCCTGTTTTCAATATATCATATCTATTTGCTACAACATTCCATGCTTCTTTTAAGAGATTCGGTTTCACATTTTTCAAATGCTCTACGCTTTGTACAAAATATGCATCCGAATCCTTTTCATACAAGGATTGAAACAAAAACCCTGACTGAAGTGGAGATAATGGATAGGCATCTAGTATATTGTTTTTCATTCATTATTCCCCATTTAAAAGATCCTGTAATGTATCAGAAGTTATATTGGTAGATAAAAGCTCAAAGGCTTGAGGTATGTACTCAAATTCTTCCTCTTTTTGAAGGATAGTCACTTCCGATAACTTCGATATCGTCTGGCAATTAAACACATCCTTTACTGAGAACGTTAGTCCATTCTTCCTTGCTTTAGATATTAATTGTATTGCAAGTATCGAATCTCCTCCTATTTTGAAGAAATTGTCGTTGATGCCTACCATATCTAGGCGTAGTACATCCTGCCATATATTGCGCAGCCTTTCTTCTATTTCGTTTCTAGGAGCAATGTATTCATAAATCGATGCTCTTTTTCCTGTATCAAGTGTGAGAAGTAATTTGCTGTCAGTTTTTCCATTGGGAGTTAGCGGGATCTTTTCCAACATCACAAAAAAACTCGGAATCATATAGTCTGGAAGAGTTTTTGATATGCTGTTTCTAATAGCCTCCACTATTCCTGCAACATTCTCTCCTGTGTATACGCTTATTTTTTCTTTCGTCTGTGTCTCAAATCCATACGATTCTTCTAAATCATTTACAGACTTAGGAACAATGTATGTTACTAATTGCTTATTTCCATCTGAATCTTCCCTTGCTAATACAACTGATGTTTTCACATCCTCAGATTCATTGATTGTAGATTCTATCTCTCCGAGCTCTATCCTGAATCCTCTAATTTTTACTTGATTATCGATTCTTCCTAAAAATTCTATATTTCCATCTGATAGATATTTTCCGAGATCTCCTGTTTTATACAACCTTTCTCCATTTCCAAACGGATTCGCTATAAATTTCTCTGCTGTAAGATCTGGTCTACTCAAATATCCTCGAGCTAACCCAACTCCTCCTATGTATATTTCTCCACTCACTCCTAGCGGAACTGGATTCTGTGCAGAATCCAATATATATATTTGCGTATTCGATATCGGACGGCCTATGCTGTTTACAACTACATCTGCAGAATTTATTTTTAGCATTGTGGAACATATGCTTCCTTCTGTCGGACCATAAGCGTTTATGAAATTTTCTATATGCGAACATTTATCCAAGATATCTCTTGAAGAAGATTCTCCTGCAATTACTAATGTATCTAAATGCGAATTAACCTTTTCAAAAGTTTTCAATAGTCTTACGGGAATAGTCCCTATATCTACTAATTTCTTATTTAAGAATTTTTCTATTCCTTGTTTTGATTCAATCAATTCAATTGTTTTTCCGGAAATCAATGAAGTCATAATTTCTGAAACAAAAGCATCAAAGGAAAAAGAAGCTATTTGTAAAGCGCTATTTCTTTCGATCAACATAAATTCTCTTATCTGTGAGAATATAGTATTTACAACTCCTCTATGATTAATCTGGACGCCCTTAGGTTTACCGGTGGATCCAGATGTATATATTACGTACGCTAGATTTTGTGAAGACGTTATCCTTACTAAATTATTTACCGATTCTTTTTGTATGCTTTCATTTGTATCTAGGCTAGTTATTTTTATTTCTTCATCAGTAAGATTCTGTATTTTTTCTTGTAAATGTTGTTGCGTTAATAATATCTTCGCACCAGTATCTTCCAGCATATATTTCAGACGATCTTCCGGATATGTCGGATCTAGTGGAACATACGCTCCACCAGATTTGAGGATTCCCATCATTCCAATAATCATCTCCAATGATCGATCAATGCATATCGCAACCAAAGTATCAGCAGCAACTCCACATTTCCTGAGATAATTTGCTAGTTGATTCGATCTTTCGTTCAATTCGCGATACGTTAAATGTTTATCATCATACACAACGGCAACTGCATCTGGACTCCTCTCTACCTGCTCTTCAAATGACTCGTGGATACATTTATCTTTTGGATAATCCGATGTTGTGTCATTCCAATCCACCAATAACTGTTGTTTTTCTGTTGCCGTTAATATCTCTATTCTGTCTACAGTTTTTTTCGGGTTTTCTACTATTTCTTCTAATAATTTCTCTAAGTGACTAGACATCCTATCTATCGTTTCACTTTTGAATAATTCTTTCGAATATCCTATCGATACATAAAAATGCCCTTCATCTTCCAATGCATCAAACTCTAAATCAAACTTGGATATTGCATAGTTACTTGATATTCCTTTTTCCTTTACATTTCTAAAGTTTTTCTTTTTTATTTCCCATTTATTAGTTGTTACCATGACCTGAAACAACGGATTTACGTTCAATCGTCTTTCAATGTTCAATTTATCCACTAAATACTCGAATGGTATGTCTTGATTTTCGTATCCATCAGTCACTGATTTCTTCACTTGCTCTAACACAGCCATAAATGTCATGTCTTTATCAAAATGCGTTCTTAGAGCTAATGTATTTACGAAAAATCCTATCAACCCTTCTGTTTCTTTATAGTGCCTATTCGCTATCGGAGTTCCTATTACGATATTCTCTTGATAAGTGTATTTATGTAATAAGCAATTTACTGCAGCAAACATCACCATGAACACTGTTGTACTTGTTTTCTCTGCTAATTTTAAAATCCCATCATATACAGTCTTTTTTAATTCAAAATCTATGCGTTCTCCGGCATATGTCATTTCTGTAGGACGTTTATAATCAAGCGGCAAATCCAAATGATCAGGCGAATTTTGCAGATGCTCTTTCCAATAATTAAGTTGATTTTCCAGTACATCATCCTTTAACCAACTCCTCTGCCATATGGCATAGTCTGTGTAGGTTATGGGTAATTTTGGAAGAATGATGTTTTGGTTGTTGTACAGCTCCTTTAATTCATCAAGGAATATCGATGTTGACCAGCCGTCGGAAATAATGTGATGCATCGTTATCAATAACACATGATCTTCATTTCCTATTTTCAATAATCTAATTCTAAGCAAGTGATCATCTGTTAAATGAAACGGGGATTCAGCTTCTTCTTTTGCTATTTTTTCTATATCTTTCTCTGAAGCTTCTTCTGCGATTAACTTAAACTTCCATTCTGGAGATATTACTTGATATCCTTTTCCTTCTGCTGTTTCGAAAAAGTTTGTTCTGAACGATTCATGTCTTTCGATTAATTTATTTACGGCTTCTTCTAATGCCTTATAATCAAGATCTCCAACCAATCTGACCGAATATGAAATATTATATAATGCTTTCTCCGGTAATAGCTTATCTATTACCCACAATCTCTGTTGTGCAAACGATAATGAAATGTTTTTGGGCTTTTTCTGAGCGATTAGCGGCGGTATTTTTTCACCTAATCTGCTCTCTTTTCCGTCTACAACTGAAGCTAAAGCTGCGATGGTCGGATGTTCAAATAATTTCTTCAATGGAAGATCTGCATTTAGCTCTGCTCTTATCTTTGAAATTATCCTTGTTGCCAATAGTGAATGACCGCCAATTTCAAAGAAATCGTCGTTTACGTCGACTTTATCTAGATACAACACTTCTTGCCATATCTCGCACAGCTTCTCCTCAATTTCAGTCCTCGGAGCTACATATTCATGTGCACTTATTCTTTTGCTTGTATCTAGCGTAAGTAATAATTTGCTGTCTGTTTTTCCATTTGGAGTTAGCGGCACTTGATCCAGAACCATAAAAAGACTCGGCATCATATAGTCTGGAAGAGTTTTTGATATGCTGTTTCTAATAGCCTCCACTATTCCCGCTACTTTATTTCCAGTAAATACAGATATCGAATCTCTCGTTTGTGTTTCAAGTTTATATAATTCTTCTAAATCATTTACAGGCTTAGGGATAACGTATGCAACTAATTGCTTATTTCCATCTGCATCTTCCCTTGCCAATACAACTGAGGTTCTAATATCAGCGCAATCATTAATTGCAGATTCTATTTCTTCAAGCTCTATTCTGAATCCTCTGATCTTTACCTGATTATCGATTCTTCCCAAAAATTCTATGTCTCCGTCTGCTAGATATTTTCCGAGATCTCCAGTTCTATATAATCTTTCTCCATTACCAAACGGATTCGCCATAAATTTCTCTGCTGTAAGATCTGGTCTGTTTAAATATCCTCTAGCTAAACCAATCCCTCCTATACATATCTCTCCACTCACTCCCTGTGGAACTGGATTCTGTGCAGAATCCAATATATATATCTGCGTGTTACTTATTGGACGTCCTATCGATAAATGGTCATTTATACACGCCAATGTACAAGATATTGTGCTTTCAGTTGGACCATATGCATTAAATACATTACTGTCTGTTATATTGCGAAAATCAAAATATGCCTCTTCCTTGAAAGCTTCTCCAGTCAATATCAAATTTTTTACGCAATCAAGTTTTTCTAATCCACTTTGTTTAGAAAGCAAAGATGGGACTATTTCTAAAATTGTTACCAAATTCTTTGCTGCCAGATGTCCTAAAACATCGATACTTTTTTGTTCTTCCTGTTTTATTAATATCAACTTACCTCCAGCAAGAGAAACAGCCAATATTTGCCACACTGATATATCAAAGCAGTAATTCGCAATTTGAGCAACAATATCACTTTCCGAAATAGATAAATTCTTGAGCCTAACCAATAGATGATTCACAACACTTTCATTGCACACCTGCACACCTTTCGGCTTACCAGTAGATCCAGAAGTATATATTACGTACGCTAAATTTTGTGGAGATGTTACCTTTACTAAATTATTTGAAGATTCTTTAGCTATTTCCTCATTTTCAAAATATTCTTTTGTAATAACAAGCTTAACTCCGCTGTCTTCCATCATATATTTCAGACGATCTTCTGGATATGTCGGATCTAGAGGAACATAAGCTCCTCCAGCTTTGAGGATTCCAATTATTCCGATTATCATTTCCAATGACCTGTCTACGCATATCGCAATCAAAGTATCAGCCGCAACTCCATTTTTCCTGAGATAATTAGCCAATTGATTCGATCTTTCGTTCAATTCGCGATACGTTAAATGCTTATTATCAAATACAACGGCAACTGCATCAGGACTCTTCTCTACCTGTTCTTCAAATAATTCGTGGATGCATTTATCTTTTGGATATTCCGCTACTGTGTCATTCCAATCTACCAATAACTGCTGCTTTTCTGTTTCCGTTAATATGTCCAGCCTATTTATTTCTTTCAGAGGAGTTGTTATTATTTCTTTCAATAACTTCTTCATATGTTTAGAGAGTCTCTCTACTATATTTCGATCAAAATGTTCTGTTTGATAATACAGATTCCACGATAATTTGTTATGACTTGTATGTGCCATTACTGATAATGGATACTCTATTTTTTGCGCATTTTTTGATTTTATGAAAAATTCAGAATTGTACAGAGTTTCAGCCGGAGGATAATTCTCATACACAAACAATACATTAAATAAATCCTTTCCATATTCTGACCACTTTAACAGCCCTGCGAGAGACATATACCCATGCTCATCCAATTCTTGGATCTCTTTTTGTAAGGATGTTAAATAATCTATAACTATCCTATTTATCGGACTCATCCTCACTGGTAAAGTGTTAACAAACAGTCCTACCATTGATTCTATTCCTGAAAGATTTATACCTCTTCCAGAGGTTACCATTCCTATTACGACTTCTTTTTGATTTAGATATTTACTAAGTACTATCCCTAAAATACCGACAAGTAACGTGTTTATTGTTAAATTATTATTGCTGCAAAACTCTTGTAACTTTAATGTCTCCGATTCTCCTAATTCATACATCAGCTCCTTATAATCTACATCATCAACTTCAACCATCCCCTTGAATGACAACCGCGTTGAGCCTTCTATACTGCTAAAGTAGCATTTCCAAAACTCTTCCGCTTTGACTTCGTCCTGCCTCTTAAGCCACCCAATATAATCTCTGTATGATCTTCTTTCTATTAACTTAGGAGATTCTTTTTTCAATAATTGAGTATATATTTGGAATACTTCTCCTAAGACTATTGCACTACTCCAACCATCTAAAATTATATGATGAGAACTCCATACCATCACATAATCAACTTCTGTCAAACGGATCAGAGCTATTCTCATTAACGGAGCCTTCGTTAAGTCGAACACATTGCTCCTATCTGATTTTATAAATTCTTCCAACTTTTCTTCTTGGTTTTCAATATTTTTCCAATCATGCTCTTCAAACGGTATTTCTACGTGACTTAGCATATACGATACTGATTCTTCAAGATTTTCCCAAAGCATTCCCATTTTCAATATGTCGTGCTTATTTGCAACGGTATTCCATGCCTTTTTTAAAAGATTGGGCTTGATATTTTTCAAATATTCTAAGCTTTGCGTAAAATATACGTCTGAATTTTTTTCATACAACAATTGGAATAAAAACCCTGACTGTAATGGAGTTAAAGCACATATATCTACGATATTATCAAGATTGCTTGCCATTTTTATCCTCTTTTCATGTTAAGTATTTTGCTTACTATTCCTGAAGAGACCGTTTCAAAAACTTCTACTTTAAAATCAACTTCTCTTTCTTCATTCATAACAACTTTCCCTGACAAATTTTCGACTGTTTGATTTACAAACACATCCTTTACTGAAAATACTAATCCATTCTTCTTTGCTTTAGATATTAACTGTATCGCTAGTATTGAATCACCGCCTATTTTGAAGAAATTATCGTTGATGCCGATTTTATTTAGATGAAGTACCTCCTGCCATATTTCACATAATTTTTTCTCCATCTCTGTTCTTGGTGCTACATATTCATGTACGCTTAGCCTCTTTCCAATATCTAACGTAAGCAGTAATTTGCTATCTGTTTTTCCGTTAGGCGTTAATGGGATTTTATTCAGTACGATAAAATAACTCGAGATCATATACTCTGGAATAGTTTTCGATATGCTGTTTCTAATACTCTCAACTAGTGATGCAACACATTCTCCAGTAAATACAGATATCGAATCTTTTGTCTGTGTCTCAAATTTATACGATTCTTCTAAATTATCTGTAGATTCGGGAACGATGTACGCGATTAGGTGTTTATTTCTTTCTACATCTTCTCTTGCTAGTACAACTGACGTTTTCACATCTTCAGCATCATTGATTGCAGATTCTATCTCTCCGAGCTCTATCCTGAATCCTCTAATTTTTACTTGATTATCGATTCTTCCTAAAAATTCTATATTTCCATCTGATAGATATTTTCCGAGATCCCCTGTTCTATATAACCTTTCTCCATTTCCAAACGGATTCGCGATGAATTTCTCTGCTGTAAGATCTGGTCTGTTTAAATATCCCCTAGATAATCCAACGCCACTTACGTATATTTCTCCAGACACTCCCTGTGGAACTGGATTCTGAGCAGAATCTAATATATAAATTTGCATATTCGATATCGGACGGCCTATCGGCACCGTCTCTCCAATGCTATTTCTTAGCTCATCAGTAAAATATGCAGCATCTAAGGTTACCTCTGTTGGTCCGTATCCATTTTGAGCATACAACCCAGTTTTATCTAGCACTTTATGATATGTATCAAATGGCAATGATTCTCCTCCAGAAATTACCAGTCTCATAGATTGCAAATCTTCAAATCCGCTATTTTCGTTGAAGGCCTTCAATAATGATGGAACAAAATTTGATATCGTAATTAATTGTCTTTCCATAATTTTTGATATTTCTATAGGATCTTTTTGGGCTTCGCTAGGCAATAGCACCTCCATCGACTGCTTCAGCAATGGCCAAAATATCTCCCAACCTGCCAAGTCAAAAGACAAAACTGTTCTCTGTAAAATCCTATCTGTCTTTCGTAGATCGTATTGCTTTTCCATCCAACAAAGTCTGTTAATGAAGTTTCTATGGCTGATCTGCACACCTTTTGGCTTACCGGTAGTCCCGGAGGTATATATTACATACGCTAGATTTTGTGGAGACGTTATCTTTACTAAATTACCAGCCGATTCTTTCGATATTTTTTCATTTTCAAAATATTCCTTTGTGATAACAAGTTTAGCTCCGCTGTCTTTCATCATATATTTCAGACGATCTTCCGGATATGTCGGATCTAGAGGAACATAAGCTCCTCCAGCTTTTAGAACCCCCATTATCCCGATTATCATTTCCAATGACCTGTCCACGCATATCGCAACTAAAGTATCAGCTGTAACTCCGTATTTTCTCAGATAATTAGCTAGCTGATTCGATCTTTCGTTCAATTCGCCATATGTTAAATGCTTATCCTCATATACAACGGTAACTACATCAGGACTCTTCTCTACTTGTTCCTCAAATAACTCATGAACACATTTATTTTTTGGATAATCTGCAGCTGTGTCATTCCAATCTACTAATAATTGTTGCTTTTCTTCTGAAGTAAGTATGATTAATCGATCTATAATCGCATTTGGATTAACAGATATTTCTTTAAATAAATTTTGTAAATGTGATGACAGCCTCTCGATCGTTTCTCTTTTGAATAATTCTTTCGAATATCCTATCGATATATAAAGATGTCCTTCCTCCTCCAAAGCATCTATTTCTAGATCAAACTTAGATATCGCATAGTCGCTTGATATTTCTTTTTCTTGTAAATTTCTAAAATTTTTCTTTTTTATTTCCCATTTATTAGTTGTTACCATTATCTGAAACAACGGATTCACATTCAATCGTCTTTCAATGTTCAATTTATCTACCAAATATTCGAATGGTATGTCTTGATTTTCGTATCCACCAGTTACCGACTTTTTCACTTCATTTAAAACATCATTAAATGTCATGTCTTTATCAAAATGCGTTCTTAGAGCTAATGTATTTACGAAAAATCCTATCAACCCTTCTGTTTCTTTATAGTGTCTATTCGCTATCGGAGTTCCTATTACGATATCATCCTGATATGTATATCTGTGAAGCAAGCAATTTACTACGGCAAACATCACCATGAATACTGTCGAGTTCGTTTCTTTTGCTAATTTTAAAACGCCATCATATATTGCCTTTTCTAATTCAAAACCTACGCTTTCGCCTTCATATGTCATCTCTGCAGAACGATGATAATCGTACGGCAAGTCTATTTGTTCCGGTATTCCTTGAAGATAATTTTTCCAATAATTCAGTTGATTTTCCAATACATCATCTTTTAGCCAACTCCTCTGCCATATAGCATAGTCTGCGTAAGTTATCGGCAATTTTGGAAGAACAACGCTCTGATCATTGTACAATTCCATCAATTCATCCAAAAATATCGGCATTGACCAACCATCGGAGATGATATGATGCATTGTTATCAACAACACATGATCTTCATTGTTTATTTTTAGTAGTTTAATTCTTAGTAGATGTTCTATTAAACTAAATGGCGTTTTCGCTTCTTCTTTTGTTATTTTTTCTATATCTTTTTCTGAGATGTTTCCTACGATTAATTTGAATTTCCACTCAGGAGATATTACTTGATAGCCTTGGCCATCTTCCGTTTCAAAGAAGCTCACTCTGAACGACTCATGTCTTTCGATTAATTTATTTATTGCTTTTTCTAACGCTTTATAATCAAACTCTCCAGTTAATCTCATAGAATACAAAATGTTGTATAATGCTTTTTCTGGTAATAACTTATCTAATATCCACAGCCTTTGTTGCGCAAACGATAAAGGTATAAATTCCGGCTTCTCTTGAACGATTAATGGCGGGATCTTTTCATTAAATTTGCTTTCTTTTACATCTAAAGCTAAAGCAGCTACGGTTGGATATTCAAATAACTTCTTCAATAGCAAATCTACATTTAATTCAGCCCTAGTCTTTGAGATAATCCTCATTGCCAAAAGCGAATGTCCACCAATCTTAAAGAAGTTATCGTTTATACCGACTTTTTCGAGATGAAGAACCTCCTGCCATATTTCACATAGTTTCTTCTCCATCTCAGTCCTTGGAGCTACATATTCATGTACGCTTAGCCTCTTTCCAGTATCTAACGTCAGTAATAATTCACTATCTGTCTTTCCATTTGATGTTAACGGTATTTTATTCAATAAGATGAAATAACTCGGTATCATATACTCAGGTAATGTTTGGGAAATTTCATTTCTTATATTCTCTATTATTCCTGCAACATTCTCTCCTGTGTATACGCTTATTTTTTCTTTCGTCTGTGTCTCAAATCCATACGATTCTTCTAAATCATTTACAGACTTAGGAACAATGTATGTTACTAATTGCTTATTTCCATCTGAATCTTCCCTTGCTAATACAACTGATGTTTTCACATCCTCAGATTCATTGATTGTAGATTCTATCTCTCCGAGCTCTATCCTGAATCCTCTAATTTTTACTTGATTATCGATTCTTCCTAAAAATTCTATATTTCCATCTGATAGATATTTTCCGAGATCTCCTGTTTTATACAACCTTTCTCCATTTCCAAACGGATTCGCTATAAATTTCTCTGCTGTAAGATCTGGTCTACTCAAATATCCTCGAGCTAACCCAACTCCTCCTATGTATATTTCTCCACTCACTCCTAGCGGAACTGGATTCTGATTATCGTCGAGTATATATATTTGTACGTTCGATATCGGACGGCCTACAGATTTCACTTTTCTTTTTATTAAAAAACATGTATCGAACACGGTAGTTTCTGTTGTACCATACATGTTAACAAACTTCTTTCTATCAAGATTTCTTAATTTATCTACATTTAGTCCCTCTCCAGCCAAGAAAATATTTTCTAAAGCTTGCTCTGAATCGGTATTATTAAGCTGATAATATGTTGTAGGGGTTAAATTAATTGTAGAAATATTATGTCTTAAAATTGTTTTATTAAGAAGATCTAACAACTTCATCTCTGTTGATGAAAAAATTACAACCTTATGCCCAAACAATAGAATTCCAAATATTTCCCAAATAGAAAAATCAAACGCATACGAGTGTACACAACAGCATCCTGATCCATCAATTTGTAAATATGAACTAGCTGCAAATAAGAATGGGACGATCCCACGATGAGTGATCTGCACGCCTTTTGGTTTGCCAGTAGAACCAGATGTATATATTACGTACGCTAAATTTTGTAGTGATGTTATTTTGTTTAAATTTTGTTTTGATTCATTTTGTATGTTTTCATTTTCGAAATATTCTTTTGTGATAACAAGTTTAGCTCCACTATCTACCATCATATATTTCAGACGATCTTCCGGATATGTCGGATCTAACGGAACGTACGCTCCTCCGGATTTTAATATGCCAAGCATGCCGACTACCATCTCCAGCGAGCGATCAATGCATATTGCAACTAAAGTATCAGCAATAACTCCACATTTCCTGAGATAATTTGCTAATTGATTAGATCTTTCGTTCAATTCGCGATACGTTAAATGCTTATCTTCATACACAATTGCTGTAGCATCAGGATTCTTTTTTACCTGTTTTTCAAATAATTTGTGGATGCATTTATCTTTTGGATATTCCGCTACTGTGTCATTCCAATCTATCAATAACTGCTGCTTTTCTCTTTCTGTTAATATGTTTATTCTGCTTATCTCTTTCATAGGAGAGGTTGTTATTTCTTTCAGCAACTTATCCATATGTTTAGAGAGTCTTTCTATTGTTTCTCTTTTAAATAATTCTTTCGAATATCCTATGGATACATATAAACGTCCTTCTTCCTCAAGCGCATCAAACTCTAGATCAAATTTAGATATTGCATAATCACCTGATACTCTTTTTTCCTCTAGATTTAAAAATGTCTTCCTGCTGTTTTCTCTTTTATTAGCTGTCACCATTACCTGAAACAATGGATTTACATTCAATCGTCTTTCAACATTCAATTTGTCCACTAAATACTCGAACGGAACATCTTGATTCTCATATCCAGATAGAACATTTTTCTTAACTTGCTCTAAAACAGTCATAAATGTCATATTTTTATCAAAATATGTTCTTAGAGCCAGCGTATTTACGAAAAATCCTATCAACCCTTCTGTTTCTTTATAGTGTCTATTCGCTATCGGAGTTCCTATTACGATATCATCCTGATGTGTATATCTGTGAAGCAAGCAATTTACTATGGCAAATATCACCATAAATACTGTTGTATTTGTTGCATTCGCTAACTTTAAAATTCCATCATACGTTTCTTTTTCTAATTCAAAACCTACGCTTTCGCCTTCATATCTCATCTCTGCAGGACGTTGATAATCGTACGGCAAGTCTATTTGCTCCGGTATTCCTTGAAGATAATTTTTCCAATAATTTAGTTGATTTTCCAATACATCATCTTTCAACCAACTTCTCTGCCATATCGCATAGTCTGCATAAGTTATCGGCAACTTTGGAAGAACAACGCGACTGTCGTTGTACAACTTCTTCAATTCATCCAAAAATATCGGCATCGACCAACCGTCAGAAATGATATGATGCATAGTTATTAGCAAAACATGATCATCATTGTCTATTTTTAGTAATTTAATTCTAAGCAAACAATCATCTGTTAAATTAAATGGCGTTTCAGCTTCTTCTTTCGCTACTCTTTCTATATCTTTTTCTGAAACATCTTCTACGATTAACTTAAACTTCCATTCTGGAGATATTACTTGATATCCTTCCCCTTCCCCGGTTTCAAAAAAGTTCGTTCTGAATGATTCATGCCTTTCGATTAGCTTATTTATCGCCCTTTCTAATGCTTCATAATCAAGATTTCTGACTAATCTCACCGAATTCGGAATATTGTATAGTGCCTTCTCTGGTAATAACTTATCTAACACCCACAATCTCTGTTGAGCAAACGACAATAGAATGTTTTTTGGCTTTTCCTGAGCGATTAGCGGCGGTATCTTTTTATTTGATTTGCTTTCTTTTACATCCACAATTAAAGTTGCGATGGTCGGATGTTCAAATAATTTCTTCAATGGAAGATCCACATTTAGCTCTGTTCTTATTTTCGAAATGATCCTTGTTGCTAACAAAGAATGACCACCAATTTTGAAAAAATTATCATTGATACCGACTTTTTCGAGTCGAAGAACCTCCTGCCATATTTCACATAGCTTCTTCTCCATCTCTGTCCACGGAGCTACGTATTCATTTACACTCAGTCTTTTTCCCGTATCTAGCGTAAGCAGTAATTTGCTGTCTGTCTTTCCGTTGGATGTTAGAGGTATTTTATCCAATACAACGAAATAGTTCGGGATCATGTATTCCGGTAATGCACAGGAAATACTATTGCGTATACTCTCCACTATTCCTGCTACTTTATCTCCAGTAAATACAGATATTGAATCTCTCGTTTGTGTTTCAAATCCATACGATTCTTCTAAATTATCTGTAGATTTCGGAACAACATACGATACCAACTGCTTATTTCCATCTGCATCTTCCCTTGCCAATACAACTGACGTTTTCACATCCTCAGATTCATTAATTGCAGATTCTATTTCTCCGAGTTCTATTCTAAATCCTCGGATCTTTACTTGATTATCGATTCTTTCCAAAAATTCTATGTTTCCGTCTGCTAGATACCTTCCTAAATCTCCAGTTCTATATAATCTATCTCCATTTCCAAACGGATTCGCCACAAATTTCTCAGCAGTAAGATCTGGTCTGTTCAAATATCCTCTAGCTAATCCAACTCCTCCTATATATATCTCTCCACTCACTCCTCGTGGAACTGGATTCTGTGCAGAATCCAATATATATATTTGCGTGTTACTTAACGGTTTCCCTATCGGTAAACTTAATTTTTGATGTAATTCGGACTTAGTACACATGTACATCGTTGCATCTATTGTACATTCAGAAGGACCATAAACATTAAAAATCTCCAATTCTTCATACTGAAAAACAAGTTGTCTGAATCTTGGAATACTTACACTATCTCCACCTAGACTAATTTTTTCTAGGTAATTTAATTTTCCGTTGAAAAAAACCCAGAATGCTGGCACGCTGTTTATCGCATTAATACACTCTTTATTTATTATTTTCTTTAAAAGATTGTTATCTTCAAAAGTTTCTCCAAAAAAAATTATAATCTTGGCTCTAGCAAGTAATGGTATAAAAAAATCTTCAAATGCAGCGTCAAAACAAAAAGATCTATATACCAAACAAATATCTGTTTCTTTTCTTCCATAACCATTAGATATCGCTTTTGACTTTTCATAAATATTATTTTGTGTTATCTGCACACCTTTTGGTTTACCGGTGGATCCAGATGTATATATTACATATGCAAGATTTTGTGGAGATGTTATCTTTACTAAATTATCTGCTGATTCTTTCGCTATTTCTTCATTTCCAAAATATTCTTTTGTGATAACAAGTTTAGCTCCACTGTCTTCCATCATATATTTCAGACGATCTTCCGGATATGTCGGATCTAATGGTATATACGCTCCTCCTGATTTTAAGATTCCCATTATTCCAATAATCATCTCTAACGATCTATCAACGCATATCGCAACCAAAGTATCTGCGATAACTCCATGCTTTCTCAGATAATTTGCTAGCTGATTCGATCTTGCATTCAATTCGCGATATGTTAAATGCTTATCCTCATACACAACAGCAACCGCCTCTGGGTTCTTCTCTACCTGTTCTTCAAATAATTCGTGAATACATTTATCTTTTGGATAATCTGCTGCCGTATTATTCCAATCTATCAATAACTGCTGTTTTTCTTCTGAAGTAAGTATGATTAATCGATCTATAATCGCATTTGGATTAACAGCTATTTCTTTAAGTAAAATTTGTAAATGCGATGACAACCTTTCGATTGTTTCCACAGCAAACAACTCTCTCGAATACTCTATCGATATACGTAAATTTTCTTTATCTTCGTAAGCGCAAAAATCCAAATCAAACTTCGATATAGAATATTCATTGGATACATCTTCTTGCTTCAAGTTATTAAATGTATTATTCCAACGCCATTCTTTATTTACTCTCACCATAACTTGAAACAGAGGATTTACGTTTAACAGTCTTTCAACGTTTAATTTATCCACCAAATATTCAAATGGTATGTCTTGATTTTCGTATCCTTTTAAAACAGAGGCTTTTACTTCATCTAATATTTCTGAGAATTTCACACCATTTCTAAAATGCGTTCTTAGAGCCAGCGTATTTACAAAAAATCCTATCAATCCTTCCGTTTCTCTGTAGTGTCTATTTGCTATTGGAGTTCCGATTACAATGTCATCTTGATGTGTATATTTATGCAATAAGCAATTCACCGCAGCAAATATCAGCATAAATAGTGTAGTGTTTGTTTGTTCTGCTAATTCTAGAATTCCATGATATGTTTCTTTTTCTAATTCAAAACATACTCTTCCTCCTGCGTATGTCATTTCTGTCGGACGTTGATAATCAAACGGTAAATCCAAACGAACAGGAGCGTTTCGCAGATAATTTTTCCAATAATTCAGTTGATTTTCCAATACATCATCTTTTAGCCAACTCCTCTGCCATATCGCATAGTCTGCATAAGTTATCGGTAATTTTGGAAGAACAACTATTGGGTTATTATATAATTTCTTCAATTCATTCAAAAATACTGGCATTGACCAGCCATCAGATATGATGTGATGCATAGTTATTAGCAATACATGGTCTTCATTGTCTATTTTTAGCAGCTTAGTTCGTAATAAACGATCACTTGTTAAATCAAACGGCGTTGCTGCTTCTTCTTTTACAAGATTTTCTATGTCTTTTTCTGACGTGTCTTCTATGATCAGCTTAAATTTCCACTCCGGAGATATTACTTGATAGCCTTGCCCATCTTCCGTTTCAAAGAAGTTCGTTCTGAACGAATCATGTCTTTCTATTAATTTATTTATTGCCCTTTCCAAGGGGCTATAATTAATCTTTCCAAGCAATTTAATAGAATACGGAATATTGTACAAAGCTTTTTCTGGTAATAGCTTGTCTAACACCCACAGCCTCTGTTGCGCAAATGATAAAGGTATAAATTCTGTTTTCTCTTGCGCAACCAATGGCGGAATATTTTCATTAATTCCATATTTTTCCACATCTTTAGCAAATTTATAAACAGTTGGATACTCAAACAAAAATTTCAGCGGCACATCTATTTTTAATGCTGCTCTAATTTTCGAAATTATTCTTGTGGCTAACAAAGAATGACCGCCAATTTTGAAAAAGTTATCGTTGATGCCTACTTTTTCGAGATGAAGAACTTCTTCCCATATTTCACATAGTTTCTTTTCGATTTCAGTCCTAGGAACTATATATTCGTTTATTGAATTTATTGAAAGTTTTGGAAGTTTTTTCAGATCTAATTTACCGTTCGTGCTAAGTGGCAAATCATTTATAATTACGTATCCGTACGGTATCATGTATTCTGGTAAAGTTTTTAATAACTCCTTTTTTATTATTTCTTCGTACGATACATTTTCGAGATTATCTTCTGCTTTTAATTTATCTGATTCGGTAATTCCTCCAACGATCATGGAGTAAATCGATCCATCATATAATTTTGGACCAAGCATACAGCTACCAAGATTTTTTTCGTATAATTTCTCGCTGATTTTTTGCAAGGCGATACCAGCATCAATCCAGTTTGCAGGTTCTTCATTTCCTTCGACAGATATTATTTCTGCTCCAGCAGAAAGTAATTGATCCCATTCTCCAGCTCTAGTGAATATGCTATAGTTTTCTAATTTTACAACGACATTTTTTTCTTTATTTTTGAATGAGTTACCTTCTTTTTGTAAAAAATTAATTTTTATATTTTCGTTGATGAATTTCTTTTTACTCTGAGCAAAGGATATGCTGACAGCCAAAATATCATCTTTTGCTACTTGTTTATCTAATATTTCAAAATCGAAATGTATCCCCATTTCTTCTACTTTGCTTTGCAATAAGCTAATCATGTGTCCAATTTCAATGTAGGCGTATCTTTTGTAGGATTCTTTGTATAGGTGTTTTATTGCAGGTACATGGATTATTAGGTCTAATCTAATTATGTCTGTGGCTGTTTTTTCTGTTGAGTTATATTCACACAAACAATGCGTTACTGGATTATAGTAATAATATCCTTTCGCTATTCCAAAACTATCTTCTGGAATATTCAAAAAGCATCTCACAGAATACGTGCTTCCTGCAGATGGATATCGATATTTCGGTAATATTCTATCTACCAAATTCATCGCAGAAATGCACGATAAAAGTTGCGTCAATTTATCTTTGTTTATTTCTTTGTTACAGATGGTTATGTTTTCACTTTTTTCTAGAAATTTTTTACATACGCACTCAATTTCACTATTCTGAATAGTCATTGATGTAACGAAATTTCTGTAACTTTTTCTGAGCCTGTACAAATCCTCACAGAGATTTACAGATAGCGCTTTTGTGTTTTTTAATTCATGAAAAATACCATGCTGTTCTATCTTAAATGATTCAATATTTTCTGGATAAGTATTATCGAATTTGCTTTCAGGAACTACATAAGCGACAACGAAATTATTATTATCGTTACTTTGAACAGTTACTACAGCTCTTTCTATCCCGTTTAGCTCGCTTATCTTTGCTTCGATTTCACCAAGCTCTACTCGATATCCGTTTAATTTTAATTGCGTATCTTTTCTTCCGCAAAATTCGATGTAACCTGATTTGCTCCATCGTCCCAAATCTCCAGTTTTGTACAAACGTCCTAATTTCTGATGATTTATGAAGCTCCTCTTCGTTAATTTTTCGTCCTTCCAATATCCTATTGCAACTCCGATTCCACCTATATGAATTTCCCCTTTTACCTCTATAGCGCAATGCTCCAAATCTTCTGTCATCACATACATCTTTTGATTCGGCATTGCTTTTCCGTATGGAATACTATTCCACTCCGGCAAAACTTCTGCAATTTCATACCAAATCGACCAGATGCTTCCTTCAGTCGCTCCGCCTAAACTATAAATTTTAGCTTGCGGAAAATTTTTTTGTAGTTTCGATGGCAAATTAAGATCTATCCTATCTCCGCTAAGCAAAAACAAACGCATGTCGTGATTCGAACTTTTTACGAACTCGTCTGATATCAAATCTGCTAATTGTGGGACGGTATTCCAGATTGTCACTTTGTATTTCAGTATCAATCTGGACAAATGTTTCATGTCTTTCGATAACTCCTGCTTCGGGAAAATGATTTTTCCTCCAGCAAAAAGCAACCCAAAAATATCATACACAGATAAATCAAAACTCAATTCGGATACAGCTAAAGCTACGTCATTTCTATCTATGCTAAATTTTCGATTAACAGCATCTATTGTATTTATTGCACCAACGTGATTTATAGTTACACCCTTTGGCTTTCCGGTAGATCCAGATGTATAAATTACGTAAGCTATGTTACTAGACTTGGTTTTTGGCAGTTTTATATCGTCCAATCTTGCGGCATTTTCTAGCAAATCTTCGATGATTAAGAAATGAAATTTTTCACTCAACCTTTTGGAATTTTTCATTGCTCTAGAAACTAATAGTGTTTTTACACCGCTAGATAACAAAATTTCTTCAATTCGTCCTTCCGGCCAATCAATATATAAAGGAAGATAGCCGTGACCTGATTTCATTATGGATAATGTTGAAACAACTTGATTGTAGCCTTTTTCGCTCAGTATACCGATCAACTCTTCTTTTATTGGAGTTAAGTAACGTGATATTTTTTCTGTATCAGATAATAATTGTCCGTAAGTGTATTCGCTTCTATCATCAACAACGGCAATTGAATTTATTACATCTTTTTTCGATGCAATTTTTTCGAATCTTTCGACGATGGTTAGATCATCGATTTCTTGTTTTTCCGAATTTGCTTTTTCTATTAAGAAAGTGTCTTCATTCGGTGGGACTATTTTTGGTAAAGAATCTTTTTCCCAATCAATTTCAGATAAATCTTCGAGAAGACTGCAATACATTTTATGCATTGATTCAATCATTGATTGATCGAACAGCTGTTCAACATAATCCCATTCAGCAACAAATCCATCTGACGTTTCATACGCTTTGTTGTCTATATAAACTTGCGATGTTTGAGAGATAGAATAACCAGTTCCACAAAAGCTATCATTCAAAAATTTCAACTTACCACCGGGTAAATTATTTCCCAGACTGGTTAATACGATTGGAGCAAGCACCATATCATTTGATAATTGCTTTTTTTCTCGAATCAATCTCTGAAAGTCGATTCCGTCGAACAAATTATTATCTATATCCATCCACAATTGATCGTGTACTGCTTTCACTTTTTCACTAATTGTTCTGTTTGATTTTTCATAATCAAACAATTCCAAAACTGTGAAATCTCCTAAAATATCGTTGATTTGCGGATGCAGAGGTAATCTATTGAACAAGGTCATATTTACACAGACTTTTTTCTGCGATGTCCAATAACATAAAATTTCCCCATATATCATTAAAATAACTGATGTAGCACTGACTCCAAAAGATTCGGCTTTCTTTTCTATATTTTCCCATTTTTCCTTAGATATTACTCCAGTTACTCGCGAAAATTTTGGCTCTTTTACGTTATATCTTTTTATCTTCAAAGGAAGGTTCATTTCGAAATCATATTCATCTAATTTCACGTTCCAATAATCTTTTGCTTTATCAAAAAGCGTAGATTCACGTACTTGAACATATTCTTTTATGTAGCCCTTATAATTGACAGATAATTTCGGCAATTTATACGCTGAATTTTGATATAATTTTGTTAACTCATCGAAGAACACAACGAAACTATTTCCATCAATCAAAAGCACGTCATAACTAAAATGCAAAATATATTTATCGTTAAGCTTGCTAACAAAAATATCGAATAACGGATATTGTGTCATATCATATATTTTGTGAGAAAATTTATTTCGTATTTCTATTAATTCATCTTCAGAATGTAATTGTTTAAAATCTACTGCATAATACGGGACATCATTCAAAAACTGTTGATATCCATCCTTAAAAACAGTTCTCAGAGAATAATGACGATCAATTAATTTGTTTAATGCGAATTCTAATTTTTGTACATCTAAATTTGTAAACAAATATTCATAGTATGCGTGAGTAGAGATATTACCAAGCTCAAACTTCCCTTGTCTTCCAAAGTAATAAGCTTGTTGTACATTTGTTAATTCAAAAGGTTCGAATAAATCATTTGTGCTAGTTTCTTCTATTAAATAATCTCTGTACTTAAATTTATTTAAAGAATCTTCGACTATCTTTGATATCGTAGCTATTGTATTTTGTTCAAAGATATCGGAGACTTTCACATCCGAAAAAAAATAAACGTTTATTTGATTTACAAGTTTTATAGCTCTTAAACTATCTCCACCAATTTTGAAAAAATTATCATTTATTCCAATTTCATCAACTTGCAGAACTTCTTTCCAAATTTCACAAAGTTTTTCTTCTATCTCATTTTGTGGAGCCATATACTCGTCAACCAATAGTCTTTTTCCAGTATCGATGGCAAGCAGCAGATTTCCGTCCATTTTCCCGTTTAATGTAAGTGGTACTTTATCTAACACCACAAAAAAACTAGGTATCATATATTCAGGCAAAGAATTAGAAATGCCTTTGCGTACGCCTTCCACCAATCTGGCAACGCCTTTTCCTGTATATACTACGATCTCTTCTTTTGTTCGAGTTTCGAATACATGCGATATTTCTAATTCTGAAATATTTTTCGGAATTACATATGCAATTAGATGCTTATGTCCAGATTCGTCAGACCTTGCCAATACAACCGAAGATCTTACATCTTTACAACAATTAATAGTTGCCTCTATCTCTCCTAATTCGATTCTGAATCCTCGAATCTTTACCTGATTATCTATCCTTCCTAAATACTCAATATTTCCATCAGGTAAATACCTGCCGAGATCCCCTGTTCTGTATAATCTATCGCCATCGCCAAACGGATCCGCTATAAATTTTTCCGCCGTAAGATCTGGTCGATTTAAGTAACCTCGAGCTAAACCAACACCTCCTATGTAAATCTCTCCTGACGTCCCTATAGGCAAAGGTTGTTGTTTTTCGTCTAATATATACATTTGTGTGTTTGATATTGGTTGACCTATTAGAACCAAATTACCAGAAAGCTCAAACACAGCGCATGCAACAGTTGTTTCTGTTGGACCGTATTCATTATAAATATGCAAAGCATCTACAAAATTTGGAATAAGTTTCACTGTATC
Organism: uncultured Holosporaceae bacterium; assembly: GCA_964369545.1. Taxonomy (GTDB): domain Bacteria; phylum Pseudomonadota; class Alphaproteobacteria; order UBA3830; family UBA3830; genus BNWE01. The sequence continues at coordinate 29,962 of CAYJFA010000008.1, forward strand.
AATAGATAATGATTCTCCGCCAATAATCAACGATTCTACTAAGTTTTTATTTTTAGCATTTTTTTCAGAAAACGAATATAAATGTGATGGAGTTATTTTCAGAACAGATAAATCAGTAGTTACTTCCAGTTGGTTTGAAGGATTGATAACAATTTTTTCCCCTCTAAATAACGGAAGATATATGCTAGTAACAGCCATATCAAATACTGCTGAGCCATGCAGCAAAGTTGGCAATTTGAGAGAATTATAATAATATTCGCTACACCAATTAATGTAATGTATAACACTTTCATGTGTAACTTGAACACCCTTTGGTTTGCCAGTGGATCCAGACGTATATATTACATATGCTGAGTTCTGCGACGAAATTATATTTTGTAAATTCTCATCAGATTCTTTTCGTATATCTCCATCTTTAAAGTCTTCCTTAGTGAGAATTATCTTAGCCCCTGAATTCTCCAATATGTATTTTATGCGCTCTTTCGGGTAATCTGGATCTAGTGGCACATAAGTTCCACCAGCTTTTAAAGTTCCTAGAATTCCGATCAACATTTCCAATGATCTATCAACGCAAATTGCCACCAATGTCTCGGCTTTTATTCCCTGTTTTCTCAAATGATGCGCTAGCCGGTTCGATCGTATATTCAACTCTTTATATGTGAGACATTTGTCCTTAAATACAATCGCCACCGCATCCGGACTCTTATCTACCTGCTCCTCAAATAATTGATGGATACATTTGCCATTTGGATACTCCGTTGCGGTGTTATTCCATTCTTTTATCTGTTCTTGTAGAGATAACTCTTCACTCATTATATAGCTCCCGTAATAATATTTGCGCTACACAAGGTATTTCTGATTTTTTCACCGCTATGCTCGAAGGATATGGCTATTGATTTCATATTTTTAATTGCTGATAATCTCAAGCAACCTCCTCTTAAATTGATTGGCAAATTTCTCTATTGTTTCTGGATTGTAAAAATCCCCCCTATACGCAAAACCTATTTCAAATGCATAGTTCTTGATACTTCCATTTATGTCTATTAGGTTGTAGGATTCGTTTTTTCGATCACAAGTCTCCCCGAATGATTCTTTCGCGTATTGGAAGATTCCCTCATCAGATATTCCAGCATCTAATTGTCCCAGATAGTTAAAACTTATTTTTGGAAGAGGCTTACTTAGTTTATCGGTATAATATCTTATAATGCCATAACCGATCCCCTTGTTCGGAATCCTTCGCAATGCGACTTTTACCTCGTTTATGCTACCGAGCAGATCAGCTGGATCTGTTATCTTTAGAAATACTGGGAAAATCGACGTAAACCAACCCATGGTTCTCGAGACATCTAAGCCAATAACATCCTCACGGCCGTGTCCCTCAAGAGTAAAACTAAATTCATAATTATTACTGATATCTCCGACAGTTAATGTTAGTGCAGTCAGCAGAATATCATTTATTTGAGTGTTATATTTTTTTGGTACTTTGTAAATCAGATCAGATGTTTCTTTTTCACTAAAGGATATAGTAAAATAACCATTTTCTTCCGTTTTAGCATCACTGTCCGAACTAAGGAAAATTTCCTTTATAGAATTTTCTATGTTTTTCCAATAGCTAATTTCTTTTTGGCAGCTTTCTGATTTCGCATATTCTATTAAAGCATTTCCCCACTGTCTGTAAGAATGTGTTTTTGCTGGCAGAGCTATTCTTCCAGTTTGCATGAAAGCGCTGTAAATTGTTTCCATATCATCCATGAGAATACGCCACGATACTCCATCTATCACAAGATGATGCGCAACTATAAGTATACGATCTTTCCCATCTGGACATCTGTATAAAACAATTTGAAGAATAGGCCCATCGAAAATATTTAAACTACTTTGAATTGCGGTTGCGTCTCTGTTAACCTCCTCTTTATCTAGGCTTTTTAATGTGCGTTCTTCTACATTAATAGATAGATTATCCGTATAATTTTGCACATATGTGCCGCTTTCCAGCTTATATCGTACACGGAAAACATCATGATACTGAGCTATAACGTTGAAGATCGCCTTCACCATCTGAAGAGTGATATTCCCTTTAACATCAAATAAAGCTGATTGATTAAAGTGATGAATATTGTACCAATCTTTCTCAAAAAACCACTTTATTATTGGAGTTAATGGTATTTCTCCTGTTAGAATTCCTTTTTCCGGACTCTCTGCTTCCATAATTATCCTCCTATAAATCCATTGACTTGTGCTTGCCATAATGCATAATAAATACCTTTATTTTTCAAAAGTTCTTCGTGTGTGCCAATTTCTGCTATCTTTCCTTTATCAAATACAAAAATTCGATCCATGTGTTTTAGTGTAGATAAACGATGCGCTATCGCTAACACAGTTTTTCCTTCTATGGCTTTATTTAAACTCTTTTGAATTGCTTTCTCTGAAATTGAATCAAGTGCGCTTGTAGCTTCATCTAAAAACAATATCGGCGCGTCTTTTAATATGGCTCTTGCTATCGCTATACTCTGTCTTTGACCTTTTGATAACTTGCTTCCTCCCTCTCCAACGTCAAAATCAACACCTACATCTTCTATGAGATCTGTTATATACGCCTTTTCGACGGCTTCATTTACTTTTTCAGGTGGGGCATCTATATTTCCATATTTTATGTTTTCTAAAATACTTCTATGAAACAAAGCTGGATCTTGTGGAACAACAGATATAGATTGGCGCAAAGATTCTTGCGTTACTTCTGTAATATCATGATTATCTATTAAAATTTTACCGGATTTAATATCGTATAATCTTAAAATCAGATTGCAAAACGTCGTCTTACCATTGCCGGATCGACCAACTAATCCTATCTTTTCTTTAGGTCTTATCTCTACCGATAAATTTTTAAAAAATAACTCTGAGTTGTAACTAAAGGAAACATCTTTTAAAACTATCTCTCCTCCAGAAACAACTAATTTATTAGCATTTGGAATATCCTTAATATATGATTCTTCTGCTATTACAGAAAATGCTTGCTTACAAGCACCTATGTCTGCAAATATAGTCGGCAATTGCAATCCAACTGCCCACGCAAGTCTCTCTATGCCTAAAGTTGTATTTATTACAAATACAAAATCTCCAATAGAGATATCCCCCAATTGCCAATAGTAATAACCTAACGCATTAATACCGCAAACATTCAGAATAACAGAAAATATAGACAAAAAAGTATACAGCTTAGCTATATACTTTTGCGACTTCTGAGCTGTAATTACTTCTTGCTTTTGATATTGACTTATATTTTTATATTCAAATTTTTCATTAGTAAAGAGTCTCCAGCTAAAATGATTAGTTACACTATCTACAATTCTTCCACTTAAAAGATTATTAGCTGAAGAATGTAATTCCTCGTACTTGGAACACTTACCTCCGAGGATTACACAAATTAACATATGCAATAGCAACCAGAAACATAACGCTATTGATATTTCCGTTTTTACTGAATTTAGAAATCTACAAGCGAAACATAACGAAACTACAGATGGAAGCAAAAGATGAATGCTTATCATTAATAAATTTGTCAACTTCTCCTGAAACATCGAGACTTTACTGGAAATGTCTCCTGATAAGTGATTGACAAAATAACTATGAGATTTTTTATTTACTTCTTCAAATGCCCTCATCCGTATATCTGATGCAAACTTAGGAAAGAGAGAGGCTCTTATAAAATCTCCTATCCTACAACAAAAATGCACAAATGCCCATAATCCTACATAAAAGATGATATTTGCACCAATTGTATTCCAAGTTTCCAGCTTACGCTCAGAACAAAGCACAAAGCCATCCACAATCTTACCTAGGATGAGCGGAATTACACTATTCTCAAAAGACCAAGATAATATCAGAAAAGTAAGAAGCAAAAACTTCCATTTATATTTCACTAAAGATGGCCATATAAAATGAAACAACCCCATAGAACTTACTCTACGGGGTTGTTTGCACGTTCTTCCATCCACTTACGAAGACTTAATGGACGCATATCAGTCCACACTTTCTTCACATATTCTCCTGCTTCTGCTTTTGTTCCCAAAAAACCTGTATCCTTCCATCCTTTCGGTATTTCTTTCCATTCAGGCCAGTAAGAATACTGCTCCTCCGCGTTTACCAATACTTTGATTTTTTCTTCTGTCATTACTACCTCTCAAAATTACAATACCTCTAAATATCCAGTTCCTTCTCTCGTACTAAGATCTACATCAGCTATACATTTTACTTTGCAGTAATTGAGTTCACATGTGCCAACCAGATGCAACTTCCCTGTACCTTTATTAAAATCAGCATTATTAAAATCACATTCTTCCTGTATAAGGTTTATACCAAGCTCTGTACCTCCATTAGTCTTTGTAAATTTTACAAACACAAAACCGTCTTTAATCCTCTCTTCTACTCGGTTAATTTCCTTAACTCTGTCCTCAAAAGAAACTTCATGCCTCCCTTCACTTAACCTTTTCACCAAATCATTCGTACATCTACTTGCACCACTCATATTTCCTCCCAATTTTTGCAACCTTAGGTTTTAGGTTAATTGAAGAAAGCGATAAAATGCAATACACATATTTAAATAATGCTCATATAGTTTGTTATGCATGCTATAGATTGTTAATTTTTATTGTACGTGCAGTAAAGGTTATTTAATATAAAAATACGATGTCGGTTAAGTAGGGTTGATTTGTTTTTACTTGATTTATAAAGTTATTCTGCATGAAGGTGTTTAATTTATCATTTCGGAAAGAGGTCATAGAAAATGTTGTATGCATTGTAGAGGAGGTGGATTTATCATTTCCTCCAGATTATATTTTGTCTAATTTAGAGACAGAAAAATACAATAAATTTAAATCTGATAAAGGAAGAATAGAATATCTCCTTGGGCGATATGCTTCGAAAATTGCTTATAACAAGATTTCAGGTAAATGTATTCCGTACGAGTCAATTAGTATAGAAAACGGCATTTTCGAACAACCTATTTTGAATAGTAATTTTTGGGATATTTCTATTTCACATGCTCATCATATTGGAGCAGGTATAATATTTGATAAAAAGTTTCCTATTGGAATTGATTTAGAGAGGCTGAACATTAAAAATATAAAACTAATTCAAGAAAAAGTTTATAAGGAAGAAATAATAGACGTAATTGATCAACCAGAAGTGGTATATTTAACAGTTATTTGGTGCCTAAGAGAGGCGGTATCCAAAGCAATTAAAACTGGGCTTACGATTCCTATTGATTTATTAAAGCTCAAGAAATTATCTAAAGTTTCAAACTGGTTTCTATGCGAATTCGAGAACTTTCCTCAGTATTATGGTGCAGCACAAGTTATTGAGAATTATGTTTTCGCTATTGCTCATCCAATGCAATTAGGGCACGTAAATGATGAATTTAAAGAATACTTTTAACTTCGAAATGTTAGTCTGTTTTATGCTATTTTCTCTACAGGTTCTCCGAAATTGTTGATGAATTTTTTTACCGCATCTTTTAAATAATTAGGAGACAGATGAGCGTATCTTTCTGTCATTGAGATAGTTGAATGTCCCATTAGCCGCTGAACAGCATATAAATCTACTTCGCTCATAGCAAGCCAGCTTGCATATGTATGGCGCAAAGTGTGAAATACAACTCTTCGTCTTTTATCAACAATACCTTCATTAAATCCCAATTTTTTAACTGTGTCTCTGTATGATTTAGAAATAGACTTCATTTTTTCTCCTGTTTTTGAGAGGAATATGTATCCATTATTAGAAATGATGCCAGTTTCTCTTGTTTTTAATAACATTTCTTTAACGTGCGGGATCATATATGCTGTTCTGTTCTTTTTGGTTTTAGGATCCATTATGCTTATGGTTTCATTTTCAAAATTTATATCGTGCCATTTTATATTAAATACTTCTCCTGCTCTTAATCCACAATGAAGAGAAATTAAAGCTATATCATGAACGTTGCTTGGTTTTCCAGTATTTTCAGATATATGTTTTAGTTCATCGAATAATATTGCGGCCTCTTCTTGAGATAGAAATCGTTCTCTTTTGTTGTCTATTTTAGGTAATTTTACTTTTTGTAGTGGATTATACTCATTGTATAGATCCAACCTAATTGCAAAATTAAATATCTGCCTGATCAGTGCTAAAACATGCTTTATCGTTTTATGAGCCTTTCCAGCATCAAACATTGTTTTCTTTATTTCCTCCAATAATGCTGGAGTTATTTCATCCAATGTTTTGTCTTGCATATAAGGCTTTATCCATTTTTATATGTGTACTCATCTATCTTGCATGTTTTTTCAACTCTATCTACACGTGCATTTGCAATGTATTTATCGAAAACATGAAAGAGTTTCATAGTCTCTTTTTGTCGGCTTTCTTCTGCTTTTTTACTGAGTTCTTCTGTCGCTATTTTTTTTCTGCTAATGTTTTTGGCCTAATCCGGTCCTGTTATTTTCTTTTAATTCAATTAACTTTGCTGCGACTTTCTTTTCTGTCCATCTTTTAGAGCTCCACCCTAACCCTTCTTCTTTTTTTTCCATCAACCATATACCTTATGATGAAATATCTATCTTTTTGTAATCCATGTTTTCTTGTCGCATGTTCTCTATATCTAAGACCAGATATTTTTGTATATTTTCTCGTACTATTACTCAATCACATCTCCTCAAAAATCTTATGATATGATCAAACTCACTATAGGACTGATGAGGGAAAAACAAGATCTTGTCCCCAATCTGTCCCCATTTTTTGATTTGTTTTTGTCGTATTCTGTTTGTTCAATTCTCGGTTATAAAAAAAATAAACTGTAACATGTGGACTTTACGGCATTTATTAGTTTTTTGGGAATGAGATTATGATTGGCTCTGAACCGGGCAACATTGGTTCGAATCCAGTTTTCCCAAACATGCTATACGGCAATATTGAATTGCTATATCGAAGAATATATATTTTTAATACGCTCTATAATAGGTCTTTGATGATTATTGTGTGGCAAATTATTTCTTTAAATTCCCGTTAAAATCATCCAAATTTTCTCTGCTTTACCACTTTTTCTTTGCATTTTGGGCAATCGGAGAATCGACGTTGCCGTTTTTTAGATGCTGGAAGAGAGGAGATTACGGAGATATTGTTGCGTTTGACAACTTTTAGTTCAGAGAATTTTTTGGAGGAGCAACGTGGGTTCGAATTTAGCGATATTTGCTGAAGAATCAGGGGGTACATAGATGTGACTTATTTAAAAATTGACTTTAATTGAAAAACAGGCAGTTATCCAAAGCCAAATTAACTGAAATTCAATCTTTTTAAATTAGAATGGCTTCATAAAGGCTTGGTGTAGAAAATGATTGAATCAGAAAAAAAAGAAATATTAAAAATATCCAGATTCGCAATTGCAATAGTAGTAATAGTATCGCTTGTTTGTAAAATACCTGCATTGCAAGCGTTAGATCCACGAAATCATTCGTTTGCTGGGGCTGGAAACATAGTTGATGAAGGTTTTAGATGGCGAAATAATTTCGATTTTACAGTTACATCGCCTCCAATTGTTGGATTTGGAGCTCTCGCTAATACGCCAATACTGCCTGTAAATTGGCGCTTTGATAATGGAGGAAATATTTTTGGTGGCGCAATTGGATTTAATCAAGGCGGAAATGCGAACGCTATACACCAGCGATTAAGTGCAATTGTGAATGGTGGCCTTGCAGTTGTTCCTGGCCGTATAGGCCTCACTCATATGGCGGCAGCAGCAATTACGATTGTTGTACGAAATCCAAATAATGGCAATTTAGAAGCTTACAGCCAAGTGTTAAGGGATAATGGACCAGGCGGTATCATGAATAGCCCGGCTGTTTCTGTTCCTAGTACAGATATAAATAACAATCTAATTGTTGGAGCTTTAAATAATGCAAATTTATCTATGTATTATGGTCGTGCTAAATATCCAAACTCTACAAATAGCGACGTTGGTGTAAGAGAACACTTGACGGGTCTAGCTAATGATTTGCTAGCAGCCAGAATTCTTTCTCAAGGTAATCATATATATGGATGTTGCGAAGGACAAATTATTGCAAGATTATTTGATACAAATCCGCCAACTATTCCAGGTCTACTGCCAGTACCACTATCTCCTCTTTTTCCTCAAGCTGTACAAAACCTTGTTGCAGAGGCTGATGCGCAACGGCAAGCAGCTGCACAGGTAAATGTAATAAATGCAAATAATATTATTCTTGTAGTGCTTCATATACACTCACGCAAAGATCCATGCGCAAAATGCTCTAAAGCATTAAGTGGATTGTCTAAACAAATGAACGCATCAGCTGCTAACCCAGCATTACAAACTACTGCAATGACAGCGTTTTTAAATGGGGAATTATGCACTACTTTACCTCGCCACGCCATCGTACCACCAGTTCCTAATATTCCAAACCAACAATTAATAACAAATCTCAGATTGGGAAATGCACGATTTTTAATAGAGATTTCTTCTGATGTGTGTTATCATTTAAATGGTCCATGCTCTAACGCAGAAATAGCAGGACAAGACGGCGCTGTATTAGCAGCTCCTATAGATATAAATATCAACGGTGTTCCTATTAACTTTGCGGGGCTAGTAGGAGGGGGAGTACCACCTCATCAGCTGGGAATTCCTAATAATAATGGTATAAACAATTGGTTTTTTCCAGCAACATTTCCGCCGTATGTGATATATGGAAGAGTTAATGCTGGAGCGATAATAAATCCACCCGCTTGTGCATGCGGCAACGCAATACACGCCGTTCAGCCAGCTTTGAACCCAGTTCCATAAAACCTATAGTCACGCCCATGGCTGTATTAAACGTGACAACGAATATATGTGACATCCAGCGAGATGCTAGCAACTAAAACAACGCGCGCCATCATTATTGCTTTTCTTTAGGCGCACACAATGCACGCACACTGTTTTGAGTATAGAACTCTAACATTTACTAATTGAAATAAAATTATATCAAAGAACCGCTAGCAGCTATTTTAAGGAGTTGTTTATCCGCAATGGCTTTCTCAATTGCCCACAAAAGATAATGAGTAACGGGTCGTTTCTCAGAAGCTACTTTTTCTATTACGCCTTGAAGTGGCTGTGAGCGTTTTGCAGCATGTCCGTTTAAAACAAAACATAAAGCACTGATATACAATCCAGCTACCAGGCAAACTTCTGTAGATATCGGCCTACCATCATAATATATCATTTTTGCGCATTTTTCAGCTTCTGGGCCAACAAAAGAGCCTCCACCTGCCCAATAAGTATCAAGTTCTCCATTCTCAAGTAATCGCATATATACAGAATCTTGTATCGCTCCTAAACTAGAAAGCGCATCTTCGCCAACAAGTTCAAAAATTTGCGCCCTTATGTCGCTGTTCCCAGTCAATTTAGTTGTTAATTCGCGCAACTCTTTAGTGTCTTTCATTCCTACCTGTGCCATTCTTTCAGAGCAATCCTTTAAATATTTTATTACTCCGCTTTGTTCAGTAGATGAAGCAATCCACTTAGGTATAAAAACCTCTTTAATCATTACTTTTCCACTATCCATTTTTGGCAATAGAGGAGCAGGAAGAGATTTTGATCTCGGTCGTACCTCTCCCTTAGAAGTTCTGCTCAATACAGGGTCACTAGATGCACGCTCCATCCCCATCGTGCTACTTACAATCAATAAAACAGCACTCAATCCTAATAACACTTTTTTCATAGCAATTATCTCCAAACATCAAGTATAGTATATTACACTTTTCATCATTTTTCTATATTATGGCTTTATTTTTTTAATATTGTATTAATTATTTAAAGTTTTTGTCAAACTGATTGTAGCAAAAAACATTTTTTCCTGCTCCGTACATTCTAACGAAAACGGATTCTGCAACAGATCCTTGAGTACAAGAATCTTTGGCTGCATTCCATTCATTATGTCAGATTTGATGATCGAGCTGAGAGTGTTGAGTCGCAGAACCTTGAGCACGCATTTTTTAGTAAGCTTCTTTTTTCGTAATCTTCGTAATTCATATTGGTACTCCAAACGCATCAAATGATTAACGAATTTTAAAAAATGCTTTTTAAACAGAATGTTATAGGAGTTGAGGCACTGCGCTAGAGACTTTACGATTCGCCGGCTGACGAACCACTTTCTTAATTTTCTATCAAAACTATTGATTTTCTTTCCATATTTTGGGTAATCGGAGAATCGGAGTTATCCAGCAGATATTTTTTTTGAAGCGTTTGGTTTTTTTTTGAAAATTATTGCATCAGAAACAGGTCTCTCTATCTTCTTTTCGGAATTTTCGTCTTTATCTCTAAAAACGTTATTGATAACATTGCCATCTATCCATAAAGTTGAAGAGCTACCTCCATCTAAATTAACTGCGTATTGACAATTCAGGTCTTGCATTAATTTTGCAAGTTCTAAAATTGTTAATCCTTTGACTCCTGTCTGAGAAGAAAATTTTTCTCGTATAATCTGCTTTAGTTCCTTTAATGTAATATTATATATGTCTTGTTTGTTGTGCTTTAAGGCAGGTGCTTTTTCTTGTGTTTGTATAAATGAGCATAATTCTCCCAAAGTAATTGCCATTATATCTTTTGCGTAATGATACTCCGATAAAACGATGATAACTTTTCCGTCTGCAGTAATACCTAAGGCTGTGCGAGACTGGGGAAGTGTATAAAATTCACCTTTCTTGTTCTTGATCTCTTCTGGAATTTTTCCCTGCTTAACAAGCAGAGGTATACCAGGTACTAAAGAAATATCATTGTCTTTGGAATTTTCAGGACCCGATTGATTAATTGAAAGGATTCCATTTTTTATAACTACTAATGGTTGCACGCCTTTTTGTAAATTATAAACTCTTCCTTGAATCACTAATGTTCCACTTGGTGCGCCATCCTTGTCTCCAACTCCTATATCGAAAAAACCTCCATTTATCGCAATGTTTGCGGAGTTTTTTCTGGCCATAGATGAGGCTGTTTCATGGCCTACCTTACGGTCATTTGATTTAATAATTTCAACATACTATTCACCATTGTCTACATATAAAATATGAATCATATGAGAATTTATTATTTTCTTTTCGTATTTGTAATCAAGTGCTTGTGTTGTCAGCATTAATAAAAATGTAATTGCTGCTATAAATTTCATTTTTTATTATCTAAAATATTTCGTAAACTAGTTTAAAGCTTATTTTTATAAATAAACTATTGTACATCCAAAAAACAAACTACGAAAGTTCATACCAATCTTTGGTCCCAAAAATCATCAAAAGGCAAACTTTTTAAAAAACGCCCTTAAAACAGATCGTTACAGAAATTGATGCACAAAGAATAAGTTCGGAACTTTACTCTTTTGCTCAGCAAATTTTTATCAAAATTGTGTTGTCATGTTCGAGGGGATTGCTTTTTGATACGCTACATCAGAAGGGTTTGCAGCCAAATTACTGTCAAATTGTCTTCTTAATTTATTGTTAATTTTTCTTAATTATAAACTTATAGAACAATAAAACGCATAGACTATAGCATTGGTAATGCGGTCATTGCCTTAGAATAAATATAAGATTTCTATTTTTTATGCTATGATCAACATAATTTTTGAGAGATGTGCATATTTTTGTATTTACAGGTCTCTAGTATATAAAAACTAAGATAGTTTGTGCTTTCTGATGTACTTAATATTGAAAAAAAATCTGTTTATAATTTTTGCGATATTAGTCTGTTTTTATAATCTTAACGCTTCTACGTTTATCAGCTTAAAGTCTTCTGAAATAAATTTAAGAGTTGGTCCTGGTAAAGAGTATCCGATTTCTTGGACTCTAATGAGAGCGAATTTACCAATGATGCTTGTTGCTGAATTCGAGCAATGGAGAAAGATAAAATTTATTGATAACACAGAGGGCTGGGTTCATAAAAATATGATTTCCACAAAGGGGATGGTGATTGTTATAGCAGATTTTGCAATAATGTACAGGCACTCGTCTCGAACTAATCCCATCGCAAAAGTGGAAAAAAATGTTGTTTTGCGGGTTCTAAAAAAAGAAGGCGAGTGGCTAAAAGTCGAAATCAATAATTTCAAAGGATGGATAGAACGGAAATATGTTTGGGGAGTGAATGAAGCAGATTGATTCTCAAGGCGAAAATGGTGTTTGTGTTTCTGTTTTACCTGTTGGGCCGTTTGATTCCACATTTTCATATAAAAGTAGCATCGAATTACAAATTGGTGATGTTGTAGAAATTCCCTTCAGAAATAGAAAAATTGTAGGTATTGTTGTTGAAGAGAAATCTCACACAGATAAAGAGCTTAAATCAATATCAAAAGTTTTTGATTTCAATCTTGGGCGGATTTATTACGGTTTTTTGAAGTGGGTTGCTGCGTACACGCTCATTCCTGCAGGCAGTGTATTAAAAATGATATTAGCTGAGAAATCAGTTTTTTCGTCAAAACAAATTCAATATCAAGCTGCAGAAATAACTAATAGAATGCCGCAAAGCGCTATTACTTTAAATGATACACAATCTGTCGCTTATGACGCAATCAAAAAAAACAACTCATTATTAAAGCCGTTTTTGTTGCAGGGGGTTACAGGATCGGGAAAAACAGAGATTTATTTGTCCGTCATAAAAGATATTTTGCAAAATAATCGGCAGATATTAATTTTGCTTCCCGAAATCGCGTTAACTGAACAATTATTTCAAAGGATAAAAAAATATTTCGGATTCGATCCATTGGCTTGGAATTCAAATATATCTCCTAAAAAAAGAAGAGAAGTATGGCAGCGAGCGATACAGGGAGAAAAATGCATCGTAATTGGCACAAGATCCGCATTGTTTCTGCCGCTTAAAAATCTTGGATTAATTGTTGTGGATGAAGAACATGATCCCTCTTATAAACAGGAAGAAAGCGGGTTTTATAATGCGCGAGATATGGCTGTTGTATTAGGACATTTAAGTCAAATTCCAGTTATATTATCATCTGCTACTCCCTCCTTAGAGAGTTATGTTAATGCACGGAATGGAAAATATGGATATTTTGTTATAGAAAATAGATTTGGAATATCGCGGATGCCATCTATCGAGTTGATTGATATGAGGCAGAATGAGGTAAATGACGGATTTATTTCACATATAATGCTAAGTTCTATAAAAGACACAATTACGAAGAATGAACAATGTCTAATTTATTTAAATCGTCGGGGATATTCTCCGGTTACTCTTTGTAACTCGTGTGGAGAAAAGCTTGCGTGTCCGAATTGTACTAGTTGGTTAGTTTATCATAAAAATATTAACAAAATCGTGTGCCACTATTGCGGGCATAAAATTGACACGCCAGCTGAATGCTGGCATTGCGGAAAAAAACACTCGTTTATTCAATTTGGTCCCGGCGTCGAAAGAGTTTTTGAAGAATTATCGATTAAAATTCCAGAAGCAAAAATAGTAATTGCATCTTCAGACACCATGTCATCTGGTAAAAAAATTTCCGATTTGTTGGCAAAAATTCACAATAATGATGTCGATATTATAATTGGTACGCAGATTTTATCTAAAGGGCATCATTTTTCAAATATTACGTTAGTCGGAGTTGTCGATGGAGACCTTGGTTTGAATGGGGCTGATTTACGAGCGGCAGAAAGAACTTATCAGCTGATAAATCAAGTGTCTGGACGTGCAGGACGAGCGGAAAAATCAGGGAAAATCTTGATTCAGACTTTTAACACAGAGCATTCCTTATATATATCTTTAAAAGAAAATACTGTTGAGAAGTTTATAGATTTAGAAATTTCATCAAGAAAAAAGAGCGAGCTACCTCCATTTAGCAGATTTGCGTCTATAATTATTTCTGGAACTAATCGAGAGCTAACAGAAGAAACGGCAAAAAGGTTAGCATCTGCATGTCCAAAAGAATTAACGATGTTTGGTCCTGCACCGGCTCCATTTTTTTTATTGAGAGGGCGGGTAAGGTGGAGAATTTTGCTGAAATCCGCTAAAAATTTTTTGATTAATAGGTCAATTAGGAAATGGATTTCATCACAAAATATTCCTAAAAATGTAAAGATACAGATAGATATTGATCCCATAAGTTTTTTGTAGAAATTTTCTATTAACAAAGCAATTTTATATATAAAATTTTGATTTAAACGCGATTTTTTGCATAATTTCTTAATTATTCAATGTTTCTTTAACTTGTTATAAATAATTTTGTTTTAATCTGTATGGAGAATTGTGATGAGATTGGTGCAGATGGCCGTCTTATGTGATCTCTGCTTCGTGTAGTTTAAAGGTAATATTATGGTTGAAAGTACACAGCATGTATTAGATAGAGTTCGTTCTCCAAGAGTACAGATTACTTATGATGTAGAAATTGGAAACGCAATTATAATGAAAGAATTGCCTTTTGTTATAGGTATAATGGCTGATTTATCAGGCATGCCGGTGGATCCGCTTCCTCCAATAAAATTGAGAAAATTTGTTGAATTAGATAGAGACAATCTTCCTGACTATATGGTTTCCATTAATCCACGACTTGCAATACAGGTTAAGGACACATTGGGAGATGGGGAAGAAGATCTAAATGCAGAGCTATTTTTTAAACATATGGATGATTTCGGACCTATAAATATCGCTAAGCAGGTTCCTAAATTAAATAAAATATACAGTTCGCGCGTAAAATTATACGATTTAATTGCCAAACTCGAAGGAAATGATCCGCTTCAGGAACAAGTTCAGGAAATAGTTGAAAACGCAGATTTAAGGGCGTTGCTGAAGCAGCAAATAGATGCAGTGTTAAAGGCGAACAAGCAAACCGTTACATCTGATTTCGTTACGACTATTGCCGCAGCTGACGCTTCAGCATCTTCTGCGACTCCAGAAGCTCCTACCGCAGCGTCTTCAACAACAGATAGCAAGGCAAAACCCGATCAAGATGCATCGGCGTCTTCAAAGGCAAGTCGGGAAATCTTAAAAGAGATATTTGTTGATGGAAAATTAGCTCGCGAACCGTCAGCTGAGGTATATGCATGTAATATGTTGGTTGAATTGCTAGCTAAAATCGAGTCTTCCAAAGTGACCATTATGAAAAACCCTTTGGTGTTTGTTGAAAAAGTAATTTCAGATATTGATGTACAGCTTAGTGCACAGATCAATGAAATATTGCATAATCCGGCTTTTCAGGAGTTAGAAGGTACTTGGAGAGGATTGCATTACTTGGTGATGAATACTGAAACGAGTACTCAGTTAAAATTGCGTATAATGAACGTTTCCAAAAAAGATCTTCTTTCTGATTTAGAAAATGCTGTTGAATTTGACCAAAGCGCATTATTCAAAAAAGTATACGAGGAAGAATATGGAACTTTTGGCGGTCATCCATATTCCTGCTTGATTGGTGGATACGAATTTACAAGACATCCTCAGGATATATTGTTATTGGAAAAAATATCTAACGTAGCTGCAGCTGCGCATGCTCCATTTATTGCGGCTGCGCATCCGAGGATGTTCGATATGAATAGCTTTTCTCATCTTGCTGAACCTAGAGATTTAGCAAAAATTTTCGAAAGTACAGAGATGATAAAGTGGCGCTCGTTTAGAGATACCGAAGATTCAAGGTATGCAGCGTTGGTTTTACCGAGAGTATTAATGCGTCTTCCATACGGCCCTGATACGTTACCAGTTGATGGATTAAACTATGTTGAAACTATTGATGGAACCGATAATTCTCGGTTTTGCTGGGGAAATGCGTCTTTCGTATATGCACAGCGCATAGGATATGCTGTTTCATTGTTCAAATGGCCTGCTGCAATTAGAGGCGTTGAAGGAGGTGGATTGGTAGAAGAATTGCCGGCTTACACTTTCAAAACGACAGACGGTGATATCGCTTTAAAATGTCCTACCGAAATAGCTATTACGGATAGGCGCGAGAAAGAACTGAGCGATATGGGATTTTTAGCGATTTGCCATAGTAAAGGTACAGATTATGCCGCGTTTTTTGGCGGTCAGACGACGCAAAAGCAGAAAGTGTATAACACAGATTTAGCGAATTCCAATGCGGCATTGAGTGCTAGACTGCCTTATTTGCTTGCAGCATCAAGGTTCGCTCATTATATCAAGGCGATTATGAGAGATAAGGTAGGCTCTTTTCTTACGAAAGAGAATGTTTCTTCATATCTTAATAATTGGATAGCAAGTTATGTGTTGTTAAACGATTCGGCAAGCCAAGAACTTAAATCGCGATATCCGCTTAGGGAAGCACGTATTGACGTATTTGATGTTCCAGGAAAACCGGGATCATATAAAGCAACTATATTTTTAAGACCGCATTTTCAACTTGAGGAATTAACCGCGTCAATTAGATTGGTTGCGGCTCTGCCTCCACCAGCAGCAGGATAGTTGTTCGGATAGTATCAAGTTGTATTTTTTATAGAAGTAGTTTTTGTAGAGGTGTTATATGGGTGCAAGTTATAACAGAGGAAATTTTCAAATGAGTAGTCATTTAGCAACATGTTTACAAGAAATGATTGATGAAGCCCAAGAACAACTTGAAAAAAATTCCGCAAAGACTCCTCAATGGTTAATAGATTGTGGTGATTTTTTTGATGGTGAGGTTGATGGGTGTGAAGATACCGCGACCCCATGTTTAAAGTTTAAAACTGGAAGCTGTAGGGTTGTTACGCATGACAGTTCTGGAGAACTTCATGGCGATCATATTGAGATGCAAAATTGTATAGTTTGTATGAGATATGGCTCATGGGGGCCTCTGCTCCAAGAGAATATGAATCTCGGCAAGAAGTCAGAGCAAATGATTGTGAAGCGCATTACAAGCATAGATAATGCTACTGTAATTATACAGACTTTGACATATTCCAATTGTAGGATAACGGCATATGAACAAAAAGAATCTTTGATTGCTTTTGCGTTTAGTTACACTGCGTATGAAGATGTCGCGAATGTTTATGAGCAAGGCACAAATAAATTACTTGGTAAATCTGGAACAGCTTTTGATGCGCAAACGCTTAAATCTAAATCAATTAGCTAAGAAATTTATATTTTCTTTAATATAAAAAAGAAACTGCTATAAAATAAATAATAGCTTTACGATTATTTTTGATAAATATTGATATGAAAAAGTTCTTAAGCCTATTATTTCTAATCAGCTGTTCAGAAAATAAAACAACTTACCTTGATTACGCAGCGTCATCTCATATTAATGAAGCGGCGCTTGGTGAATTTTTACGTGTAAGCAAGCTAGATGGTAATTCGTCTGGCATAAATCTTCATTCTAAGGCGTTATTGGATATTGAAAAAAAATCATCCACAATAATAGCAAACAAAATTGGCACGACGGCAGAACAAATTGTTTTTACTAATAATGTAACGATGGCTAATAATATCGCAATTTTAGGGGTGGCTAAGAAGCATCCTAAAGGCCATCTTATTACAACAAAAATAGAACATAAAAGTGTATTAAATGTTTTTAAGCATCTTGAAAAAAATGGGTATAGTGTTACCTATCTCAATGTAGACCGTTGTGGAAACGTTGATTTAAAACAGCTGGAAAATTCTATCAAGTCGGATACCGTTTTGATATCAATACAAATGATGAATAGCGAAATCGGTATTTTACAAAATATTCACAAAATTGGAGAGATCGCAAAGAAACATAAGGTTTTATTTCATTCAGATATATCTCAGGCATTTTGTAAATATGGTATTAATGTTCAAAAGGTTAATATTGATATGATGACATTTTCTGGATATAAAATCGGTTCGCCAAAAGGGATAGCAGCTCTTTGGGTCAGAGATAAATCAAAAATATTGCCTATATTTTTTGGATCCGGAGATGAATTATTTCCAGGCACAAAACCGACGGCATTGATCGCTTCATTTGCTGCTGCGGTAAAGAATTTTACATTTGATAAATCAAAAATTGAGTCTAATTTTAGGTTGCTGACATATGAATTGCAAAAAATTGATAATGTTTTTATAAATTCTTCTGCCCCGACTCATATAGTTTCTGTTTCAATCGCAGGTGTATTGCTGGCGGATATTCTTGATCGTATAAACGATTATTCATTTTCCGCTGGATGCTCATGTCTTGGATATGGGCAATCAAATGTAATCCAGGCAATTGATCCTGACGATAAATTACCGACATGTACATTGCGGATCAGCTTTTCTGATGCAGTAAGTTCGAAAGAATTAATATCTTTTGCGCGCAAGTTAAAAGTAGTTGTTGGGCAATTACGTAAAGAAAAAAGCGTAAGCAAAGGTTGTGAGAAACAAGTTGGTCACGAATCAGGATATTTCAATAATCTAAAATATAAATAATCATCAACTATTCGAATGGTTATTGCTTTCTTCGTCTTTAGAAAGCATTTTTATATATTTTTCTACCTCGTGCCTGTAGTTGCTAGCCGCCTCTTTTATCTCTGCAAGTTGTGATTTTGTAATATATTTTGCTGAAACGACTGCCATAATTATATTATAATAATCAATTGTTTCTTTTATTATAAGCATTGTACGTCCGCAACGTCCGGAAAAGTATTTTTCTCCCAAAGATAAAGTCGGATCCTCTTCTTCTGATTTATCTGCGAATTTAAGGTTGGCTTTAGGGCATTTTTCTGTAAACAAATTGATATTATCAGGTAATTTAGGACGCTTCTCTTTATTGTTTTGTACAAATATAAAAACGGCGGTATCTGTTAAGTTAAACGTAGTACCAGCAGGCCACATTACGCCGATAAGCCCGTTTTCTCCTTTAAACGTTCGATATCCCCAGCCATCCGGGCACTTTATTACAAACTTATTCCTTTCATCGACCTCAGGAGTTTCTATTGGAACTGCCGATATTTCAACGTTAAAAAGAAATATAAAGAGTAAAAACAAAAAAAATCGCAACTTTTATCCTCGTATATTAATAAATTCTATCGTTTAAAAGCAAAGAAAATATTACTAAAAACAAAAAAAGTAAAAATATTTTTCTAAGCAAAAAAATATTAACCATTTATAAACCGATTTTTGCCTATAATAATCTTTTCATTTAAAAAAAGGAAAAATCATGCGACATCTTGCTTTTTATTCCGGAATGGTATTGTCAGTATTTTCTTTGTCTGCCATGCAGATTCCTACTTTAGATTCAAAGGATTCTGTTGTACAGATGCAAACAATAGATGGATCGAGAAGTGACGGAGGCAATGAAAGCCCAACTTTAGTACAGCAAATACCAGCAAATTTAGAAGATGATTCAGTTTTAGTTCAACATTTGCCGGGTGTTTCTACGGAAGAGCTATCGGAATGTTCTATAATTTCAGAGAGCTCATCGGCTGAGGAAGTTTTGGGTGATGATTTTAGTATATATGAAGATCCAATTTACACGACTCCTCATGCCGAATTGTTTTGGTTAATGACAACAGGACGAGTTGCAAGGATATTATCTCTTGATGGAGGAGGTATACGGGGTGTTTTTTCAGCGGTAATATTGCAATATATTGAAGAACAAGTAGGAATGCCGATTATTGATATATTTCATCTTTTGGCTGGTACGTCTACAGGCGGATTGCTTGCGACAGCGTTATCTATAAGAGATGTAACAAATCCTATTGCGCCAAAATTTAAAGCAGCAGATATTGTTGATTTATATACGACAAGAGGAAGTTTATTGTTCCAAAAGATTAACCCTGTTATAAATCTTTTTAGAGGATTCAGATCTTCATACTATACAGACCCTCTGGAAGCAATGTTTCAGGAAATTTGCGGCGATAGAAAACTTTCTGATATTCCAACAGATCTTATCATTACATATCACAATCTTACCAATGGAAGTCCGTCTTTTTTTAAGAGCCATTTTGCGAGAGAATCTGTAAAACAAAAGGCAAGACAATTTTCGGATGATACTGATTTGGTGGAAGACGATTTATCTCTTATTCGAGCTCAAGCAGAACGAAAAGATTACTATCTTCGTAATGTTGTGAGGGCAACAAGCGCTGCTCCAACATATTTTGATCCTCTACATTTAATGACCATTGAGGAACTTAGCGCAGACTCTGAGTTATTTGTCAGCGCTATAGATGGTGGGCTATTTGCTAACGATCCTTCGCTATGCGCGCTTACAGAGGCGTTTAAGATTTATCCAAATTCCGACGCTTATTTTGTCCTTTCTATTGGAACCGGTAGGCGTGATCAAGTTACTATAGCTGATCCAAAGACATTATTAGGATGGGCTACACTAGCTCCTGAAATTTTAATGAGTAACGCAGAGCAAATGGTAAAGCATATGATAAAAACATTGGGACTTATATATAACAAAAAAGTGTTTTTTTTAAAGGTTCAAGTGTCTTTACCAGCGGAACATGCATCTATGGATGATACGTCTTCTATTAATATAGAATATTTAAAACAACGCGCCAGAGAATACATAGCGCATCCAAGTTCTCCGATAAATAATCTTATAAATCTTTTAAAAATTACTGCTACACCACGTGAAGACCTTATACAAAGACCGGAGCAACAGCTAACTACTAATTTCAGGGATTTAGGTGAAGGATTTACTTTATAATACAAACTTATCTTTTGTAATTTTTGAAATTCCTTAATCATCAAACTATGGACTGCTTACAAACTCATATTATCAATTTGGTTTATGAGCAGTTCAGAAAATTATAATAAAAATTATTTTTTCATAACTTTGTTAAGATAATAATTTTGCTTATAAAATTACTTGCTTTTTGATCAAAAGACAATATATATTATATCGTAATGAGAAAGAGAATCGAAATGCTAGAAAAAGAGAGAGTTTTAGTTTCACGAACTATTGCTGTTCCCGCTGATACCAATCCATGGGGCGATATATTCGGAGGTTGGATTTTATCTCTAATGGATATTGCTGCAGGCAGCATTGCGGCTAGACTAGCAAGAGGAAGTATTGCAACAAAAGCAATAAACGATATTACATTTGATACTCCAATCTTTGTTGGAGACGAAGTTTCTGTATATGCGGAAGTTGAAAAAATAGGCAATACATCGATTACTCTGAATATCTATGTGACAATAAGACGTAAGGGACATCATGAAGAGCTTCACGCTGTGAAGGGAAATTTCGTAATGGTTGCTTTGGATGAAAACAGGAGGCCAAGGCCAGTAAAGGAAAAATGGCCTGCGCAAGAAGAATAGTAGAGCATATTTATTAATGCAGATTATAAAAATCAACTAATGTTCAGATTGTCAACGATTGTAAAAAATTCACGGCCCCTTTCAGCATTTTATCATCTATTCCGTGCATCGTTTTTTCGCTGACTATTGTTTGAATATCGAGTCCATGATTTTTTAAGTAATTTTCCGCATAATGCATAGCATAAATCGGGACTACAGTGTCCAATTTTCCATGCGTCATAAGAATTTTTGTGTGATTTTGGTTAATGTCAATGTTTGAATCTATAAGCAATCCTGAAAAAGAAATGACCGCAGACACCTTGAGTTTCAATCCAAGCATTAGAGAAATCATTCCGCCCTGCGAAAAACCTGTTAGTGCGACATCTTTGTAAGTCAGCCCTTTTTTGTTTATTGTATCATTAATATATGATTCAAGAGTTTCTTCAATTTTATAGTATTCGTTTTTCCAGGCATCTAGATCGTTTTCCGAAAGTGAAAACCACTGAAAACCAAAGCCGTCGTAACATTCTTGAATTCCATCAGCTAAGTGGATTTCCGCGTCTTCAATGTTATCTGAAAAATTTTCGGCAATAGGAATAAGATCTTCTTTATTTGCGCCATATCCGTGAAAAACAAAAATAATTTTATTTGTACTGCCCCGTGAATTTATCACGATTTCGTTTAATTTCATTACATTATCCCAATATGAAAACTTATTAAATACCATCAATATAACAAACATCGATTGTAAAAAAAAAGCTAATATAACTTGAAAATATTTGCTGAATAGTTTAATAATTAGGCTTGAAACAAAAAGGAATACGTTTATGCTTGCAGTTATAAAAACAGGCGGAAAGCAATATAAAGTTGGAAAAGGTGACTTTGTTTCTGTTGAGAAGCTCCCGCATGAGGTCGGGGCGTCTATTGAAATTAAAGACGTTTTAATGACAGAAAATAATGGTAAGGTAGTTGTTGGAACTCCCTTTATTCCAGGAACAGTAGTGATTGCAAGTATTGTTGATCAAAAGAGGCAGAAGAAAATTTTAATTTTCAAAAAAAGTCGTCGTAAAAATTATCGCAGAAAAAATGGTCACCGCCAACCTGTGACGATATTAAAAATCGATGATATCAAACATTAGGAGTGTAGAATATGGCAACGAAAAAAGCCGGTGGCAGTTCTAAAAATGGCCGTGATTCTGAAAGTAAGCGTCTTGGTGTGAAGCGCTATGGTGGACAGTCAGTGTTAGCCGGAAATATACTTGTCAGACAGCGTGGCACAAAAATAAAAGCTGGTTGCAATGTCGGAATTGGAAGAGATCATACGTTGTTTGCTACATCGGATGGAACAGTAAAATTTTTAAAAAATGCTAGTGGTAGGTGTGTAGTTTCTGTAGTAAACGCATCTGAATAATAAAAGCTATTTTTCGTTTAGTATAAACTAAACCCGTCGATCTCGGCGGGTTTTTTTATTATGATTCGATTGATAATAAATTCTGTATAAAAATAGTGTATTTTATGATAGAACTGTATTTATCTAATCCATTGCTGTGGGGCTTCGTGGATTTGTGTTCGTTTTTCAAGCTCCTTCTTATATTGGTGAAACATGGTAAAGAAATTATATATCGGAAATTTGGCATATTCTGTTACAGATGAGGCTTTAAAGTCAACTTTTTCTCAGTTTGGGACTGTAGAGTCGGCAACTGTAGTAAGAGATAAAATGAGCGGAAGGAGCAAAGGATTTGGATTCGTTGAAATGTCAACAGAAGCTGAAGCGTCAGAAGCAATTGAAAAATTAAATAAATCTCCATTTGAAGGAAGAACAATGTTTGTTTCAGAATCTGTATCAACTGGAGCTCCATCTTCTCCTCGTAACAGCAATCCCGCTGGTCGTAGAGACGATAGAGGCAATCGCAGATTCCGTTAAATATGATAGCAGTAAAGCGATTATAGAAATGTAATCGCTTTATTTTATAAGAACTTAATTTAATAGTAACTGAAATGTGAGAAGAATTAATACAATATCATTTTATGAATTTGATTTTCTAGGTGTAAAATGAAAATATCAGATTTTTTCTTAAATAAGTTAATATTTATACTTGTTTTTAGTTTTTCTATTAATTCAGCAAAATGTTTAGAGTTAAAACAAGCAAAAGCTTATGCGTGGCTAAAGATGACTTATGGAGAAAAAATAAATTTTTCTTCTTTTCCCAAAGATACTTCAATCAAAAAAATATTAACAACAGTATTTTCTAGAGTATTCCGAATTGAAACGGGGATAGCAAATTATGAAGATATGCTGTTAAATAAGTCTTCGCTATTTTCTACTCTGTGGAAAGGAGACGTTGATTCACAGAAAAATCATGTAAAACTTATGCAGCACGCATTATCTTGTAAGGGATATTATTTTGGTGCAATTTCCGGAAAATTCGACAGTGAAACTGCTAACGCTATCAAAAAACTAAAGAGTGATGCTTTAGGAGGCGCTGTTTCAGACTCGTCAGTCGATTTGTTTTGGTTCGATGCTATATTAAATGACAATGCTTATATTTGCGATAAGCAAGGCGATAAAAATATAAGAAAAATTCAGCAATATCTTAATCGAAAATACAGCCCATATTGTGGAGTGGTTTCGTGTGATGGTTTTTATTCTAAATATACAAATAAAGTGCTTATAAGTGCTTTGCAATATGAATTAAGCTGCGAAGTTGATGGAATTTTTGGACGCGGCACTACAAAAGAATGTCCAACACTGACTCCTGGAATGCGGGGAAGGCTGGTTTATCTTTTGCAGTCAGCATTGTATATGAATGGTTTCAAAACTAAAATTGATGGAATTTACGGTAGAAAGCTTTCAGATACAGTGAAATCTTTTCAGAAATTTGTGCGATTGCCGGTTACTGGAATAGCGGATATGCCTACAATCAAAGCGACACTTGTTAGCAGTGGAGATTATTTAAGATCTGCTGTAGCTTGTGATTGTGCGACGCAATTGACTATTACAAAAGCAAAAGCCCTACGCTATGCTGGGTATAAATATGTTGGCAGATATTTAACCGGGAACTTGGGCAGAAATAGTCCCAAACATTTAACGAAAAAAGAATGTACAGCAATTTCTAAAGCAGGATTGAGATTATTCCCAATATATCAAGATGGTGGACATAAGGTCGCTCACTTTTGCTTTAAGCAAGGAATGGAAGACGCAAGGATTGCTGTTGACGCAGCATTTTCTCTTGGAGTTCCACGGGGTGCGACTATTTATTTTGCTGTAGACTGCGATCCAAACGATGAGCAGTTATCCGACTTTGTTATTCCATATTTTAAAGGAGTAAGTACAACACTAAAGAAATCAAGAGCAAAATACTGTGCTGGCGTTTATGGAACGAGAAAAACCTGTCGCGAAATTTCAAAAGCGGGATATGCGAAAACAAGTTTCGTGGGGGGATTGTCTACGAAATTTAATGGAAATCTTGGTCATCCTCTTCCTGAAAATTGGGCGTTTGACCAATTCCATGAACTAAAAGGAATCGACAAATTTCGATGTGAAGAAGGTGGTTTTGAGCTTGATAAAAACGCTTTTTCCGGAAGAGACCATGGTGTCGTTATACATGGGAATGTTTGATATTCTGCCATTAAGTGTTCAATATTTCTAACTGTTGAAAAAATATGTTTTCAAAAACATTGCTTGCCTGGATAAGAGTTAGGAAGAACAAAATCAACGCTACAAAAAAGTAATACAATTTTCTTCCCTTTCAAGGAATTTGATCATTCTATTTTGTGTTATACACTAACACTTGATATGCATAACGCTTTTTTATTAGATATAAAACCGTTTCCTGTTGAAGCAGCATTATTACATGAAGTGATATTCTATATCTGATTTTCAAGGACAAGAAAAAACAGAGACTATATGTTCTAGAATAAAAAAGGAGTACAGACATAGCTTTTTGTCAATATCTATAGGAAAAGATGAAGATTGTTATCTTGTCGATTCTTTGGTAGGAGATATGTTTAAAAAATTAATAGCTAATGATGAAGAATATATGACAATGTTTGGTGTGGGGGTAAGTGGATTAAATTTATTGAATGAAGCAGCTTACCTAGTTAATAGATACGGATTTATAAGGGCTTCTCATTTTTCCCCAGGAGTACTAAGGCTTCCATATTCTGGTAATTTGCTTTCAGCAGAGCAAGCAAGAGAGTTATTGGGTAAATTTATAGTTCAATATGGTGACCAAGACTTATACAGATTCTACTTATATCCTGCATCTTCAGTGAAATATCCTCGCTTTGGGATTGGTCAATATCAATATTCAGATTTAGATTCAACATTATAAACTATGCGTGATGAATCAGTTCGGCATAGCAATAAGCAACTTTAGATTTCCATGGTTTTAAATGGCGAGCATATCAAGATATATAGTTTTAATCAATTTCTTCAAGCGGCTCGCCTTTATGTTCGCATTTTTTCTTAACAATATATAGATTGCTACCATCAGAATTAAAATACCACAAATCTTGATCATAACGTATTCCACGTAGACCTAACATGCCATGCAACTCAGAAATATCTCTTATATATTCGACATAAGGCGGAGGAGGAGTACAAATCAAACGAGAACTATTCATCATGAATCTAAATATCGGATTTGGAATGTTTGCTTTTGGTGAAAGCCAAGGCTCTATTATTTCCAAATTTTCATCTTCAATAGGTGCAACTTGAGTATTATTGATTACATGTATTTCATTCATCATCTCACGCTTTTGTTGATTTTTCGGAAATTCCATACCAAAACCAGAAAATGTAAATATAGATGTGACCATCATAACCCCCAATTTCTTTCTCATAACTTCTCCTATAAAAACTGATTTCAGATTTGCATGGTTATATAAATCTACTGTGAAAAAACTCTAAGGAAATTACTTGGAAAAATGTTATTTTTTTTTGATTGTTATAATTTCTAATTTATAACTTCTGCAGCTTTTGTGTTTTTTTTGCCAAATCATAGTAATAAATATATTTAATTTTAATCAAAAATTAACCTCATAGAGATAATATTGACTGATATAGTAATTAACCTAATAAAATACAGGGATAATAGTCATGTCACGCGAATTGTTATGGACGCCTTCTCAAGAAAGAATTAATAACAGCAACGTTATTCATTTTATGAAGCAAATTAGAGAAAAAAATGGATTTGATGGTGCTACTTTCCATGATCTCTGGCGATGGTCGGTGACTAATACAGAAGCATTTTGGAGTGCTATATGGGATTACGGCGGTGTTGTTGGCGATAAGTGTTCTGATAGAGTTTCTAATGGTAGAGAAAGGTTTTGGGAACACAGGTTCTTTCCGGATGCTAAGCTGAATTTTGCGGAGAATTTATTGAAGCGCCAGGATAATGCGCCAGCATTAATATTTTGGGGTGAAGAAAAAGTCCGACGTATCTTAACGTGGAAGGATTTATATGATTCGGTAGCAAGAACAGCTGCTGCTTTAAAAGAATTAGGTGTGAGCAAGGGCGATATTGTCAGCGGATATGTTGCGAATATGCCGGAAACTACGATTGCAGCGTTAGCTACTATAAGTCTCGGAGCTATTTGGTCATCATTATCTCCTATGATTAATTGCAAGTATTAATTTTAAAATTAGAGAAATC
>CAYJFA010000009.1:0-26642 GCA_964369545.1 uncultured Holosporaceae bacterium
AATTCTTTTAATGAATATTTTTATTGGATCAACGAATTTTAGTGATATAAGGTATGCTCTTTCATATCATCAACCTACAGTATCTTATCTTATATTAATAATGGTATTTACAACTTTTTCTCTAAAGTTTGGCGCTTTTTTACTACATTTCGGAGTAGTGGATCTTTTTAAAAATGAATTACAAGATATCGCAGCAATATTTGATATCGCAAGAATAAGTATTATTATCGTATTTTATAGAATAATGAATATAGTATTTTTCTATATCGATATATCTCATATCCTATTGCTAATAGCTTGTATTTCCTTGATTTTTGGAAGTATACTAATTGCATCTCAAAACAATATTAAAAAAATCATAGCTTATTTTATAATATATAACAGTGGTATAGTATTTTTAGCTTCTTCTTGCAAAAATCAAGAGTCATTAAATAGCATAATATATTTCATAATTTCAGAAATGATATCTATACTTGGAATTTTTATTATCCTCACTAATATAAGAAAAAATAAAAATCAAAAAATAGAAAATATCAATGACTTAAATGGAATATCATCATGGAATTCACCATTAAGCATATCTTTTTCGGTTCTATTTTTATCCTTATTTGGAATTGCCCCTTTCATTGGATTTTGGAGTAAGTTTTCCATATGCCTTTCATTACTTGCTAAAGATATTATTTTCCCATTGGTAATATATATTATATCTTTCACTATAAATTTAATTTGTTTTGGAAAAATAATAAATGCGATTTGGTTCAAAGATTCCCAAGATGAAGTGTATTTTATAATTTTAAATGAAAATATATCGAAAATTATATGTTTTTTGGCTTTTCTTACAATCGCATCTATTCCTATCGTTCATAAATTAGTATATTTTATGAGAATGGAAATATACTGATAATGCATCATAGTAATCAAATAAAAATTGAATATGATAACCTAAACGATAAGATTAATTTAGTTTATACGAATATAGCAAATATTATAAATTTTAAAACAATAGATAGTACTCATTTGCATGCTATTATGTTAGCTGAAAAAGAGGAACTTGAAGAATGCATTATTGTTTCTGAAAAACAAACCAATGGAATTGGAAGATGTGGAAGAAAATGGATATCATCTTCTGGTAATTTATTTGTATCCATACTTAAAAAAACAAATGAAATTTTTATTAAAGATCCCAATGAATTAGGAAGACTTTCTCTAACAATTGCTTGTGCAGTTAGAGAAACAATCGCTTATTATATATCTGATTCAAAAAATCTCTGCTTGCATTGGCCAAACGATATATATTATAAAAATGAAAAGATTAGTGGAATATTAATTTCTATAATTAATGACTATTTGATAATCAGCATAGGCATTAACATAAATTCTGCGCCCAATTTAGAATCTAGAAAAGCAATTTCTATTAAAGAAATCTTACAAAATAGCAAAATGATTGATGCTTCGAAAATATTAAATATTTTGTTAAAAAATATAGATGTTTGGATTCAAACCTTCAAAATGAAAGGTTTTTCTTATATAAAATCATATTGGTTACTGAATATTAATGAAATAAATTGTAAAATAATTATAAAGAATGGCTCCAGCTCTATATCCGGTATATTTGTGGATATTGATGAATATGGAAGATTAGTTTTAGAAAAATATGGGAAACATCTGCGCATCTCAAGCGGAGATTTGTTTGTGAATCAGGAAGGGATAATTATAAAACATGGTTAAAAAGTCTGAAAAGTATAAAATGGCAGGCCTAAATTTCATACCAGTCGGAGGATGTTCTGAAGTCGGAATGAATTTATATGCTTATATTTTAAATGACCAATGGATATTGATCGATATGGGAATAGGATTTGATAATTCATTCGGAAGAGAAGTGCTAGTCCCTTCTCAGGAAATATTAATAAAAAACAAATCCAAAATTAAAGCGTTATTTATTACGCATTCTCATGAAGATCATATCGGGGCAATTCCTTATATATGGCCAATGATTGAATGCCCTGTATATGGGAGGCCATTTGCAATCGAAATGATCCGAGATAAACTGTTTCAATATGGCTTAGAAAAAGACGTTCCTCTTATAAAAGCGTCTACAGGAACTAAGATATCTATAGGGGATTTTGAAATAGAATTTATTTCTGTCGCGCATTCTACTCCGGAATCTTCTGCTCTTGCTATTACTACTTCAGAAGGGGTGATTTTACATACCGGAGATTGGAGATTGGACGATGACCCTGTTCTCGGCGCAAAAACAGATGAAGATACCATAAAAAAATATGCTGAAAATGGTATTTCGACTCTCGTATGCGATTCTACAAACGTTTTCAGAGACTTAAAATACGGTTCCGAAAAAGAAGTGCGTGAAAATTTAATAGATATCGTAAAAAAATTTAAGAAAAACAGAATATTAATTACGTGCTTCGCTTCCAACCTCGCAAGACTAGAAACTTGCTATTTAGCTGCTAAAGAAAGCGGACGACAATTAGTAGTTGCCGGAAGATCCATTAAAAGAATAGAAAGAATCGCAAAAACTTCAGGATATTTTTCAAAATTACCTGCGTTTTTGGATGAAAAAAAAGCAAACTCCCTTGATCCATCGAAAATTCTTATTGTGTGTACTGGCAGCCAAGGAGAACAAAATTCTGCTTTAAGTAAAATAGCATCAGATATTCATAAAAACGTTAAATTACAAAAAGATGACGTCATAATATTTTCTTCGCGGGTAATACCAGGAAATGAAAAAGCTGTTATAGATATTCAAAATATCCTTATTGGAAAGGGTATAAAAATAGTAACCGATATAGATCATGAAATCCATGCCTCGGGCCATCCAAGTAAGGAAGAACTTGAATATCTTTATAAGCTCGTCAAACCTCACTCTCTCATACCCGTACACGGAGAGACAGTTCAATTATATAAACATGCTGAAATAGCAAGAGAATATGGGATTAAAAATATTGTTATTCCGCAAGATGGCAGTCTAATAAAATTATCGGATGGACATCCTAAAATCATAGATAAACTGGAAACTGGTATACTTGCTGTTGATGGTAATAAACTAATTCCTCTTGATGGAGTTGTATATAGACAAAGGAAATTACTTGCATCTAATGGTATTGTAAGTGCTCTAGTGAAAGCAAGCAGAGGATCTGTAAAATTAGTAGATATGATGTGTTTTGGTATATTCGAAGAATCTGAAAAAACGGAAATATCAGATATTCGTGATGATATCGCATCTGAAATCAAGGTTTCTTTAGAAGGACTTTATAAAAGAAATATACATAGTACAGAGATACGATTAGCGGTAGAAAAAATCATAAAAACTATTTTCGTTGATACCAGAGGTAAAAAACCAATTGTCTTTGTGCACGTTATGATTGATTGATTTTAAGTTTATAAAATTCTTAATATGCTATTGGAAAATTTGATTGAACAACGTAGAATATTTTTTGTTCAAAATAGTCGGTGATTTATGAAAATCGGAGCAAACGAATTACGAAATGGAATGTTTATAGAACATCATGGAAAGTTATGGACTGTATGCAAAACTCAGCATGTTAAACCGGGAAAAGGCGGAGCATTTGTTCAAACAGAAATGAAAGAAATAAAATCAGGAACAAAATTAAATGAAAGATTTCGATCTGATGAAAACTTAGAAAAGGTCCGTCTAGATGAAGAAAAATGTCAGCTTTTGTTTAAAGATGATGAAAACTTCACTTTTATGAATATGAGTACTTTTGACCAGATACAAATCAACAAAGAACTTGTTGGAGACAGTGCATGTTATCTACAGGATAATATGATCGTAAAAATTTCTTTGTATGAAGGAGAAGTTATAGGAGTAATTCTTCCAGATACAGTCATAATGGAAGTTGTAGAAGCAGACGCTGTTATGAAAGCTCAGACAGCAGCTTCATCTTATAAACCAGCGATTCTGGAAAACGGATTGCGGATTTTAGTTCCTCCACATATTGAGGCTGGGACTAAAATTGTTGTCAATACTTCAGATTCAACATATGTTGAAAGGGCGAAATAATAACTTCTATCTTTCTTTATGATTTTATGCCCAAATGGCGGAATTGGTAGACGCGCTAGGTTCAGGTCCTAGTCCATGCAAATGGGTGGAAGTTCGAGTCTTCTTTTGGGCACCAATTTCTTTGGAGTATTTATGAATATATATATAAATGATTTACCTTCTGATTTAAAATTCAAAGATAGTGTCGCTATCGATACAGAGACCATGGGACTGGTTTTAAAAAGAGATAGATTATGTCTTGTGCAGATTTGTTCCTCAGATGGTTACGTTCATATGGTACAGATTAAGCAAGGATGCCAAGATAAAGCTGAGAACTTAAAAAAACTCTTAACTGATAACTCTATTTTAAAAATATTTCATTACGCACGATTTGACGTTTCTATATTAAATTATACTTTCGATATTCAAGTTAATCCAATATACTGCACAAAAATTGCCTCAAAACTATCAAGAACTTTTACAGATAAACATGGATTGAAAAATTTGTGTAAAGATTTATTGGATATAGAAATATCAAAACATGAGCAAACATCAGATTGGGGAAAAGAAGAGCTTTCTGCAGAACAACTCAAATATGCTGCCGGAGATGTCTTGTATCTTCACAAATTAAAATTCAAACTTGATGAGATTTTAATAAGAGAAAATAAAATACATATAGCACAGAAGTGTTTTGATGTAGTAAGTACAGTTTCCGCGCTACAATTGCTTAACATATCTCCAGAAGAACTGTTTCAGCATTAAAAATGCATAATTTTATCAATAAAAAACCCGCGCTTTAAAAACGCGGGATTATTATTTTTTATAAAGGAAATACTTGCAAATTATTCAATAACAGAAATCGCTACGCGATTCATTTTATGAATTTCTTCTGCAGATCCTTGAACAGCAATTGGGCGATCTTTTCCGTAAGAAATAGTTCTTATTCTATCGCCGGAAATACCGTGATTTGTTAAAAATCTTGCTGCCGCATCAGCTCTACGCTCTCCAAGACCAAGGTTGTATTCGCGTGTTCCACGTTCATCGCAATGCCCTTCAATCAACAATTTTTTTGAAGGATGCTTCTTAAGCCATTCTGCCTGACGAGAAAGAGTGGCATCTGATTCTTGAGACACCGATGAAGAATCATACGCAAAAAATGCTCTATCTCCAGCATTTGCTATAAAATCAGCTGCGGCACCACGCAATGCTTCGTCTTCTACAATAACTCCATCTCCACCAACGCAGACATCTTTACTGCTTTCACAAGCTGCTAAACACATAAGACAAGCAAGAGAAATAAGACCCTTAGCTATTTTTTCCATTTCCAGTTCTCCTCAAATTATCAATCGATACGAAAACAATATCGTATTCAAATATACAACATAACTACTATTATAATGAGATATTGACAATCATATTACTAATATAATTAAATTTTTAACAAAAGTGACATTTAATCCACAGTATTTTTACAAAAGCCATTTTCGCTGGTGATTTTTATATTTTCTGTTTTTCCGGCTGTGCTTGCCTAGATGCTAATAAATCTTCTAAGTATGAGACCTTTTCTTCTAGTTCCTCACCCTCAAAATCTTGAGCATATATTGTTTTAGCTTTTTGAATATTACCAGATAAGCCATATGCTAATGCTAAATTACTGCGATATGTAACGTTTGCTTCAGGTAATGAACAGGAATTTTCTAGATAAAAAATGGCCTCCCTATATCTTTCACACAACAATAACGATAATCCCATATTGTTATAAGCATCTATGTATGTAGGGTCCATAGTTATTACCTGTTTATACATACTCTGTGCCTTTTTATGATCCCCAGATTCATCATAAATCGCACCGAGAGCATTTATTGAATCAACAGATTTACTACTCAAAAATTGTTTTTCTGCCCCTTTTGAATCTCCTGATAAAAGCAATATTTTTCCTCTCAGATACGAGGAGTATTTTTTATCACACTCCTTCCCTTCTGCTTTTTTAATATATTCTACTGCCGCATCTAACAAATTGGTGTCAATATAAGCTTCGGCCAGTCCAAGATATGCCTCAGCATTATTATGATCTATTTCTAACGCTTTATTATAGAAACTTATAGCTGCTTCTGGATTTCCTGTTTTCCGTGCTTTTTTGGCTATTCTTATCATAGAAGACGCAGAAGAAGAATTGCTATATCCTCTGCCACTTTCTTTGTTTGAACAAGCAGCAAGCATAAGTAATGCACCTAGATAAATGTAATGTTTTTTCTTCAATCCAACCTCCTACATATACTACTTTCTACCAAATACTCTAAATGGTTTTTCAATAAATCTGTAAACAATTTCTGTAACAATAAATAAAACAACAAAAAATATTATAAGTTGATATACAAAAAATTCATATTCTGAAAATGAATCTTTAGGGAAATATATGGAATTTGTATATAAAACCACGTAATTAGCAAGAGATAATTGAACCGCATAAAAAGAATATGATCTACTTCCAAGAAAATCAAGAACTTTTCCGAATACTGGAAAATTAAAACTATCTTTTACAAAAGCAGCAAATACAACGACAAAAATAGAAGCAATTATCGGAACCATTTTACTGAAAAATGTATTTTCTATGGCATTTGGATAATACCAAATTATCATTACAAGAACAGCCGTAATAATTTTAGCATAAAACTTACTTACATTTTTGCCAATATCCGCAGTGTATAAAAACGCAAAGAACGACCCAAGAAATAATGCGGCTACATTCGTATAAATGAGATAGTATTTTATCCCAATAAATCCAGCAGCTAATGGCTGAATTATAAATAAAAACAGACATCCACAAAATAAAGACATAATAGATCTATCGTTATTATTTTTACAAAGCAACAGCATCAATGGCCACAAAAGATAAAATTGTGCTTCGACAGCAAGAGTCCAAAATGGTCCAATTCCTGATGATTGAACTTTATATTCAATCGCATTACTTTGAAAAACATCCAATGAATTGTTAAAAACTCCAAAAAAGATTTCTGCTGGAACGCGAAAAAAAGCCAGCATCCAATTTGAATTTTTTTCTGAAATTTCAAAAAATATTCCAACCAGAACAAAGACGAAAAACACCGCAGGAAATATTCTAAAAAATCTCTTTTTATAAAAAGAAAATAAAGTTGATCTAAATGCCATTAACCTTTCTAAAAATGTTTCGCCAGATAGCTCTTTTAATTTATCCCGCAAAGAAAGGGTAACAACAAATCCTGATATGACGAAGAATATTTGTACTCCGCTATCTCCTATAAGCAAATGATATGGCACAATGTTATATATAAAACGCAGAGGACATATCCAAGCTATATGATGAATAAGTACTATAAAACATGCAAATCCCCTAAGACGCTCTATATCATCAAGGAAATTTATTTTAATATTCATTTCATTTTACCTTTATCTATTAATCATGGACATCATTTTTGATATGCCACCACCTTTTTTAAATCGTTTTAACATATCAATAGTGCCTTCGTATTGCTTTATAAGTTTATTTACATCTTGAATTGTGACCCCAGATCCTACTGCAATTCTTTTTCTTCTGGATCCATTTATAATTTTATGATTTCTCTTTTCTTTTTTAGTCATAGATCTAATAATGGCAAGGTTTTTCGCGACTGTTTTATCAGAAATACCATGAGAATCCATTATAGTTTCCAATTGTTTACTCTGTGGAAGCATATTTAAAATAGATTTCAGACCTCCCAATTTAGACATTTTTTCTATCTGTATCGCAAGATCATCAAATGTAAAAACACCTTCCTGCATTTTTTTTATAGATTCTTCAGCCTCTTCTTTCGAAAAATTTTCCTGCGCCTTTTCCACCAGAGATACAACATCTCCCATTCCAAGAAGACGCCCGGCGATTCTTTGGGGATCAAAAAACTCTATATCATCAAGCTGCTCTCCAGAACATAAAAATTTTATGCTGCATCCAGTAATAGAACGCATTGACAGTGCCACACCTCCCCTGGCATCACCATCCACACGAGTCAATATGATGCCGGAAATATTAAGGGTATCGGAAAACCTTCTTGCAATATTTATCGCATCTTGACCAGTCATGATATCCGCAACAAGCAATATTTCGTCGGGTTCAATTATTTTTTGAGTTGTAACCAATTCATTCATTTTTACATCATCAATATGTAACCTACCGGCGGTATCCAATATCAAAATATCCGCATTTTCTTCTGTAGCTTTTTTTAATGCGAGTTTTGATATTTCAAGATGTGATAGGTTCATATCTTCCTTGGATTGCGCAAATACTGCGCCGCTGACTTTTTGCGATAATATCCTTAATTGCTCAATTGCTGCTGGACGCTGAATATCCGTCGATGCCAATACTACTTTCTTATTTTTTTTAGTAAAAAATTTTGCTAATTTACCTGCTGTTGTGGTCTTTCCAGCCCCCTGCAATCCTACAAGCATAATTCTATATGGTTTTTTGTTGATGTTTATTTCTGATGGAATTCCAAGAAGTTCCACCATATGATCATGAACAATTTTTGTTACCATTTGAGCTGGTGATACAGATTTGATTATATTTTGCCCGATAGCTTTTTCTTTCATATCAGCAATGAATTTCTTCGCAATATCAAGGGATACATCTGCTTCCAAAAGCGCTATTCTTATTTCACGTAATGCTGTATCAACATCTTCTTCTTTTAAAATTCCACTTTTGCGCAATTTTTCAAATATACCTGCAATTCTATCTGAAAAAGAATTGAACATTACTGTCTCCGTAAAAATTATGTAATTTTAACATAACATTATATTTCCGCGCTAGATCTTCATTTTTATGTATAAATACTATTATGATATTTATAACTGCACCAAGGAGATCGATTTGGAAAAAGAATATACAGTATCCAGGCTTTCTGCATTAATAAAAAGATCAATAGAACAAAACTTCAATGAAATTCAGCTAAAAGCAGAAGTCAGCGCTTTGAAAATGCATTCGTCTGGACATTTATATTTCTCATTAAAGGATGCTGATGCTGTGATAGATGCTGTTTGTTGGAAATATGTTGTGCAAAAACAAAAAATCCGTCTGGAAGATGGAATGGAAATCCGATGTACTGGTCAAGTGACGACGTATCCAATGAGATCCAAATATCAATTTATAGTTGAACAATTCGAGCTTGCCGGCATAGGAGAATTGCTAAAATTATTAGAGGAACGAAAAAAAAAGCTGACTGAACAAGGTTTTTTTGATCCATTCAAAAAGAAAGCAATCCCTTTTATTCCAAAATTGATAGGAATTATCACATCACCCACGGGCGCTGTAATACAAGACATGATGCATCGCATTAACCAAAGATTTCCGCGTCCGATTCTTCTTTGGCCTGTATTGGTGCAAGGACTTGATGCTTGCAGACAAATAGTTGAAGCAATTGATGGAATGAATAATCTACCACTCAATCAAAGGCCAGATTTACTCATAGTTGCAAGGGGTGGCGGCAGCTTCGAAGATCTCATGCCATTTAACGAAGAAGATATGGTAATGGCCGTAGCAAGAAGTGAGATTCCAATCATTTCTGCTGTTGGACATGAAACAGATACAACGTTGATAGATTATGCCGCTGATTTACGAGCCCCTACACCAACAGCCGCAGCCGAATTTGCCGTTCCTGAGAAAATAAAGCTACAAATAGATGTCGATAAAACATTTTTGAATCTAAAAAATACCATTGCAAACGCAATAGAGAAAAAAAAATTATTACTCGGCTCAACAAAAATTCTAAAAATTCAAGGAGTTATCACGGAAAAAATTCAAAAAGCAGATTATATCTTCGAAAAATTGTTATCTTTAACGCATAAATTTATTTTAGATAAAACATTAGCGATAGCAAAAATTACTATTTCAAAACCAATCATAAAAAACGATATAGAAAATATATTTAGCAAAATATGTTTTTTATTTTTCGCGAAAATTGAAGAGCTAAAAAGCAATTTTGTTATTGTAAGCAATAATCTTGAAAATAATTCTCATATAAACATATTAAAAAAAGGATTTGCGCTTGTGGTATCAAATAAATCAATTAAGATCACTTCTGTAAAAGAAGCCGAAAAGCATCAAATATTTAATCTTGTATTTTCAGATGGAAAAACAAAGGTCAGAAGAGAACCAACCCAATTAGATATCATAGAGTTAATATAAAATCCCAAAATCTTAATATAATCAAGATTCCACTTATATAAATAATTTGCTGCAAAAATCCCAATTAATACAATTTTTTACTATCGTATCGATATATTTTGCTCGATCATTTCTATAATCTATATAATATGCATGCTCCCACAAATCGATAACACAGATGGGTTTTTTATTGGATCCAATAGGATTTTCAGCATTGGATGTATTTAAAAAAGAAAGTTCATCATTTTCTATTACTATCCAACTCCAGCCGCTTCCGAATAATGTTCCTGCAAAATTAATATATTGAATTAGAAAACTATCGAGCGTTTTGAATTGATCTTTAATTAACAACTTCAACTTTCCAGTTGGCGCAGTTATTTTTTTTGTTAAACAATTCCAATAAAAATCATGATTATATATTTGCGACGCGTTATTGAATATTTTTTGATTGACATTTCTAGAAGATTTTATAACCCCAATAAGATCCATATTAACAAAATCTGTTCCAACGATAATCGAATTTAATGTCTTGGCATATCCCTTGTGATGCTTTCCATAATGATACAGCAATTCCTCTTCACTGAGAAATGGAATCAATGCATTGTTTTCAAATGGAATTCTCGCTTCAAATAAATTATTCATATTACACCTTCCATACCTTATAGATTATCAATATTATGTTTCTTAGAAAAGAATAGATTAATTCATGACGACATTTCACGCTATATGTTTGGGAATCATACAAGGTATAACAGAATTTCTGCCAGTCAGCTCTTCAACGCATCTGATGATCTTTTCAAAATTAAATGGATTACCAAATAATAGACATGGATTCGATATCTTTTTGAATCTTGGCACTATTTTATCAATATTAATATATTATAGATTATATATAAAAAAATTAATTGTTGGGTTTGTCGAGTTTATAACAAATAAGTATACGGAAAATCGAAGTTTTTTTCTGATATTATGTTTATCAAGTCTGCCAACAATCGTTGTTTTTGGAATCGCTGAGTTTTTTTTTGATATAAATTTTAATTCTCCATCTCTTTTATCTATATCACTAATATTTTTTGCAATTATTTTATGGCTTTGCGATCAAAAACCAGAAATAAACAAGAAAATCACCATAAAAAATGGATTATTAATAGGATTCACTCAATTATTATCAATAATTCCAGGTGTCAGCAGGCTTGGCATCTGTTTTTCAATGGCAAGATACTTAAAATATTCGCGCGAAGAAAGCTTTAGATTCTCAATGTTGCTTTCTATACCTCCTGTTATTGGAGCATGTAGTATTAAATTACTAAAAATCTTTTCCGGAAAGTTGATTATCAAAGACTGGTCATTGATTTTTATTGGTTGCTTATTTTCTTTTGTTTTTGGATTATTATCAATTTCAATTATAAGTAATTTTCTGAAAAAGCATTCGATGTTGCTTATAGTGATTTACAGAATAATCTTCGGAATATTTATCGCTGCACATTTCAATATTTTTTAGACTGTTTATGCATTTTTTTATAGCACATTAATATAAAAAAAACTCTTTTGTGGTTCAATTAAAGAAAACTGCAAAAAGGTTCCGTAATGCGTGTAGATATAATCGTTCCTAATTTTGATGATTCTTCTGACAATGTAATTCTTTCCGCTTGGTATAAAAAAGTGGGGGATAAGATTTCTAAAAACGAAATCATAGCAGACGCGGAAACTGCTCAAATAGCGTGCGGAATAACGTCCAGTTACGACTGTATATTGACAAAAATTTTAGCAAAAGAAGGAGAAGAAATATCGCAAGGCACGAAAATTGCTATCATTGAAACCGACTTAGATGCAGATATAAGCGATGTTTCTCAAAATATAGAAATTCAGGAAATAAAAGTAGAATCAGCGGCTCTGACTGATGAAATAGAAAAAGACGTGCAAGAATATGAAAACGACAAAAAAGTAAAAGTTGATACTGAACATCAAAAGGAAAATACAGATCACTCCTCAAGTTCCGACGAAAATTACCGTCTATCGGTTCCATTAGGTGATACGAAGCAAACAACCGAAGACAATACATATATATTTAATATCGTTGAAGCGGAAAAAGCAGTTGAAAAAGCAGAAAATGAATCGGAATTATTAGAAGAAGCTATTGAAGATGCATCTGAACATACAGGAGAAAAGGTTGCGCATATTTTAAAGAAAGCAGAATCGCATGCAAAAGAAGAGGCAAAAATAATCAAGGAGCAAATTTTAGAAGATGCTAAAAAACAGGCTGTGCAACAAGGAGAAGAAATAAAAAAACGAATTATCAAAGAATATGAGGAAAAAGCGTTAAAAGACGCAAGTGAAATGCATCAAAAAATTGTCCAAGGATCATTAACCGAAGCAGAAAACACCAAATCCAAACTTTTGAATGAAGCAAAAGAAAAAGCAGAAAATGAAGCAGAAGAATTGAAGAATAATATCCTTAAATCCGCGGAAAATGAAGCAAAAGAAAAAGCTGTTGATATAGAAGATGATGTTATTAAAAAAGCAAAAGAAGAAGCTGAGTCTCGAGCAAAGAAAATCATAGAAGAAACAATTAAAGAAGCAAAATCAGAAGCGAAAGAAATCAAAAAGGATATAATACACTCTGCAACTAAGCACGCGGTAAAAGAGTCTGAAAATACAATCAAGGAATCGAATATTAAAGCAAAAAAAGAATCTCAAATAAGAGCAGAAACAATAATAGAAAATGCTTTAATTTCAGCATCGCAGGAAGCACAGATTTTAAAAAATGATATTTTGAAATCCGCAAATGTAGAGATAAAAGAAATAGTTAATACAATACTAATTAGCTCAGCCAAAGAAATAGTCACCGAAATAAAAGACAGCATGCGTCATATGTTGAAAAGCATGACATCGGAAACCAATCATGAAATTAAAAATATTTCTAATGCTATGCTGCAGGATATGGCATCAAAAGCCGATAATGAAGTGAAGGATTCTGTCTATTTTGCAATGAAAGATATTGCTTTCAAAATACATAATGAAATTAAAGACAAATTAAAAACTACTCTCAACGATTTATCGTTAAATGTTAATAATGAAGTCATAAAAAATATGGAGCATTTTTTCAAAAGCACAGAAACCACAATGAAAAAAGAAAAAAAATACTCATTAAAAAATACTTACGATGAACTTAATGTCGAAGATAACCTAAATACAACACAACCAAAAGAAACTGCAAAAAATTCAATACCAGATAATGAAATTGTAAAAATGCTCATAGAAAATCCTTGCAACAATGAAACGTTAGGTGTGCATACTGATGGCTGGAATAAGCCGAAATTTTTCGCATCTCCAAATGATGAAAATGTTCCGATTGATTTTTTGAAGCAGCGTATTAATGAAAAGCTGAAATCTTCGATGGAGTCATCAATAATTTCCACAGTATCAAACGAAGTTGATATGAGTTCCGTTTTATCTCTTGAAAAAACTTTTGGTAAGGAGTTCTCAAAAAAATTTAATACCCGACTTGGATTCACGCCCTTTTTTATTCTGGCAAGTATTTCAGCTTTAAAGCAGCATAAAGTATTTAATGCACACATACATGAAAACACTATTATATATAAAAACAACTTTGACATATCAATTATCACATGTGGCAATGACGGAGTTATAGCTCCAGTTATCAGGAATGCGGATTTACTCTCAATATCAGAAATAGAAAGAATGATGATAAACTTATCCAAAAGAGCTGTTGATGGTACACTATCTATAGAAGAAGTATCCGGAGGCACTTTTACTGTTGTAAATGCGGGAATATATGGATCACTGATGGGAACGGATTTATTAACGCTTCCTCAGGTGGCAACATTAAGCGTTCACCGCATGCACAATCGTCCGATCGCGACCGATAATGGAATAGAAATCAAACCTATGTTGTATATTTCGCTATCATATGATCATAGAATAGCTGACACAAAACAGGCTTCTGAATTTCTGGTTAGCATAAAAAATTATGTCGAAAATCCAGGATGGACAATACTTGGATTGTAGTAGTTAATTAATTGATCGAAATTAAAAACATTCATACTAGAGTTTTTTTATAATCCAACCATACTTGCTGACCATTCTGGATCGATAGCATCGAATGGCGTAGCAATTTCATGCTTGTTGTAGCCGGTGATATCTACACTGAAAATCTTGTTTCGCTTGGAATAATCCTGATGCGAAAACATCACAACTCGTCCGTTTGGAGACCACGTTGGACCTTCCACTAAATAGCCGGATGCCAACATTCTTTCACCGCTTCCATCTGGTCGAATTACACCAATATAAAAACCTCCATGACCAAATTTTGTAAACGCGATCCAGTCTCCGCGAGGAGACCAAACTGGTGTAGCATATCTGCCACTTGAAAATGAAAGTCTTCTTATATTAGATCCATCGGAATCCATTACATATAATTGCTGTGTACCTCCTCTATCTGAGTTAAACACAATATGTCTGCCATCAGGGGAATAACATGGAGACGTATCAATACAACGCCCTCTCGTAAGTCGCGTGATTTTTCGTGAATGTAAAGCAAGAGTATAAATTGATGATGATCCTCTATCCGACAAGCTGAATACTAATAAACGACCATCCGGAGAATATCTCGGAGAATAAGTCATTCCCTTAAAATGAGAAATTAATTCGGTACGTCCGGTTGCTAAATGATATCTATAAACACTAGCCGTCAAAGGAATTCTTCTGCCATTTACAGTTTTTTCTCTATAGGTGAAAAATGCGCATTCCTTTCCATTTGGTGCAAAGCGCGGAGTTAATACTATAGAATTCCCATTTGTAAGAAATTTATGGTTAAATCCATCTTGATCCATCATAGCGAGGCGATACATTTTTTTACCTCCGACATATTTATTTAAAGAAACGTACAAAAGCTTTGTATCGAAATATCCTTTTTCTCCGGTCACTCTTTCATAAATATTATTTGCGGCCAAATGAGAAATTTTGCGCCAATCCGCTATACTGCCGGATGCGCTAAATGTACTGACTTGCATCTCAGAAAGAACATCATATAAAGCGAATGTCATAAACAATTTGCTGTTTTCGATTTTTATTTCCATATTCACTAAATATTGTGAATTTATTGTTTTCCAAAGCGTAAATGTAGGAAACATAGCAACTCCCTCTAGATTTTGCATGAATGCAGCTTTGGGAATCGCTCTAAAAAGATATGTTCCTTGTAAATCATTGGTAATTACCTGTGACATTTGATTTTCCAGTGAATTTGTAGGATCAAATATATTAATGGCAATTGAAACCGGTTTCATCACACCTTTATTAATATTTACAACAACTTCTGCATTAGATTGAAAAATACCAATTACTAAAACTGCCGCAATTATAATGTTTCTTAAAAGTTTTTCCATTTTCACTGCTGTTATCCCCCTAAAGCTTCTTTTAAATTAAAACGTAATGTAAATTCTTTAAATAAGTCAATTTTTTCTTTCGGAATATCTAACGGGCTGGCCTCAAGAATTGCTCGTCTGGCACTGTCTGCTGCTGCCCTAAAAATATAATCCGTTGCATATCTTTTTTCATCAATAATTCTAATGCTCGATGGAATTACTTCTCCATTATCTCTTAACTCAACATGTATTTCTATAATAATATTTTCGGCATCGCGAACTCCGGATGGGACGGCCCAGTGCGGATAAATTTGCGAACTAATCATCTCATAACCGTTCTCAGATAATCCCTTACCGGAACCAAAGGAACCAGAACCGCTTCCTTTTTTGCCTTTACCAGATGATTTGCCAGCATTTCTTTTTAAATCTTCACTATTTTTCGCTAACATCCTATCAAAATCGGAATCAGATTTTTTCCGCTCTGATGCTTGTTGTGCAATTTCTTGTAATTTCTTTTTCCTTTTTTTCTTATCCTTTATTTTTTCAGCATTTTTTATAGCATCCATAAAAGCTTTTCTGTCGCGTTTTTTCTTTTTTTTTGGTTCAATTTTCGGCTTTTCTTCCTCTTTCTTAGGTATTGATTCTTCATTTTTTTCCTCCACTTGCTTTTCCGAAGTAGATTTTTCTTCAGGCTGTATTTTTTCTTTCGATTCTTCTGGTATGTTTTTTTCTTTAACTTTATCTTCGGGTTTCGCTATTTCTTCTTTAGCAGATTTTTCTTCATGAATAATCTGCGATTCAGTATCCCGTAATTCTCCTTCACCAGCTATCTCTATATCCATCAGAAGCTGATTTTCTTTTGGAGGCCAAAGCACAGATACAGTTCCAGATAAGAATAATATAATATGTAAAACCGCGGAATATGTAGCAGATCTTGTTATTGAAGATTTACCTCTGTTTTGCAGCATTTTTTTTACGATCCTGCATTTTGGGCAATTCGGTTACTAAAACAACTTTTTTGAATCCTGCGCTGCTGATATGCCCCATAATTCCCATTATTGTGCCGTATGATAGAGACTGATCACCGCGAACAAATATTTTTACTTCAGATGTATTTTCTTTAGTGATCGCAAGAAGTTTATTAGGGAGAGTATCAATGCTTATTTCAACTTCTCCAATAAAAACACGTCCTTCATTATTCACATGAACAATGACTGGAGCTTCGTTGCCTGGTATATTTGGAGCATTAGCTGTCGGAAGATTCACTTTTACTCCAACTGTCATGAGCGGAGCTGTAATCATGAATATTACTAACAAAACAAGCATAATATCGATCATTGGAACAACATTCATCTCATTCATAAGCGATAATTTCGATTTTTTATTACGTTTTATTCGGGATGATATAATCATAATTTATCACTCTATATCTTCTAATTGTCTTGTTATAAGCACCGAAAATTCGTCAGTAAACGCTTCTAATCTATTTTCATACTTACTTATTTCAGAAAATATTTTGTTATACCCAACGGTTGCAGGAATGGCAACTATTAATCCAAGGGCAGTAGATGCTAGAGCCTCGGCAATCCCTGGACCGACTGCAGTCAAGGTTGTATTTTGACTAAACCCTATCGCTTCGAAGCAGCCCATAATTCCTAATATTGTTCCAAACAATCCAACAAACGGGGAAATTGATCCAACGGTTGCGAGAAATCCAAGATGTCTTGCAAAGAATTCAATTTCTCTGTCAATTGTAACGTGCATCATTGACTCTACTCGACTTTTTAACGACAAAATACCTATCGCTGTTTTTACATAAGGTTTCGATCTTTGCCATTCTTTCATTCCAGATACAAATACGGATACAAATGGATCATTACCTCTGTTAACAATGCTATCAAAAAATACGTCTACAGACCCACAATTCCAAAAGGCTTCTTCGAATTTACTTGCTTGGGTTTTTAGTTTGTTTATAACAGATGCTTTCGCAAATATAATTGTCCAACTCCAAAAAGAACACCCTATCAGTAAAATAATTACCAATTTTACAACCATAGACGCCTGCGCAAATAACGCGAGCATCGAAAAATCAGGATTTGCAGCAACAGTTGTCGCAACATTGACTATATTTGATACTTCTTCAGCACCGTTCATAACAATTCTCCCTCGTAAAGCTCATCTTCCGGTATGTTTTTAGGAATAACTCCAACATATTTGTGTCCTTCTATTGTGAGAACTCTGCCCCTCGCGGTTCTTTGAATCAAACCTTTTTGTAAAATATACGGCTCGACAACTTCCTCTATTGTATCTCTTTTTTCAGACAGGACCGCCGAAAG
Organism: uncultured Holosporaceae bacterium; assembly: GCA_964369545.1. Lineage (GTDB taxonomy): Bacteria > Pseudomonadota > Alphaproteobacteria > UBA3830 > UBA3830 > BNWE01. The sequence goes on from CAYJFA010000009.1 coordinate 17,911, forward strand.
AGTTTCGACGCCAACAGGCCCTCCGTTATAAAATTCAAAAATACATTTTAAATAACGTCGATCCATAGAATCAAGTCCTTGCTCATCAATATCTAATTTTTTTAAAGCCATATCCGCAAAGCTTTTATCTATTTTTCCATATTCATGAACTGTTACGAAATCACGAATTCGCTTTAACAACCTCCCGGCAATACGAGGTGTTCCTCTAGATCTTTTTGCGATTTCTGCAGATCCATTTTTCGATATCTCAATTCCAAGAAGTTCTGCGTTTTTGACAATGATTTTCTGAAGTTCTTCGTGCGTATAAAATTCTAAACGCAGAGGGATTCCAAATCTATCCCGCAGCGGAGAAGACAGCATACCTGAACGAGTAGTAGCTCCTATTAAAGTAAAATGCGGCAGATCTATTCTTATAGAACGAGCAGCCGGCCCCTCTCCTATCATCAAATCCAACTGGAAATCTTCCATTGCTGGATATAAAACCTCTTCCACAACATGATTCATGCGGTGAATTTCATCTATAAAAAGAACGTCCCGTTCCTGTAAATTTGTTAGAATTGCCGCAAGATCACCTGGTTTTGCTAAGATAGGACCAGATGTTGCTTTAAAACCAACGCCTAACTCTCTAGAAACTATTTGTGACAATGTCGTCTTACCCAACCCTGGAGGACCAAAAAACAAAATATGATCCATTGCGATATTTCTCTGTTTTGCGGATTCGATGAAAATTTTTAGATTTTCTTTTGCAGCTTCCTGTCCAATAAATTCACACAAACGTGTAGGACGCAGCGAATATTCTCCACTCTCAGTTTTAAGCTGTTCAGGTTCTATAATTCTATCACTTTTTCCCATTGCTTTTTTATGCTCCTGAAGATAATTTAGCCAAAATCTGCTTGAAGAGAATGTCAAATTCAGCATCATTTTCAATTTTAATAGATGATATTGCTTTACAAATATCAGATTTTTGATACCCAAGATTCATGAGTGCAGAAATCGTATCATTTATCACACTTGATTCTGAAATTAGCTGAGTTGAGGTTAAAACATTAGAACATTCTATTTTTCCAACGATTTTATCTTTCAATTCAGAAGTAATTCTTGTGGCTAATTTTACTCCAACTCCATCAGCTCTTGTAAATATATCTTTATCTCCAGATAGAAATGCATTATATATGTCATCGTCCGAAAGAGCTGATAAAATAGAAACAGCGGCCTTTCCGCCAACTCCCTGCACAGATGTAAGAGTGTTAAACCAAAATTTTTCTCTTTCAGAGACAAAGCCATATATTGTCCACGAATCTTCTCTCACAATCAATTCTGTAAAAAGATGAACGATTCCGGAAATATTACTTGCTGCACTAATGGTTCTTGAAGAGCAAATAACATTATATCCAACACCATTCACTTCGATAATTACTAAATTATCTGATATTTTTTCAATTGTGCCTTTTAGATAAGAAATCATATCTTGTCCTAAGTTTTACACTGCATATTTCAACACAGATCTATGATGTGCATGACATATAGCAATTGCAAGAGCATCAGCAGCATCGAGTTTTACAGATTCGCAATCCAAAAGTTTTTGCACCATCATGGATATTTGCTCTTTCGCAGCATGTCCGGATCCCACAACTGTTTTTTTGATCTTATTGGGAGTATATTCCGCAACTTTCAACCCCATAACTCCTGAAACACAAATGGCTATCCCGCGTGCCATTCCCAATTTTAGAGAAGAAATCGGATTATTATTAACAAAAATTTGTTCTATGCTGATTTCGTTAGGAGAATTTGCTTCAACAACATTGGATAAGTTTTTAAAAAGATTACCGAGGCGTACGCTTATTTCATCCGATGGTTTCGATACTATCGTCCCATGCGCAATATGTTTCAAATGAAACCCATCATAGTCGATAATTCCCCAACCTGTAATATTCAATCCCGGATCTATTCCTAAAATTCTAACCAAAAAACAACATCCTTTTTTGGCAGTATTCTATCATAGTTCAAATATTTTTTGGACAACTAATAAGGCTATAACATGCCTCACTCAAAATTTTTTCATCATCTCCAAATCCGTACAGAAGTTTTGTATCTTTCATTTGATTTCTAAACCATGTAGATTGCCGTTTAATGTATTGCCTTGTACGGATAGAAATAGATGATATGAGTTCATCCATTGAATTATTCTCTGAAATTTCTTTGTATCCTATTACATTACGCAATGGCCCTTTATAATTTGAATATCGTTTATTAAATTCCCTAACTTCCTCAATAGCTCCTTTTTGAATCATTTTTGAAATTCTAATATCTGCCCTAGTATGAATTTTATCTTTATCTGGTAATAATATAAAAGAATGAGTCTTATAATTTGTTTTTCGTGGCACTTTCCACCATTCAGATAACGATTTTCCTGTAAAAGCAGAAATTTCATATGCTCTTAATATTCTTTGAGTATCATTTTTATTGAGAGTCTTATATGAAAATGGATCCAGAACGGATAATTCTTCGAAAAAAACATCTCGTCCTACCGCATTAAATTTCATAAGTATATTTTTTCTAAAATCACCAGGAATTTTTGGAATATCAGAAATACCATCTGTAATAGCTTTGATATAAAAACCTGTTCCTCCGCAGATAATCGCAACTTTCTCTTCTTTTTGTATTCTGTTAATATGATTGTTCGCTTTTTCTAACCATAAAGCAACGTTAAATGGCTCATTTGCTTCCAGAATTCCAAATAAATTATGTTTAACTTGATTTAATTCCTTTTTGGATGGATAAGCGGTAAGTATTTTTAAATCGCGATATATCTGAATACTATCTGCATTAATAATTTCTGCTTCTAAACCGAATTCTTTTTGTAAAAACAAAGAAGTATCGATTGCCAGTTGCGTTTTCCCAGATGCAGTAGGTCCACCGATTATAATTACACTGTTCTTCATGTGATAACTACTTACGTAAGAAAGATTTTATCTCGCTTTTCAACTCGCTGTAATCTTGCTTCAGTTCATCATAAAGTGAATTATTCTTTTTTTCGGGAAGAGCAGTTTTTTCCGTGTCTTTTTTATAAATCAATCTAAGCCCTACATAAAATTGTTTTTGCTTTCTGTGATTGTCATAAATATAAAGTGCAACTTTCGCAACTTTTGCATTTATTATTTTTTTTAATGTAGATTTAAGTTCAGCAACAGAAGAAACCTTTGTTTGATTTACGCTAAGTATCAAATTCCCAATAGACATCTCACTTGGAGCAATATCTACACTTGAAATTAAAACTCCTTTAACATCATCAGGAATATCAAAATATTTTCTAAATTCAGGAGTTAAATCAGTTACTCCTACATTGATTCCTTCGATTTTTTCAAATGGGATTTCCTTTTTACTTTGAATTTCATCATCAGAGTTTATTGATAAATCCTCTTCGTTTTTAGAACCAACTGTTATACTGAATTTCATTTCGATGCCATCTCTCATAATTTGAATAGGAATAACCTTTCCAATAGGAAGAGTGTTCAACATATATTCCAGATTTGTATTTTCGCTTATATTTTCATCATTTATAGAAATCAAAATATCATTTACTAGAATTCCAGCATTTTCAGCGGGGGATTTTTTTTCAATTTTTACTATATCGCATCCAAATCTTCCCTTCAGTAAAATATCTGCTGCTTCTTTGGTCAAAGGATTTAACACTATTCCTATCCAGCTACGAGTAATTTTTCCGTAACTCTTTAACTGCTCAACTGTTCTTTTTAAAATATTGGCTGGAATCGCAAAATTTATTCCTGTGCTACGCATTCCATCAGAAAGAAATACGGTAATCATTCCAACAACTTCTCCGGCATATGTAAAAAGCGGCCCCCCGGAATTTCCATAATTTACAGCAGCATCTGTTTGAAGATAAGAAACAAGATCTCCCCCGGAACCGAGTTCCGCTATTTGTGACGATAAATTGCGATTTTTATAAGAAATAATTCCCGAGGTAACTGTCTTTCCAAAACCATATGGATTACCAATCGCAAGAACTGGCTCGCCTATTTCAATAACTTCAGAATCCGCAAATTTTACATATGGAAGTTTTATATCAGCATCAATTTTCAACAAAGCGATATCCGAATGTTCATCTTTTCCAATGACTTTCGCAATATATATACTACCATCATACAAAACAATTTTTATAATATCTGCTGCTTCAATGACGTGGCAATTAGTAACAATCAAGCCGTTTTCATCTATAATAAACCCAGCACCGTCAGATGAATCTTTTTTATTATTCTCAGCTTGCATGGAATCAGAGTTTTTATTTGATACAATAACGTCCACAACAGTATCTATTAATCTGTGGATACCTCCTTTTACAGAGACTCCCGCAACACCTGCAGCATCTACATTACACGCTGATGCTAAAAATGCCAATAAAAAAACCGTCGCACGCAAGCTAATTATTGTACGCATTCTAATTATCGTCCATTCATAGTATTAAAAAACTCACCCTTTGGTGAAAGAACAAAGGTTGTATTGTTTTGCGAAAACGCAGATTGATAAGCTTCTAGCGATTGAAAAAATGAAAAGAAAGTTTTATCTTTTGAAAAAGCTTCCACATAGATTTTATTGGCTTCAAGCTCTCCTTCAGAAATTGAGATTTGCACTTTTGTATTCGCTTCAGCGACAGCTATCGCGTTTTCTTTATCTGCAATAGATTTTATTATTTTAGCCATTTCAATACCTTTGGCACGGAGTTCTTTTGCCTCCCGCTCTCGCTCGCTGATCATACGTTTGCAAATGGCCTCGCTATTTTGTATTGGAAGATCTGTTTTTTTAATTCTCACATCAACAACATCTATACCAAATCCCTTCGCCGCTTTATTGACTTCGTCTCTGATTTTATTCATCGCAGAAATCCTAGCATCTGATAACAAAGATGACAATCCGAGTCCACCAAGAACACTGCTCAAGCTCCCAAGCACAACGGGATTTAATCTTATCAGTACACCTTTTTCATTATAGACAGTTTGATAAAATTTCAACGGATCCGTTATTCGATATCTTCCAAAAGCATCGACCATAATGCGGCGCTTATCTCCAAGAGTTATCTCTAAAGCTGACAATTCTATACTCATGAGTCTTTTATCAAAAAAAGCGACTTTTTCAAGTAGAGGGATTTTAAAATGAAGACCTGGTTTTTTAATAACCCTGATTGGTTCTCCAAGCCTTGTTATTACAGCTTGTTCTATTTGATTTACAGTAAATAAACCTTCAATAAAAATAAAAAAGGCTACGACAAAACTAATAATAATACCTACGTTTTTTGTGTTCATATCTTACCATCCTGAATATTCTTCGGCTTGTTTTTATTTATCTCTGTAAGTGGCAGATAAGATACTGATTTTACATCGCTGTCTACAATAATTTTATCTACCTTTTTATAAATATCGCGCATTGTTTCTAAATATAACCTCTTTGATACCATGTCAGGAGACAATCTATACTGAGAATAAGCTGACAAAAATCTTGCAACTTCACCTTTTGCTCTTTCTATAATTGTGCGTTTCGTTGCTTCCCCATTGTTGATTTTTTCAGCAACTAATCCTCGTGTCCGCGCTCTTGTATCTCGATCATATGCTTCGGCTTTATTCTTTTCACTCTGTTGTTCAGCCTGAGCACGCTCCACATCCCTAAATGAATCAACCACTGATGCTGGAGGCTCAACGCGTTGCAATTCAACTCGTAAAATTTCAATACCCATATTATATTCATCCATTAAGGATTGCAGATTTTCTTTCGCTTTTTTTTGAATTTCTGCTCTGCCGTCTGTTTGAACATATGAAAACAATGTCTGCCCCACTATATCCCTCATAACACTTTCAGAAACAGCGCGAACAGTTATTTCTGGAGATTTCGCATTGAAAAGATAATTCTCGACGCCTTCATCTTTTACTTTCCACAACACACTAAAGCTTATATTGGCTAGATTTGAATCTCCGGTAAGCATCAAACTTTCTTCCTGCTGATTCTTGAAAAATGAACCCACATCGATTTGCTTAACAGTTGTTACTTTTTGTAAAATAACCTCTTCAAAAGGATACGGTAATACATATTGCAATCCAGGTCCAACAGTGCGAACCCATCTTCCAAACCTCAAAACAACTCCGCGTTCATCGTGCTGAACTTGATAAAACCCGGAAACCATATATATCCCCACGACAATCAAAAATATTGGATATAGCGATTTACTTAACTTTGGCTTGTTATTGCCACCACCTCCACCGCTATTTTTGAACATATCGCCGATATGCTTTTTAATGTCGTTTATGATATCGAAAGGAAAATCATTCCCGCTTGTTCCTTTCTTTTTCCATGGATCATCATTGTCAGGTGTTTCCCAAGGATTTTTAGACGACATTCCGTACTCCTCAATTCTTATTTTCTATTAAATAAACTTAGCAAAAAAATATACTTTTTAGAATGCTTACCGCATAAATAATTTTCCTTGACTCGTCAGCCTATATCACTAATATTTAGTTTTATAAATAAAGGAATAAATATGGGATTCAATTGCGGAATTGTCGGATTACCAAATGTCGGGAAATCAACTCTATTCAATGCATTAACGCAAACAGCAGCAGCAGAAGCGATGAACTACCCATTTTGCACAATAGAGCCAAATGTAGGACGTGTTGGAGTTCCGGATCCAAGATTGTTTAAACTTGCAGAAATTTCATCGAGCAAAAAAATCATTCCAACGCAGATAGAAATTGTTGATATAGCTGGATTAGTAAAGGGCGCCAGTAAAGGAGAAGGTCTTGGTAATCAATTTTTAGGTCATATCCGAAGCACAGATGCTATTTTGCATATAGTACGATGTTTTGAAGATACAGATATTACGCATGTCCACGGGAACGTGGATCCTATCAGAGACATAGAAGTAGTAGAAACAGAGTTACTGCTTGCAGATATCGAAAGCTTGAAAAAAAAAGAAGCTAATATCGCAAAAAAGAACAATTCTGAATTAACTTCAGAAAAAAATTTCTTAACAAAATCAATTGAGTGGCTAGAAGACGGAAAACTGCTAAATCAGTTAACTTTAACAGATGAAGAAAAAATTTTTGCTGATGCTATACATTTAATTACACGTAAGCCGATATTATATGTATGCAACGTAAACGAAAACGAAGTGGTTTCCGGTAATGTTTTTACAAAAAAAGTTGAAGAATTTGCGAAAAATAAAAGCTCAGCAAGTTTAATGATTTCCGCAGCAATTGAATCGGAAATTGCACTTATTCAAAATGAAGCTGAAAAAAACGAATATATACAATCACTTGGACTTTCAGAATCAGGATTATCTAGAGTTATCCGCAGCGGATATAACCTATTAAAGTTAATAACTTTTTTTACTGTGGGTCCAATGGAGGCGCATGCATGGACAACTTATGAAAATTCAAAAGCACCTGTGGCAGCTGGAGTCATCCATACAGATTTCGAACGCGGTTTTATTTGCGCAGAAACAATCAGCTATGAAGATTATGTCACATATAATGGAGAAAGTGGAGCCAAAACTGCTGGAAAAATGAGATTGGAAGGAAAAGAATACATTGTTAATGATGGAGATGTTCTGCACTTCAGATTCAATGTGTAAATTCTTTGCAGCCTCTGGGTGAGAAAATCAAATGATACCGATTTCTACTGCTCCTTTTATAAAAGCGTCTTTTTTAAAATCTATAACTGAATTAATAAGATTTTGAGCTGTCATCCATTGCCAATGCTTGAATTCTTGTTGAAAATTATACAATAAATTTATTTCAGCCTCTTCTCCAACAAATTCAAATAAAAAAAATTTAATTTCCTGCCCTTGAAAATCTCTACCACTTTTCTTTTTTAGACTTAAACGGATTTCTTTCGGAAAATCATATTTGTAAAAATTATCAGCACTTTTGATAAATTTTATAGATTTCACACCAGTTTCTTCATACAATTCACGAATTGCCGCATCAAGATAGCTTTCACCTTCATCCACTCCACCTTGAGGAATCTGCCAAGATCCAGGACAATCTATACGCTCTCCTGTAAAAAAAACATCTTGTGAATTGTGTTTTAAAAAAATAGCGGAGCACTTTCTATAGCAACTCATAGGTCTTAATCATTATTATTTTTAAAAAGATAACTAACAGGAACGACGGCGTATTCTGGATGTTTTAATATGGCATTCAAAAAATCATTCAATCTTTCTATGTGTATCGCAAATACCTTTCCATCATAAATCTCACTAATATTTATATCTTTGGTTGAAAGAAAATTTTCCGAGACATTCGCCTGAACAAAAGAAGAATCTTCTGAAAGCTTTTTAGACATATCACTAGCTTTTTCAAAATCTAAAAATGCTAATCCACGCTTGGAAAGCTCTTCACTAATTACAAACATATCTTTTAGAGATTTAGTAAGTAAAGTTGATGTTGTATTCGCGATGCCGATCGCATATTTCGCAGATGCTAATAAATATAATAAGTTATCAATTAAATTTTCCTTATCTGTATTCGCAAGAAAAGGTGATACTGTTTCCTTTTTATCGTTTGGAATAGCAGTTTGTGTTGGAATTTGCAAAAAAAATTCATTGCCAGAATTAACTATAATATTTACTATGCTATTTAAATTTTCAAGATAATGAGGAACTACAAACGTTACTCATATATTTTATTTTCGATATAATCAACTAAGATTAAGTATTAATCATCGCA
>CAYJFA010000010.1:0-26115 GCA_964369545.1 uncultured Holosporaceae bacterium
TATTGAGCTCTTCGAAAGGCAAATCTGAGATTGCAAGTAAATTAAAATTTGGAAACTTATCTCCGACTGTTAACATTTTTACCTCCAAATAAAAACTGTAGATTTCAGTGTATAGTTATATTCAAAAGTTAACAAACGATTATTTTTGGAATAAGATTACAGCAAATTCAAAAATACGAGAATGGTAAAAATCGGGTAAGTGCTAGTTCGTTGTTTCTCATTTATGAAGCTTTACAAACATCAGAATAATCCGATATCAAAAAATTTATGCTTAAAACTTCGAAGTTAATTTTTAAACTTCTTCAGAAAAGAGAGATCATAACATTCAACAATCAATTTGCTCTTATGAGTCTCTCGTGCTAAGATTTCTATCAATTATACAGAGGTAACAAATGAATAAGACAGAATTAATAAGAGCTATTTCTGAAAGATCAGAACTAACGATTAAAGATTCAGAGAGCGCATTGAACGCTTTTATAGCTGTATCGACAGAGACTCTTAAAAAAGGAGAAGAAATTTCGTTAGTCGGGTTCGGTTCTTTTTCTGTCACAAAACGCAATGCAAGAATTGGTATGAACTTTAAAACAAAGAAAGCAATAGAAATTCCCGCTTCCAATAGCGTTAAGTTTAAGTGCGGAAAGGGCCTAAAAGAAGCCATTAATTAGCTCTATCTCAATGCTGTTCCGTAGATTGTGCGCCTTTATATAAGGTGTTATTTAATTCAGATGAAAATTAACGAAATCTTTGTTTGTTTTTTTTGGCAAATTGTTTTTTCCAAATAATTATGGAATTATATAGTGTATAAAATTGGATAATGCTTGATGATAGATAATACTGCAGATGATATAGAACTAAACTACGACAAATTTGTTGATGCGTTAGGTGAAACACATTTTTTTAAAGAATATTTAGAGGACGTCAAAAAAACATATAAAGAGCAAGTAGACAAAGGCATTCTGCCTGAAGAGTACGAAAATCCCGTATCATTGCAATTTGAATTAACTCATAAATGTAATCAGAAATGTTTACACTGTTATAACCAATCAGGAATGGAAGCTAATTTAAAAAGCGACTTACCTATTGCAAGGTGGAAAGAATTAGCCAGAGAAGCAGGAGAACTAGGAGTTTTTGAATGTACTATTTCCGGCGGAGAAGCGTTACTTTTAGGAGATGGTTTATTTGAAATAATGGATATTCTTGCAGAGTATGATATCCGCATTCGTTTTATAACAAATGGAATGTTATTGACGCAACCCATATTGGATAAAATGAAAAAATACAAACTTAAATGGTTGCAGGTAAGCATAGATGGCTCTAGACCTGAGTTACACGACTATATTAGAAATACAGAGGGCGCTTTTCGCAAAGCTATTTCTGCGGCAAATTTAGTAAAGATAAATGGATTCCCGTTGTTAATAGCTCATGCAGTTGTAAAAACCAATTTGGACTATGTAGAAGAAATGATCGATACTGCTTATATTTTAGGTGCTGAAGGTATTATTATAGCTCCATTTATCTATGCCGGAAGAGCTATAATAAATCAAGACAAATTAGATCTAACTCCAGAAGAAATATCTTCTGTTCTTTCTAAAATTCATGCTAAAAAGAAGGAGTACAATAAGAGAATGATCATTCTTACATCCTTAGAAGAACAAGGTACATTGCAATTGAAAAATATAAGTGCAAACTCAGCAATGCTTATTAACCCTAGTGGGGATGTAAAAATAGATTGTTTAATGCCGTTTTTTATAGGAAATGTTTTAAATAACAGTATTCATGAAATTTGGGAATCTATTGGGAAAAAAATAAGAGGTAATGGGCAAATAAAAGAGTATTTGCAATCTATAAAATCTTCCAAAGATTTTCTAACGCCATCTTTTAGAAATAATGTAGATAAAGTCAACGTAAACTAGCTAATGAAAATAAGGTAATAGAATATGGATGAAATTATAGCTGAAATTATTGGTACTAGAATTCCAAAATTACAAGATTTTAAGTTGAGGAAAGACGGTAAATTGCACTTAGTGCTATCGCTTTCGGATAACAATGGAAACGTCATAAGTTTAAATAAAACAGCTGTTAGAATATTAAGCATGTGCAGTGGCAATAATGATATTAACACAATTGCTCAAACTATAGCCAAACAATACAACAACGAATTCAAAATAGTACGAGACGATATATTAAAACTCCTCCGATCCCTCGAAGGCGCAAAAATAATTACTACCAACTTATTGAATGATTAATTATTAAGAACTACCACCACTCGGACTTGCAAATTCCTTTTCTACTGCGCAATCAATTGGATAAGAACAATGTTCTGATAGAAACGATGCCGCTGGAGAAGTATATTCTTCACTTATATTCTCTCCTGAAACTTGTCCCAGAGTTAAGCTGGTCGCAATCGCGGCTAGCTGGATACATTTATTTTTTTTAAATCTGCTTTTTTCAGAAATAGTCATGCTTTCCTCCTTAATTTACTCATCTCTACAAAAAATTATAGCGTCAAAGCAAAATAATTTTATGTCATCATTAGCGGATATTTGTCACAATTTTGTAGAAATCTCACTAAGTCCCAACTAAACATATCAACTCTTGCACGAAATTCTACCAACTCTTTTCAATCAATAAAACCATAGATTGAAAATCGCATTTCTACATCATTGCTTATATCAACAGGTGTTAGCTTTTTCAGAAACAAACATTAACATCTACCAATATATTTTATAAGTACCATAAATTATATCTTGTAGCAATTAATATTTTAAAAGTAAATAAATATATAAAATTTATCATTGCCAATTTGCATTCTTATAAATATAGTCCCTGACAAAAGGATGATCTTTTCCATAGATAGATGAAAATATCTTTATACTATTTTGTAAGCATGTTTTTATTTGTGATTCTTCTGTAATAATTTCAAAAGCATTCGCATCCAGTAATTTGTTATATTCTGACGCACTCAAAAAACTTTTGCAAAACTCTTTTATGGAACCACTAAAATCTGCAAAATGCTCTAAAGCTAATTTATAATCCTTTTGTTTATATTTAATAATAAATGCATGATAAAGGCATGTACAAAATAGCAATTTGGTGTAATTATCTGCGCCATTGCCTTTTTGAGTGACTGCATATCGAAAATCACGATATGCCTCGTCTAACTTATTTAGCCTTATCAATGCTTCAGTTCTACTGATTAAAGCATGGAACAAATAATAATTATCACCTAATTCCTTTCTTGTGTTTATTGCCTTATTAAGAATATCTAGGGCAGAAATTAGCTCCCCTTTCCTAAGTAAAGCATATCCATATTCTATATCAACAAGAGCTTTGTTAAGAACGTGGTCAGAATTTTTAAAATATTTTTCATACAAATAGTAATAACAAAGCGCGCATTTTAGGGCTTTTTCATGCTCACCTATTCTATTATAAGCTTTCGTGAGACACCAGCGAGCAACAACTTCTGAACCGAATTCTAATTTGGTGATATCCTTAATACTATCTGATAATTTAAAATTCTTGAAAGATTTTTGTGCATAAGCTACTGCTTTATTTCCTTCAGGTTTATTTATGTAATGATCGGCATAAGTATGAGAAAGACCGAAACATATCTTGGATGATGTATCATGCGCCCAACCCTCTTTGTTATTATCTATAATGCTCAATGCTTTTTCTAATAATGTAACAGCTCTGTTGAATTCATTGGTTTTTGCGCAGTATCTTCCTAAATCACAAAGTCCGCATGCTTTTAAAATTTCTGCATCTCTTAAATTTTGGCAAAACTCCAGCCCTTTATTTAGCCATAGTTTAGCATCATTAAGCTCATCAAGAGTTAAATGAGCATAACCTAAAGCTAACAATGTAACTGCATATTCGTAATTTCCAATATACTTGTTATTTCCGTTATATGTTAAAGCTTCCTTCAAAAAATGTTTTTCCTGATAAAAATTATCTTCTCCATAAATAAAACCTACAGCTAATAAAAGTTTAGTTATATATTTATTCTTTTCTGATATTGGCAGTTTAAATGCTTTTAAATTATCGATCATAGATCTTATGTGCATTTTCAATTCATCAAGTTCGTTTTTATCTAGTTTTCGTGGATAAGTTTTATACTTGTGCCAAAATATTGAACTATATGGCGTTATTATATCGACGATTTTTTGTAAAAAAACTTCTTTTTCATTATCAGTTAAAAGAGAATTCAAATAGGCCAATCCGATTTCTTGAATGCTTTTATGAATAGAGAATGTGTCATTATTTAATATGATAGAAAAGAATCTTTTCAAATTATGAATAAAATCGTACACAATTACAGGATTTTTAAATTGGTCTAAGTATGTTTTTGGAATATTTTTTGAATCCAATAAACAAATGAATAATAATAACTCCTTAAAATCTGGATTTATTTTCATCATTTTATCAAATATAGCCGCTGTTACTTTATATCTCGTTTTGTTATGTTCTGCTCCCTCTTCTAAAAACTTACTGTGAAGCTTGTCTAATTCTTCACTTGGGGATTTTATCATTTCTAAATATTTCTTAAATGAACTATTGGTGTTTTTTATATAATAAGCAGCATGAGAAACATCCAATGGCATCGGCGGTATATTTTCTAAAAACTTATCGACTTTTTCTGATGACTGATATTTTTTCCCGTACAATACACTACAAAACAATTCTTTTTTTTCTCTTTCCTCCAGATAATCTATATTCAAAACACTTTTATCAGGAATAAAGCTCATATTCCCGCAATTAGCATTCCTCGTCGTTATTATTACTGCGCCTTCTCCACATAAATCCTTGTTAGATGGAATGAACGCACGAATCATTTTAAAATCATCAACATTATCAAATAAAATATACCAATCTCCGTTAGATTTTAGATTAGAAAACACAAAAGATATTATGCTTTGTTTTATCATTTCTAGATCTTCTAATGCTTGAATATATTTTAATTCCTCTCTTTTTTCATGACGCTTTTGAGATAGCTCCACCGCTAACGCCAAAAAGGATTTTATTGTACTTTCTTCTGTTGTACCGTTTATTTCCCACTTTATTTTTGAGGCGTTTTTATTAATATAATGTCTCGCTAACGTCGTCTTGCCGATTCCACCTTGCCCCACCAATACTAAAAATTTTACTTCTTTTTGTTTTTTCAATATGTTGTCCATTTCCGAAATTAAATCTTTTCTTTTCAGAAAGATGTCTTCCCCTACCAACATATTGATATTTGTAAGAACTGTTGTTTTGTGTGTTTTACTATACCAATACGTTGCTATGGGAATGATTAATAATGCTATAAAAAATAACATCACAAACATTACATATTTAGCTTTTCTCTTGTCAGTTATTTCTATTTGATTTCGTTCGAGGTTTGTTGAGAGTCTTTCATCCTTTATATTGTGATAATATTGCCTGAATTCATTGAGTATATCGTCGACCTTTTTTGAATTATAAATTTTACTGATACAATTAAGTAAACTGAAATAAGCCTTATATTGCGTTCCTGACTTATCTAATTTTATACATTTTCCTGTAAGATTTATCACATTATTAGAATGATGTTCGTTTACTACTATATTATCTGCGTCTAGGTTTTCTAAATTGATCTTGAAACTTTCTGAGCAACATATTATGTGAAATTTATCGTTTTCATAATGTGTAGAATCATATGATATATCTACTTTTATATCTGCTAATCTCAAATAATCTAGTAAGATACATTTACCCCCTCCTACATCTATGTGAGCAACGCACTTGTATTTTTGAGAAGTTTTTTTTAATGCTTTAATCTTCTCTAAAGTTTCCTGAAACTTACTAAAAAGTAGTAAATCTATATACCTCTCTCTAATTTGTATATAGTTATTCGATGATTCAACAAATTTTATAACTTGCTCTTGAGAGCAGAAATTCAGAGCACTTCTAATATTTCCTATATGATTGCCTACAGTATGATGGGAGATACCAAGCAATTTGGAAATAGATTTTGCTGTCGCGCCATTTATGAGACAAGAGATTACATCGATCTCTCTAGGCGTAAAACTACCGCCATTGGGTTTGGTTAATGTTGCTTTATTAGATAAAAAGCATTCTTCCAAAATTTACATTCCTATTGTAAATGGAATCATACACTGTTTTACTATAAACCAAGCAGCAAAAATAAAAAATCCCAAAATAACATCATTAAATAAGAAAAACGCCATATATTTTCTGAAAATTCAGATATTTTTCGTTAAAGCAGGTGATTTTCACCTACTCTTTCATTGTTTTTTAAATCTTAAAAAGTGCATTTCTTATATGTAAAATGAACAATTAAGGCCCTTACCCAAGGCGGGAGATTTATTCATGAGAGCAACAATACTGTACAAGCAACCGACTTCAGCGATTCCATACATTTTATCAGTAAATTCTCAGTTGATTATAGATGGAAAAAAAGCGGAAGTCACAAAATATATAACTGATCGCAAAAAAGTGGAGCGACTTGAAAAGTTTAAAAGACGAGCAGGCCAAGCTGCTCACGATATCGCTACTCCATTACAGACTTTATCAATGGCTTTAAAATATCATTTTCAAAGCCTTTCTAAAAAAGAACATACACTGTTAAGCAATCTCACAAACAAAATTAGAAGAATTGCGCAAGCACTTTTAGATTTCTCTGAAGAAGATATATCTAATGAAGAAACACCACATTACGATAATATAAGTGTAGTCGGAGATCTCGCAGATGAAAATGACAAAAATATAAAAAAAGCCTCTGTGGATCATCAGCATATTCTAGTAGCACAGGCATTAGCTGAGATAATAGAGCAGGAAAAATTTACATACTACGGTAGAAATGTAGAGTTTAAATATTCGTTTGACCCATCTCTTAGATCTACTTTTATTCGAGGAAATCCTCTGAATTTTGAGCGCATGATGTGTAATTTGATAAAGAATTCCGTAGAGGCATTGGAAGGGAAAAAGGGATTTATAAAAGTTGGATTTTCTGTAGAGAGCGATAACGTTAAAATTACCATCGACGACAACGGCAAAGGAATGTCTCGAGAAATAGCGAATAAACTCATGCGTGGGGAGTTGATCTCCACAACTAAAAAAAACGGACATGGCATCGGAACACAACAAATTCAAGATGCTTTATCAGACTTTGGCGGCAGGCAACTTATTGAATCCAAGATTAACGTTGATACAAAAATTACTCTTACAATCCCAAAATCTAAGCATCCAAAATGGGTAGAAGAAAAAACATCCCATGATCCATCATCGGCAGCTGTGGTTCTATTGGACGATTCTTTGTCATTCGTCGATGCACTAAGTACTTTTTTAAAATCTCGCGGCGTAAAAAAGGTAGATACGTACTGTCGTCCGGTTGACCTTTTAAAAAACCTATCAGAATATTCTGTAAATACAAAAATATTCATGGATAACGATTTTAAATGCGGTATATCAGGGGAGGATTTGGCAAAACAATTAACAACACAAGGGTTCAAGAACCTTCACATATTAAGCGGAAGTCCTACCAAGGATTTACGTTCAAAATATCCAAAGAAAACAAAATTTATAGAAAAAGGAGCTGAAACTTTTATGGATGATCTTATCTGTTACGCATTAACATCCTATTGACCTGCAAAATTTTCTGCGTATTTAAAATTAATATTTCTTGATTACATATATCACGAGGGCAAGGGTGTAAAATAAGATTATGCGAAAGAATTTCACATAGAAAATCGATTGTTGATATAACGTTGGAATTCCGGTGTTTTGGTCAAGTTAGAACATCAAATAAGCTTCGGAAAATGAGCATTATATTTGGATGTGTTCATAGTTTTGGAGACGCTAGATAATGTCATTACGACCTCTTCTAGAGTAACTTTATAAAATCATTGCTCATATCGGATAATCAGAAATAAGAGAACTTGTCATAGATTCTGGTGGAGCGGACGTCTCTTATAACGAAAAAATCTCTTAGTCACCCAAAAAAATAATTTTCTTTAATTGCAATGAGTTATCAAAACTCGATAACCTTTGGCATCGTATGCTTTAGAGCAGCCTACGATAACAAACCTTTCAAACATTATTTTCATTTTTTTGATAAAGTTTCTGTGGCAACCTCATCCAATGTATCAATGCCTTACCTGCATCCTTTATCGTCATCCTATTCCTTCTGATAGTGCTTTCATAATCTCGGATTTGCTCATTTTTATCAAATCCACTTTAATTTTTAATAAATCAGCGTAGTAGAGGCATAAATCAAATCAAAAAGTTTGCGCGAATTCTGCAAAAACTATTTATGCTTCCCGAAAAAAGTTTTATTATCAACCCCATAGCAATATCCGGAAAAATCAGCAAACTTTTTTTTATAAAACTCGATTGCATTGTTGCGCTTTTTGCCTGTTGACCACTTCATGCAACACGCATTTTCATCTTGATTTAGCTTCGATATAGCAAAGTCCATTAATTGATTTCCTATACCATATCTTCTATGATGTTCATCCACTACTAGAGTATCTATATACATATATCGCCCTGTATATAATTCGTGATTAAATATGTATCCTATAAGTCCTACAACTTCTGTTTTTTTATCTTTAATTTTTATACACGCTTTATAAAGTTTATAGTGTTTTTTCTAGAACACAACATTGTAAAAGCCTGTGATACAACGGATTTTTAGAATATATTGAAATATAGAAAAAGACAGATTGTTCGTTTTGATCAATGAATGTGGTGGAGCGGGTGTCCCTTAAAACGAAACTATTCTCCACATTTATTTTGGCATGTTTCCTTTAATTACAATGGGTTAACAATTTTTAAAAACCGACTGCTCTACCAGTTGGCGATTGTTTTCGGATCATGCTTGTTAAGCTACTTTTTGACAAACATAATATGAACTCATCTTAACCCATTAATAAAATTTGTAAATTCATAATGCTCAGCAACACCAAGTGTATTAACCTTGAATAATCATTTTCGCATAAATATTGTTCACAATATCGCCAGCGTAGTTTCAAAATCTTGCTATAATTTAGCTCCAGATCATATCGATTTTGTACTTACCTTTGGAATAGAATTCCGCACATTATGAGAAATAAAGTAGGAAACTTTTGCTCGCTTTCTTTCTATTTTTTTGCAGATATTAAATATATAATGTGTCCTACCAGAGCAAACATAGGTTCCCTGTTCTATAGCTTGAAGTTTCGCTTTCCCGATTAATCTCATTGATTTCCAAGCATCATTAAACTCATCTTCAGAACCTCCAGCTTTTATAAAGTATCCCTTCGCCTCTTCTTTGTTCCAATACCAAGAATCATTTTTATCCCAACTTTTCAGCATCTCTATCCATGTCTGTGTAAGAGGATAATCATACGGAGGAACAAAAAGGACAGGTTTATCAGACATACAAACGCTTATTTCCTTTAATCCTGCTTCCAAAAACAGTCCGGGAAGCTCATCTGCAACATTGAACCTGCATTTTCCAACTAATTTCGCTCCCTGTACGCATCTACGATGAAGAATTATAGACTTTATTAGGTCGTTTTCTGGAACAGTATCTTCCATGCTTCCCAAAATAAGCTTATCCGCGAGAGTAGTGGGCTCCGCAACAAAAAGAAGACCGCCTGGCTTCAAAACTCTCTTCATTTCCGAAATAACCTTTTTTGGATTCATACATGCATTAATACTGTTTGGCATGTAACAATATCAAAGGAATTATCAGGAAACGGAATTGCTTCTGCATTCCCACATACATAAGAAAATTTATCTGATTGATCTAGACTTCTTGCTATAGAACTTGCTTTCTCTACCCAATTTTGTTCAAAATCCATCCCTGTTATTTTGCAATGCGGTGGCAAAATCCTCGATATTATTCTTCCCCAATCACCTTTACCACAACCTATATCTAACAGCGTATCTTTTTTGGCGGGTTTCCAGCTATTAAACCTTAATTGTAAAAAATCTGTATTCCACCAGTGTTGTCTGTGAATACCCAAAAACTGCGCAGAATGCTCAAGAACTTGTGAAATCGACTTATCCTGCATAGCTAGACAATTTCCACATATCATTAAAATTGCTACTAATTTTTTTAACATGCTCATCTCTTTTCTTTACATTTTTAAAATACTTGATAAATTTTCCACTTTCGATGATTACCATATATTAATTTCCTTTCATCTCATACTACACAAAAAACATACAGCGCTGCAATCTCTAATTGCAACCTATAGCAACCCCGATACAAAATTGTTTAAAAAATGCTTGAGACTCCAACACGCTATAAAAATAACATGTAAATTGCAGTATTACAAATTAACCTACATAATCTATTCATAAATAAGGTAGAATTTGGATATTGAGATATAAAAATTAGATTGTTATATCTTAGTTATATAGTAAGCAATAATATATATATTGTTAATTATCTGTTTTAATGTATTTGGATTTTAGAAAATGACTGAAGAAATGCAAGAAAAAATAAAAGTTCTGGTAAACGATGAGGGGCAATATTCGTTTTGGCCAATATGGAAGGAAGTTCCGAATGGATGGACGGATGTTGGTTTTTGTGGAACCAAAGAAGAATGTAGTGACTATATTAAAAACGTTTGGACAGATATGCGTCCTTTGAGTCTTCGCAATAAAGCCTCATCCATTAATTGATGTAATAAAAAAATTAATGTTCATGCTTTGAGATACTGTAAGACATGAGTTTGCAGACAGCCCCTTTGGAGCAAAAGTTTTTGATTATTGTCCAGCCTAGTTTTTCGTACCATGTATGTATAGTCGGATTATTTGTGTACAAATATATAGTATTGTATCCGAGAGCTTTTGTTTTTGTTATCGCTGTTTCCAATAATATTTGTCCTAACCCTTTGCTTCTTTCTTCAGGTTTTACACACAGATGTGATATGCAAGGATAGTATTCATGATGCAGAGGAATATTTGCATCACAGATACTTATCATGCCGACAGGTTTCCCTTGCTTTATAGCAACGAGACATATACTCAATGTCTCGCTATTCAGGCGACTAGTTAAAACTGATAAGGCGCCTTCTCTGGTAAGTTCACTATTAAAAATACTCCATTCAGAAAAATACCAATCTGCCAATTCAGATAAGAAACAGGTATGGTTACATAAATAATCTATGGTTAAAACACTTTGCTGATGTTCTAAAATTTTTGTGAATATTTTTTCTTTATACATATTTTTATCTTCAGTATGATTAAGTCCAATACACTCGCTCTTACAATAAGAAAAAACAAAAACGAATAAAAACAAGAAAACCGTCATCTTACTTCACTCATGCATTTCACAAAATTTATTTAAGATATCCCAATGAGTAGCATCAAAAGCTTTTATTACTTCTATGTTTTTTATATTGTTTACGCACTTTTCGACATTATTATATTCTAATGTATTTATATAGTTACTTAACATATTAAACTTGTGTTCCTTTGTACTGTGTGGAAGCATGGCCTTTACAAGTTTGATATTTGTGTTGTTTAATGGCTCAACAAATTTTTGACAACTCATATTCATTTCTGCTTTTATTAAATTTTTAGTTTTTTCCATATCATTAAGCAATATCAAATTTTGTGCATGAGCATAATGTAAGTGATCTTCAATTTTTGTTGTAGATAATTCGTTTATTATATAATTATCTGTTACTACTGTATCCAACAATATTAAATTGATTTTTAAAAATCCTTTCTTTTCTAAAATGGAAGCAATCTCAAGTGCTATTCGACCTCCTAAGGACCATCCCAAAAAAGTTAATTCCCTGTCCTTGTTCAAAGAGATTATTTCTTCAATTTGATATAAATAATGGGAAGATAAATCATTTATGTCGTATTTTATATCAGTAGTGTAAAGGTTATAAGAATCTATTCCATAACAACAATATCGTTGATTCATTTTTTTTGATAATTCTTTATAAACTTCACAACCACAAAAACCAGGATGAATCATAAACAGCGGTTGTTTTTCATTTGGTAAAGAGAAATTAACTATAACACCATTGTTCTTCTTTTTGAGAGAATCGTCTGTCTCATTAGAATTTATCATATTAGAAAGTGAAACTATTGTTGTACTTATAAAAATATCCGCAACTTTGATGTTGAATCCATTAATATTGGATAATTTGACCGCTTTTATTGCACTAATGCTTGTGCCGCCTCTTTTGAAAAAATCATCATAGATACCTATTTTATCTTGCTCAAGAACTTTCTCCCAAATTTCGTATAATTTTTCCTCAGTTTCGTTTCTTGGCGGAACAAATTCATCGATAGACATTCTTTTTCCGATATCTAAAGTCATCAATAAATTATTATCTATTTTTCCGTTTGATGTTAATGGGATGTCACTTAGTACAATAAAAAAATTAGGAATCATATATTCAGGCAACAAAGAAGATATCTTATTCCTAATTATCTCTACCGTTTCTGCTATGCCGATACCAGTAAATACTGATATAGGTTTTTGAGATTGTGATTCAAATATATAGGATTCTTCTAGACCGAATACTGATTCTGGAACTACGTACGCAACTAATTGTTTATTGCCTTCTTTATCTTCCTTTGCTGATACAACCGATATTTTTACCTTATCACAAGAATTAATTGCTGATTCTATTTCACCGAGTTCTATCCTAAATCCTCTAATTTTTACTTGACTATCTATCCTTCCTATATATTCTATGTTTCCATTTGGTAAGAATTTGCCAAGATCTCCAGTTTTATATAAACGATCTCCATTTCCAAATGGATTAGCTATAAATTTTTCTGCTGTTAAATCTGCTCTATTTAAATATCCGCGAGCTAATCCAACTCCACCTATATAAATCTCTCCACTAACACCGACTGGAACAGAATTCATATAATCATCCAATATATAATACTAACATTAGATATGGGACTGCCTATAGTTGACCCATTGCTTGTTGATGTTACTGAATGAACGCAAGAGCAAACAGTAGCTTCTGTTGGCCCATACGCATTTATAAAATTATTTGCCAATCTTCCACTTTTTAGTGCATCGCTATTTGAAAGTTCTCCAGCTATCACTAATGTTCTCAAAAAATCAAAATTATAACTTCCAGTTTTTAACAAACTCGTGGGGAGAGTTGCAGTATCTATTGATAAATCCTTCATTAAATGTATGAAATCCCTCTTAGGATCTATTATAATTAACTTTGCTCCAGACAGTAAAACTGCTATTATTTCAAAAACAGAAGCATCAAAAGAATAAGATGATAATTGCAATACTATATTAAGAGCAGTTAAACGCATAAATTTAATTTGAAAATTAGCCAAATTTACCACACTATTATGGCTTATTTGTACGCCTTTTGGATTACCTGTCGAGCCGGATGTATAAATTACATAAGCTAAGTTCGATGGGTTTAAATTCAATTCTAAATTGCTGTTTGTCTCGTTGTTAATCAAAGCCCAATCAGAATCCAAAAATACTATTCTTCCTTTTTCAGCAATAAACCCTTTCAATTTATTTTCAAATTTTTTCCGAGATAAGATTATGTCTGCGTTAGCATCATTAATCATATATTGTAATCTGATATCAGGATATTCAGGATCTAATGGAACATACGCAGTGCCAGCTTTTATCCCATAATTCCCACTATCATTTCCAATGAGCGATCTAGGCATATGGCTACCAGAGTATCTGGTTTCACTCCTTGCTTTTTTAAATAATGAGCTAATTGGTTAGATTTTGAATTCAATTCACTATCAGTCATGGTTTGATTTTCAAAACTCACCGCAATAGAATTAGGGCATATTTTTACTCGTTCTTCAAACAATTCATGTATGCACTTGTATTTTGGATATTCTTCATTAGTGTTATTCCAATAAATAAGTATTTTTTTCTTTTCCTCAGGCGAAAGCATGGACAATTCAGAAATTTTTACATCATCAATTCTTACGTTTGCATTGTACAGCCTTTAATCAATCGCTAGTTAATTATTAACTACATTTGCTCTGAAAATACAAGACAAAGTAGATATATGTATTAGTCCTCCACCAACAAGTTGTCCATCAACTTCTGCGTGAACAGCTCGGTGAATCCGACTTGGAAGTGGTACTATATTCCACCACTTATTTAATCCACCAAATTCCAGTGGAATGATATGATGAGCGTGGAATTCAGCTTGTAATCTCTGCCCACCTCTTTCGATTGTTTCAGTAGGCCATGTAACATTACCATACTTTTCACGCCATTTAGCAACTAATCGTCCTCTACTCCCATGATCGCTTACTTTTCCATTATCAAAAGTGTCTCTTCTATCTGTATATGCTTTTTGGCTAGATATATCTGTGAATTGCTTCCCTTGTACCCAGTTGTAAAGATACGCTTGATGTTCATTACTCAATTGTGCTCTACCAGAAATATGACACAGATTAGGATTAATATGTTCTCTTACATAGGCTGTTACCTTTTTTACCGTAGCATCACCACGATTGTATGCGGGAAGAGCATCCATCGCAGACAAAGTACATAAACTAAAAATATTAAATGCAAAATAAGCTACTGTTCTGTTTAAAAACCTACGAATAACTTTCATGGTAACCTCCATACGAAAAATACATTTTCAGAATAAAAATTCCTAATAAGAATATCAACCCACCATTGCAATCAAATAAAATTATTTTACGTTTTATCATCAACTTTTGTAAAAATCTCATTTTGCCACAACAAGGCGAAGGGGAGTCGAACTTGCGTCACAGTTCGCGTTTTTATTGAAAACTCACGTTTATATCATATTTTTATGAAAATTACGCATTTTATGACTGATTTTCGATTTTTAGAATTTTCTTATATTTCAATGCATTAGCGCGCCACAGAAGGACATCCGCTAACCAGTGAGCATTTCTCCAAACCAATGTTGTGTCACTTTTGGCGCAAACCCTGCAAATAACTCTAACATAGAGCATGTAGAGCGGAGGTGCGAAAAATCTCCTGACCCCTTGTTTTGGAGAATCTCCGTGATTTTGGAGACAAATTGACACGATGGAGAAGATGGCGGCGACGTTATTTTGCCGATTTAGAGAACAGGCAATAACGCAAAAACCTCTGACGCAGCGACATTCTAAAATCATTACTCATAACAGACAAATGAAGATCTCGGCAGAATCGCTGAAAACTTGGTGGAGCCAAGGGGGGTCGAACCCCTGACCTCTACAATGCCATTGTAGCGCTCTACCAACTGAGCTATGACCCCAACACTACATAAAATGCAACATTTAAAATAGTTTTTCAAGCTCCTCCACTAATATAAATAGTTAGACGATTCTTATTTTGCATATCTATCATGAATAAAAAAACAAAATTAATTACATTACTTCTTTATAAAAACTTTAATATTGAAGAATAAAGAAAAATAATTTAAATTCTCTTTAAAATTATATAATAACTAACATGCTATCAATAAAAATACAAAACAATTTTGTGGGCAGTATTTTAAAAAGTTTTATCATATACATATCCCTAATAATATCAATAGAATACAATCAGTTACATGCAAACTCATTAGCTCACAAATTTTTTGAAGATATAAATAGTGATATAAAGTTGCCTGAAAAATACCAACCAGAATATTTAATAATTGGAGATGAAAATGCTCCAACAACGATAATCATTTATGTTTCTCTAACTTGTAAATACTGTACTGACTTTTTTACAACGGAGCTTCCAAAATTACATGAATACATAGATAAAAAATTAATAAAAATACATTTAATCTTACACATAGAATCCATACCTGACTTTATTTCATCTATGTTGATAAAATGTCTCGGATCTAAATCTAAGGATCTATTGGTGTATTCTTATATATGGTTATTTCAAAATCAAAAAAAATGGATGTCAATTACAAATGAAAATGAAATAATGGATTTTGTTTATAATGAAGTATTTTCTAAATTTAAAATCTCAAGGGATGAATTTGATGTTTGTAGAACAAACAAAGAAACATATGATTTCTTAGTTCTGGATGCCATATTTGCTGGAAAAATCGAAAAAATATCAATGACCCCGACTTTCATAATAAAAACCAAAACTAGAACAAAAACACATGCCGGAATTATTACTGCCGCGGAATTATTACAAAAGATACCATCAAATAACAACTAATTAAAAATAAAAATAAAAAAAATATCTGTAAAATACATTGCTATTATGCTATTTTAAATACTATTAATCGAAATGCTATTAAAAATAATGTTGTTAAATATATGGCAGAATCTATTTTTTCAAATAAAAATTTCTATATATTCACAACTAATTTTTTAATGAATCCCAAAAATATAAAAATAAAGACATTCATGATCCATGGGGATATTTATGCCTAAAAAACGTTTATTTAAAGCACGTTTTTCGGGATATATAGCAATACTTCTCTGCATTACAATTCCAATACTTTTTTTTGGCATAAAATATGTATTAGATACAAGCACAAAAAATGCTGTAAAATTAGAGACTGACGTTAAAGAATATCATAAAAAATGTGCTAAAGAAATTGCTCTTGCTGTGGCACAAAATTGGAATCCAGGACTAACTCTGACACAACAAAAAGACGCAATTATGAAAATTGCAGATGCGATTTACAATGCATCATTAAATCAAGACACCAGCGTACTAGGAAAAGCAATTCCAGGATTGGACATCAAAAAAGATCATAAAATCACATCTAATTCAACTTTCGGAGGGATTGTAGTCACCCCTCAAACAATTGTTTCTGCTCCAACAACTGCTATTGAATACTCTAATCAAACAAAATACTTCGTTAGATTATATTCTCAAAGTCTCAGCGGAAGTTATTGTACATGGAATCCATATTTCGCTATGTGGAGAACAATCGACAAAGGAACGGATCCAGCAAATAGAATAAGCATTTTCGATGAAGTCGATACTGACAAACAAAAAGACAACATTTTCACATTAATTCATCATGATATCTATACAATTCCATTGATTTACTATGGATATATGTCTTCTGCTTATCCAACAAACTCTTATTATTATACTGGCAGCACATATTCTCGATTCTACCTGAGCGCTTTTAGTAAAGGCGATAATTTAACCTTTAGTTACAGTCCGCAATCTACTCTATCATATAGTACCCTAAAATATAGTGCGACAACATCTACATATAAAGAAAGAATAAATCCTTCTGACTTATATTGTGTACAAATCTCTATTTCTAACGATAAAATAAAAGCACAGACGAATATTGATACTGGATATGCTGTCCCCGCCCAATGCAATGTCGATATTGTACTAGCAATACCAACAAATGGCGCAGCAAATAATATTAGCAATCGAGATACAGCTTCTGATACATCAGGATCACCTTACTATGGAGTAGCAGCAACGTCCATTCCAACAAACGCTGCAGGAACTCCGATTTATCAAATAGGACAAGCTTGCAAAAATTTCGTAAAAGATAATTTTTATCATATACGTGGGATAAACATCGGCTTAATCCCATATTCCGCAAAAGTATCGATTTCACCTGATAAAACTGGATATACAGTAGCTATCCCTCAATTTGTAAGCACCTACTTTGCGAATAATACAATAGCGTCCAACGTTATGCGCGGAGCTTATATATATGGCAC
The DNA here is from genome assembly GCA_964369545.1 of uncultured Holosporaceae bacterium. Classification (GTDB taxonomy): domain Bacteria; phylum Pseudomonadota; class Alphaproteobacteria; order UBA3830; family UBA3830; genus BNWE01. Next base: position 17,626 of record CAYJFA010000010.1, read on the forward strand.
AAGAGGCGAAAAAGACGCAAAATTGACAAATTCATATAATTGGAATACAAACCTCGTTGGATGCCCAATTATGTGTAGAAGAGGATCCACAACAACATCGACTACTTATGGAAATAACATTATATTCTATGGCGATCTACTTTCAAACGCCAATCCTAGCACAACATCTTTGCGATTTCACAGAATGAACTTAAATCCATGTTATCTCGGTTATGCAAATCTATTATCACTCAAGTGCGAGAGTAATTGTACTGTTTTTCTACCTAATCCATATTATATGATTGAATTAACTGCTGATTTAGTAAAAATTTATGAAATGTGCAATGCATTATATCCAATTTACGATCCATATAATGTTTCAAATTTCATATTTATACCAGTAACTTGGGCCAATAATTTATTTCAAAGTTGGACAAATAACCCTTCTCTATCCGCCACAACCGATCAACTCTCACGACCATCAAAAACCACATCCGGAAGAAAAAAAGCGCTAATTTTAGTTGTAAATAAACCTGATTGGTTCGAGCCAAGAGAGCTTACATATGTCGGATTCAATAACGATTTTTCTGAATTTCTGGCTATAGAATCAGATAAAATAAATTTTGCAATAAATTATAGTGATACAACGAAAAAATTCCCTGATGGGACTTCATACAACGGAACAATTCAGGGAGCAAAAAAAATATTGAAATATACTACCCAAAGCGGCACTGTCGAACGCAATGCTACCAGTGGATATTACGAATGTGCAGGCTCAGCGGTGGGACGGCTTTCGTTTCCAGAAAAAGGTCTCTTAAAAATTGTTGTAGCTAATGGTACTGGAGTAAGCGCAACAGGGAGCGGTTTTGTAACTTTTTATTCAGATAATATCGGAACTACATATAATGTAAGAAAAGATTCAACATCTGGAAGCGCGATAACTCTTGGTAGTTCTGTTTCTTTTTCTGGATCTCAGAAATTTATCTTTAGCGGTCCTGAAAAATTATGGAATTGGTCAAGTACTTATGCAGCAATATGGGGCAATCGCTCTACTAATGGTATGAATTTTGGGCATAACTTAAGCATTTGGAAAGCAAGATTTGCTCTAGGCAGCGGAACAATAATTAGCTCAATTACATTGACAAAACAAGTACTAAGAGCAATTGGAGGTTACGATGAAGCAAAGAGTCAAATTCTTAATAATCTCTCGGAATGTGTTGTCGATAGCGTGGAGGATCCAAATGCAAAACTATACGTCGATCCATGTATACGCCTAATAACTAATAGAACAGACGGCATAGGTCGACTCTGGTCCAGAGGTGAAGCTGTTCTGCCGCAAAGCGTTCCAATAGATCCGAGTTGTTATGGAATTCAGCAAGGAAAATTCGGAATATCCGTATGGACTAATAACCAAATATGCGGAACATACGCCATGGAAACAGGAAATAATAGTTTTTCCAATTTGGGCTCGCTTAACGGATATGGATGGTGGATAATATCCAGTCTAAAATCTCCTTACTATAACGATAAGGTTACTACGTTAATAACTCCTACGAATACTTCCTCGAATGGAAATCAAATGAACTTAGGTGGGTTCTTTTTTATAAATAATGAAACTAAATTATACAGTTCATCAGCAACGAAAGATGATATTATTTATAATAAATGCATTGGAGTTCTGGAAAAAAATGGAGAAAAATGGATATGTTTTTGCGGAGATGGAGAACTAGAAGTCACTATTTCAGTAGGGGCTGCATTAACCTTTTCAGGAGTTACCGGAGACTCATCCCTTCATAAAATTGCCAGAACTGAAACATTCTACGTAGAACCATCTCAAATCACACAACATGATGGTACAAATTATTATATCGATCTTAATATGAGTGGATTAAAACTTATTTCCGCTGAAATTACAAATAGGCCATATACAAAAGTAACACCAGCTTGTTCCATATCAGGAACAACAAATGCACTCAACACATCTGGAACATTACAAATAACAACAAATTTAGAAGCTCCAATGACGATAAAAGCAAAAACTACTACTTCAGGAGTTACGTTTTATAGCGATAATGGAGTTGAGGAAAATATCAATACTTACTATCCGATCGATGCCAGCACAACAAAAATCATTACATTCAGCGGCCCTACAAGAATGTATAACTGGGCAGACAGCACCTACACATTTAGTCAATATACAACTACCGGCGGAAAAAATTTCGGACATAACTTAAAAATATACAAATTAAAATACAAATTAGATAATGCTACAATCTCGTCTGCTACTTTAACAAACCAAATCTTGAGGTGCTATGCAAATTATACAAGTGGAACTGGCGATACAGGAAGAAAAACACTTATCTTGAATACAGATGGGCATTGTACATCGGAAACAAGCTCATCATCAGAGCAATATACTGATCCATGTATTTCCACTAATGGAGGTAACTACAATTATTACAATTCTAGTACCGGGTGGATTTGGAACGGAATTCAAATAAAAGCCTATAACTTCTATCCTATATGCTATGGTGTGCAAAAAGTAAAATTCCTAATGACGCCGTATAACTGTACATCCACGGTCTCAACATCTTATGATAACTACCTAAAAATATATGCGTCAGGAAACGTATTAACAAATGTCGCGTCAATTTCTTCTAGCAGCTATTATAGAGTATTCGATCTGAGTGGATATACTTCGTATTATACCGATAGAGTACAAATTTTCACAGGTAGATTCCAAACTTCATATATATCAGCGCGATATTATGACGCAATTCGTGATGTCGCATTATCTGGAACTAGACAATATGTTAATAATAATGGCAGCGAGTCATGTACCGGAGACTGCAGTGTCTCTTGCTCTGGCTCACTATTATCTTCATGGGCAGATGGACCTTCAGGATGCGCATGCGGAAGTACGTGCAGATATTCTACCACCTGCACAAAACAATATAATTCCTCCGGTTCCACAACTGCCGATAGTTGTCCCTCTGGATATACTTTATCACAATATTCCTCATCAACAGGTTATATACCGACTCGATATGACATAAGAAATTTTTTCTTTGTAAATACACAAACGAAATCGTACAGTGCGAGCGCCACCCTTGCCCAAATTAAAGCAAATACATATATAGGAAGCCTCATAAGTGGAAGTGATACATGGCTATGTTTCTGCGGCGATGGTCAATTAAGAGTGACTGTTGCAAATCCTAAACAGCCAGGAACGATCCAATATACTACTCCTCAAAACACAACGGCTACTACTTCGGTATCAAAAGCAGATTATCAGACTATTACAATAGATCCTTCAACACATCAATATGTAAAAAATCATACAAATAATACATATACAATTACCTTAAATGTAAATAATATTGCGATTGATACTTCACATAACAGCAATAAAGGAGTAGCTTTCGCCGAGGAGATTAGTAACTATGTTTACATACATTCGCATCCCACCAAGCCAGAAATGTCAAGGGCTGTTGATTTTTCTAAAAATATTGGAGAAAAACCTGACTATGATACTTCTTTGATACCCAACGTTAATTTAAGATATATTTCATATAATAAAAATCTTGCGTATTGGAGCACACAGGTAAGCAATTATCCATACAGCGAATTTTATAACAACAATATAGTAGGTGATTTTTATTTTTTATTAGAAGATACAAGTTCCATTGCTCCTCAAATACGTTTTTTCAATAGATCTCTTGGACCAGAAACATTTAGTAACGTAAAATGTGAAATATATGATGCTGTAGGACTCCATAGAAGATTTCAAGCATTTCCAGATATCAGAAATGAAAATCTTGCGAGTTTTGATATTGTCAACGCTCATCTTGGAGGACATATAAAATACATATATGCAGGATTTACATTGCCAATAAATACGGCGTTATATTATGGTGCAGACGGCACGACTTTATATAAATATCAATGGCAACGAAATTCAAGCGGAACATTATCTACATACGACCCAAGTGTCGCCTGCCAAAAAGTCACAACAAATGCGTGCTCCAAGCTTAAGACAGATTTTGGAAGTAATATAAAAATTTACATTATAAAATACCGTAAGCAGACATCTTATAAAAATAAAATATCTGGATCAGCAACAAATTTCGATTATTCTTATATAGATACCTGCGCTTCCTCCTCAGCGAATATATACGACATATCCACAGAAACTGATCTAAAAAGCTCTCTAGATAAAATTGCAGCAGACATAAAAACTTTCGCAGGGTATGCTGATGCAAAAAATGTAGATTAATGAACATATAAATGAATTATATAAATTGCTAGAGAAAAAGTGTATTAACTTTATACAATCAAAGTTGTTAATTGAACTCAAATTAAATATCTATGGTTGCATATAAAACAATTAAAATTTATAATTCATATGTTTATTATTTAGGTTTTTTACTTTGGATAATATTAGTTTTTTATTGCTTCCAATAGGCTAATTTTATCTTTTATTATGTATTATAGGGACAAAAGTGATACTATCTGATTATATTTATATAAAACCCCCTACATCTTTAGTAATAATTTCTATAATATTATTCTTTTCTTTTGTTGGGTTGAAAATAAGATCACATTTGTTGAAACGCAGGGTAAAATGAGCTTTTTTGTTGAAATAGAAAACTTTTTATCTAAAAAACAACTTTCATTAAAACACATAACATTAATCTGTGTTCTAATCTTCTTTTCAGCATGTGCATTAATATCAGGGCTTGCCGATGAAAATTATTTTTCGATAATATCAGTTTTGATATGCATAATATTAAGCATTTCCTTTTTCAAGGAAATAAAAAAATTATATACGAAAAATCAACTTATATCGTTCCAAAAGAATATTGCAACAAGCGGATTTGATGCTTCTATATTCGCATTCTTTGTTTTTTCTGAAACTGGAAAATGTGTTTTTGTAAATCGCACTGCCCAAAATTTATTTCATGGGTTCAAAATTAGAACAATAGAAGATTTTATTCTGTGTTTTGGAAAATATCCAAAAGCGGTTGAAGCAATACACGAATTACAGAATATTGCGAAAAACATGAAACAATCACATATCGATGTACCGATGAAATTGAAGTCTGATACAACAAATCTATGGAGAATTGCCGTTTCGCCTTTCCCTGATCAAAAAGGATTATTTGGATGGACAATCATTGACCTAACTCCATCAACAAATAAAATAGACTCATTAGATACAAATTCTCATTTTTTATTGAATATAATAAATAATTCTAATATAGGATATTTCTGCACTGATACGAATCATGAGATAGTTTTCTGCAATAAGACATTTGTAAACTGGTTGGAAGCCCAAGAAGAAAATGTAATTCATAAAAACCTTTCTAAATATATTATAAAAGAAGAAGGCAGTGCTTGGTTTGCGAATACCACAGCTTCAAAGTTTAATGAATCACTTCCGATAAAAATCAATTTAAAATCGGAAACAAATAATATAATTCCAGTTATAATAAAACAAATTTTCCAAAATCAAGATGGAATAAAAGGATATATAGTATCTAAAGAAACACAGCAAAATGATGATCTAATCCAAGCTCTTGGAAAAACAAAGTTATATTTTGAACATATTTTTGATGATGCTCCTATGGGAATTCTAATTACAGATGGAGCAGAAACAATTAGTACCTATAACAAGACATTTAAAAACATCATAGGCGTAGATAGCATAAATAAGTCTTCTTCATTTTTGGATTTTATTCCAGATGAAGATCGAGAATCTGTAAGATCAAAGCTATATCAGCTAATAACAGCTGTACATGAAGTTGAAGAGCCATTTGAGATACAACTCAAATCAAAGCAACCAAAAATCGTAATGGTTTATATTTCGAAAATTGAAGAAAATAAACGTACAAAAGACAATGATGGACTCATAATATATTTTGTTGATATAACAGAAAGAAAAGAGCTTCAGCATCAATTCGTGCAATCGCAGAAAATGCAAGCAGTTGGGCAGTTAGCCGGAGGAATAGCTCATGATTTTAACAATTTATTAACGGCCATGATAGGCTATTGCGATCTTTTGCTGGAAAAATATCTGCCATCTGACCAATCTTTTAATGACATAATGCAAATTAAACAAAACGCAAATCGAGCATCCAATTTAGTTAGACAATTATTAGCATTTTCCAGACAGCAGACGCTGCAGCCTAAAATTCTCAATGTAACAGATATGATCAGTGAATTATATATTCTTTTAAAACGGTTATTAGGAGCAAAAATCGATTTGAAAGTTAACCATGGCAGAGATATTGGATTCGTAAAGGCTGATCAGATTCAATTTGAGCAAGTCATAATAAATCTAGCTGTAAACGCTAGAGATGCGATGAAAGACAGTGGTACGTTAACCATAACAACTTCTTCATATACCTTAAAGGAAGCAAAATTCCTTAAAGAAGAAACAATGCCTCCTGGAGAATACGTTCTTATTGAAGTTTTGGACACAGGAAGCGGGATTTCCGAAAAAGATTTAAACAGAATATTTGACCCATTTTTCTCAACAAAAGAAAAAGGACACGGAACCGGACTGGGGTTATCAACTGTTTATGGTATTGTAAACCAAACAGGAGGATTTATTTCTATTGAAAGCGAAATAGGAACCGGAACTAAGTTTAGTATTTACTTTCCAATAGCCTCAAATCAAGAAATATCCGAAGCCAATAAAAAAGAAGATCTAAAAGAAACAAAGTTGATGGATTTAACAGGAGCAGGAACAATTTTACTTGTAGAAGATGAAGACGCAGTAAGAATGTTCAGCTCACGAGCCTTAAGAGATAAAGGATATCGTGTTATTGAAGCATCAAATGGTGAATCTGCTCTTGAATTTATAAAAAAAGGTTCAGATACCATAGATTTAGTTGTTACCGATGTAGTTATGCCTAAAATGGACGGCCCCACGCTCATGGAAAATATAAAGCTATATAATCCAGCTATGAAAGTCATTTTTATTTCTGGATATATAGAAGATACTTTCAGAGAGTCATTGGCAAACAATAATAAGGTGCATTTTTTATCTAAGCCATTCAATTTGAAAGAACTAGCATATAAAGTAAAAGAGGTAATTGGATCATGAAAACATAATATTTATAAAAATTAATTATATTTTTACGCATATTTGGTATTGTTATATTAACTTAAAAGAGACTTATTATGAAAGATTATTATTTAGAAGCAGTATCGCTAATTGAGAGATTACACAGATTATTTCTTGAAGTCATAAGATGTGAACTTGATAACTTAAAGGTAGAAGATATAAACAACGTTCAAGCTTTAGTACTTTATAACTTGGGAAATGAGCAAATCTCTATAGGAGAACTCACGACAAAAGGTTGTTACCTTGGTTCGAATGTTTCCTATAACTTAAAAAAAATGGTGCAAAACGGATATATAGATCAGATGACATCCAAACACGACAAACGCTCGTATGTCATTAAACTATCTACGAAAGGATTATCTCTTTGTAAAAAGCTTGATGCAGCGCTTGATAAACATGTCGACACTTTACAAAAAGAAAATTTCGATGGTATGGATGAATTAGTTCATACACTTAAAAAACTAGAAGGCTTTTGGAGTGATGCATCAACACAAATAACGAGATTCAGTATGGGGACTAAGAAATTAAGATAAATAAGTTGCATTTCTTACTGAGATCAAGCTAAACCATAGATTATCATAGGAAGCTTTAAATCAAGATATGGAGACTGTTATATTTAATAAATACACAATTATTTATCAGTCTTCTTATCGCGATATTTTTCTGAGCATTTTAGTAAATGGAAATACCCAGCGATACAGCCAAATATGAAAAAAACAATCAGGAACAGCGGCGGTTTTCCTGAAAGTTTATCTAAAAAAACGCCAATAGCAACGCCAACAACAATTCTTAATACAAACTCTAAACCACATTCAACAGATGAAATAAGATTTTTTTTATTGCTATCACTATCTTTCATTTTTGCTATTCTTTTTATTACTATATAAACACAATATCTTATTTTTATAATCTATGCATTAATAACTCTTTTCATATTATTAACACTTTCATTTTTTGCTTTCTTGTTTATTTCTTCAGAACTATATGCTCCATTCTGCGTCAGCAATAATTTTGGTTGTTTATCTTTTTTCACGTCAGGATTTGGTATGGAAAATATCCCCGTGCTATTTTTAGGAAATGCATTATTCTCGAAATTACCTTCAAAAACAAATTCTGAATCATCAGCAATATCGGAAAAGCTTTGCTCTTCTCTATCCTTACAATTCATGGGGAGAGAGCATATAACATAAGTATTCCCAGTATTATCAGAATCTGTTTTTAAAGTTCCCCCATGTGCTTCTATCAATGACCGGACAAGACACATACTTGCAGCATTAGATTCTATAATCTTACGAGAATAATGCTTTGCTGATTTTTTATGTGCATCATCATTATCTCCTATGATTAATTGCAAGTATTAATTTTAAAATTAGAGAAAT
>CAYJFA010000011.1:0-8622 GCA_964369545.1 uncultured Holosporaceae bacterium
ATTTCTCTAATTTTAAAATTAATACTTGCAATTAATCATAGGAGATAATGATGATTGATAGTAAGAAACTTGATGAATTGATCGATCTTTTTCACTACGTCTTTATGATGAGAAAGCTAATCAAATGCAGAGGAGCTCCATAGTTGAATCATGATGATTGGAATCAAAGTAAAAATACAAAAATAAAATTGTTATTGAAGGGAAAAATATAGATGACTTAGACAAGTTAAAAGAAAAATGGCCGAGTCTGTTTGCTAAGAGGAAGAACATAGAAAATTTCAGCTTCGGACTGATAAATAGAGCAACAATTGCATCACTTGATAGTAGAGAAAAAGGAATCGAAAACAGGTTTTATGTAGGGAGAGAGACGGATAGCATAAAATTAAACAAAATCAAAAGAATGGCAAAGGCTCGCAAACCCTTTTAGAAAAACGTGAAGAAGCTCTAAAAAAAATGAAAATTATAGAAAAAGAAAAGCCACTAATTTTTTTGAGGTATTCGAAAAGTATATTGAGCAAGCATGGCATGATAAAAGCAAAAAATCATGCAGAAATGAAATTGGAATGTTTAAGACTTGGATTGTCAATGTTATTAGAAGTAAAACGTTAGCTGAAATTCATACAGACTCACTTGAAGAAATTAAGAGATCAATAAATAAGGCTGGCAGAACTACTCGTACAGCAAATTATGTATTAGCAGTTATTAGGCAAGTTTTTAATTACGTAAAAAATAGAGACTTATACCATGGCGATAATCCTATAAATAAAATAAAAAAACCATCTAGCGACAATAGACGTATACGTTTTCTTACTAAAAAAGAAGCTGAAATTTTATTAGATCGTTTATCTAAATCTTCAAAGCAAATTTGTGACATGGCTTTTATATCTCTTCATTGAGGTTTGAGAGCTGGAGAGATTTTCAATCTTACTTGGAATGATGTGGATTTTGAGCATGGGATTCTTTTCATTAAAGATACGAAGTCTGGATGAAACAGAGGTGCAATTATGACAAACGATGTTAGAAAAGTTTTAGAAGATCGTAAGTATCAATTAAATCTAATGGATATATTTTCTTTCTACTTCTGGAGAAAAGATTGCAGAAGTTTCTCATACATTTGATAGGACAATGAAATCACTTGAACTCAATGATGGCATAGATGACCCTCGCCAAAAGGTAGTATTTCACACACTGTGCCATACTTATGCAAGCGGGGTTGATTTATACACTGCTCAGCGTTTAATGGGACATTCTACGATATCTATGACAGAAAGATATTCACATTTAGCTCTTGATCATCTGAAAAAAGCAGTCGGAATGCTTGAAGCAAAATTTAAAATTAATACAACATATCCAACCATTACACATATAAATAAAGTAACTAATGTGTTAATTTAAGTATAGTTTCCGTATCGTATATGCTAGCTATATCTCCAGTCATAGCTAATTTAAATTTCATAGCAATATAGAATATACTCAGTTATATTCTAAGTTCTGGATTTTGAATCTCAAGACTGCTCAATATAGAAAGATTTTCTTGTATAACAGAAATATCACTACTACCTAGCGTATCAATGCAATGTTTTGCCCTTGTGGATTCTGCATCCTCAATATCAGGTATAACTCTGGCGGTACTACCGCTAAACTAACCAACGAGCCTCTTTCTACAACAGAATCATAGAAATGCACACAATGAGCAGTAGAAACTATAGAAAACCACAATGCAAAATATAAAATCAATCTTTTCATTTTTACCATCATGAGATTTTTATATCAACAAATTCTATTTTTTATTATAGGCACAAATCCACATTACTTATTATGGCGTTAATGTACGGAAATAACAATATATTTACCTTTTTATGTGATAGTTATACATAGAAAGGACTAAATTTATGTGTAAAAAATTTCTTTTTATATTTTTCGCTGTTTATTATTTTGTAAACAATATTCCACATACAGAAGCAATGAACATTTGGTGTAAAGAAACTAGGGAACATCTGTTTGGTGAAGCTGGACTATGTGCTGAAGCTACAAATAAAGGTGCATTAGATTTATTGCTAGATTGCGAAAATGATGAACATGCTGGTCATATAACAATTCCTAACAATGGCAGACGTTGTCCAGGAACAGCTTGTGATCAGCAAGCACATAAACATCGTCGTGTCTTTATTAAAAATAATATAGGCATTAAAGATCAGGGATTTAGATGGAAAAATAGCCTCAATATAAATATAAGCGGTAATCCTATCAATAGTTGGCACTTCTTAAAAGTACGTGACGTGACTACCGGTGGATTAAGTGACTCTGATCTTGCAACTTGGACTGAAGACTAAAATCCAGATCTTATACATTCACAATTCGCAAAAATAACGGACAAAATAAAGAATAGCGGTACACCTGGAATAAGTGCAACTACTGTTGCTATTACAATAGCGATAGAAGAAGAGGAGCATCTTACAGCTTTTTCAAGCGTACTTAATGTCAATGGAGCAATATATGCCGCAAAAAACTCGGGAACGCAACCATTTGGAGATCGTTTAAATTATATTGCTCATAATGGCGCAACTCTTTTTAATAACACAAATACTACCTTAGAAAGTAATTTGCCAGGAGCTCCTGCATTTCCGTATCAATGCACGGAAGGTAAGATAATCTCTCATTTATTGCAAGGTGACAAAGTTACACTGAAAAAAGCGAAAACGGATTATCCAGAAACATCATATAATGATATTAAATTGATTATACTTCATATTGGTACATCTATGGATCCTTGTGCGTTGTGTACTAGATGTTTAGTGGGATTGTCGAAGTATTTTAACGAAAAAAAAAGATGGAGTTGGAGTTGATGCTAATAATTTTAGATTAAAGATCTAAAGCTAACAGCTATTCCTGGTGGAGACGTGGAAACAGATCATCTTGAAACAATTGAGGGAGAAATACCAGATACATAAAAATTTTTGGTAGAGGTATCTTCCAATGGTCATTATGCGATTCCAGCTAGAGAAAAGTATAATTTTTCTGCTTATGGTTTTGGGGAATGTTCTCATGCAGAATGCGCTGGTCATGACGGGCATGAGCATAATCTGATCAATATAATCCTTAATAATCCTTCAGACTGCACCATTGTTGCAGACTATAATGGTATAGTTGGTGTTGGAGCCAATAATTGGAATTTTTCTCATCATTATCCTCCATACATAATATTTGCAAGAACTAATCCAGCAAACAATATTCAACATGTGCCAAATGCCCCTGATTGTGTAGTATTAGATGATGTACATCATACAGGGTATAATGGAATATTTTCTCATCTTTGTATAAATAATTTGCAATTAATCCCATAAGACAACTTTATAAATAGAATATAACAAGATGAGTTTAATGTAAATAAAGGAATACGAAATGAAAAAAAAGTTATTGTTTATAATTACTTGCGTAATGTTTTTAACAACAATTACGGCGAATAATCTTATTGAAAAAATAGAGAAAGATAGCTTAATTTGTGATTCATTAACTGATGTTGTTGCAGAGATAAATGGTTATACTGGAACTTGTACAGAAATACAAAAAGCAAAAACTAATATTGGCTTATCTGCCGGCGAAATCAATGATTTAAGAGAAAAAGTTTCTAAGCTAAGCGGGCTTAATATTCCCAATAATGCTTGGCGCAAAAAAGTATATGAATTATATATTTCTTTAAAATTCAAATTAGCTATGTTAGAGGACATCACAAGTATATATGACATATGCAATATTTCATTTCCAGAACACGGAAATTTTAGACTAAAAATAAGAAAATCTCATATTCCAGAGGTAGCTTTATCAAAGCAAAATATTATAGATTTCCAGAAAAAATTGTATGCAAAAATTTGTGCAGGAGAAGAAATTAGAGCATTTAAAGAAACAATAGAAAAAATCAAAGAATCTATAGACTAATCAGGTATTTTTACATAATTGAATGCGAAGCATAAAATTTTAGGAATCATGCTTTACTAAAAAACATTCTTTGATTTTATCTGCAATACTAGCAGTATATAAATGATAGTATTGTGGATAAAATCAAAAAAGCAAGAATGAGAACAGAATTCTGAAAAATTTTTAATTGTATTTATTTGTGAAAAAGTAGAAATTATTTAAAAAGACTTATGCAATTCCCTTATTGTATTCAGTCCATTTTTTGTAGTAAAAATTGAAAAACAATTTCAATAATTCAAGCAACTTGGAATGGGTGAATGCAAGAATGATTTCTTAATTTTGCTTATATTCAAATAAGTCTTTAATTGTACAATTAAGTATTTTTGATAGCTTACATAAAATATTCAACGAAACATCGCCAACATCATTGTATACGGTAAGCCTTTTAATGGTTTTCCTGTGATAATTGCAATATATTTTTTCCACTTTTTGATATTATAAAACCTATTTTATTTTTGAACATATTTTTTGCTTTCAGGATCTACTGCCACATTTAAAGCAACAGCTATCTTATGCAGAGTTTTTACTTTGCAAGACCCTATAGTTTTATGAGATCTAGCTCTTTTTACTGTAAGTTCATCAATTTTTGCCTGCTCTGCTAAGTCAATAATACGCTTCTTCTGCGCCTTCATAAGTATTGCTATATTGCTGTGAATCATAAAAAAGCTCCTGGAAAAAGAATAAATAATGAATTAACTATGCTATAGATGTGTCGATGTCCATATATTTAAGCCCTCATTTTCAGTGTTTACGCAAAAAAGACTGATAATTGTGCGTATTTAAAAACAATAATACTGGACCTTGACGTCACTTTTATTGGACTTTTTTATTGTTTATATCGTGTGATCTTATTCAGGTCAGAATATTTTGTAAAAGAAGGTGTTTTTTTGTTGGGATATGAAAAAATGAGCTGATAAATATTTAGAGGAATTATAAATAAATCAAATGTTAGAAAAAAATAAATCTAAAAACATAAACAAAAGCATCGTTAAAACAAAAAAAAATTTAAACATAGATAAATATATCGGGAATCGCATAAAACTAAGAAGATGCTCACTTGGCATAACGCAGAAAAAACTGAGTTCGTATCTCGGGATAACATTCCAGCAAATTCAAAAGTACGAGAATGACAAAAATCGAATAAGTACAGGATCGTTATTTCTCATATCCAAATTTCTAAGCACTGATATTTCTTATTTTTTTGAAGGGTTTAGAGATACTTGCAACGGAAATCATCGCTATAAAAGTTACTTCTACATAGATGCAAACGACAAACTTTTACATAGCTTTATAAAACTTTACAGTCACCAGAATAATCCAATATCAAAGAAACTTATGCTTGAAACTTCCAAGCAGATCTTGAAATTCTTCAGAGAAGAGAGGTTGTAAACCTCAACAATAAATTGCTATTACGAAATTCTCGTGTTAGGATTTTTCTCAATTATACGGGAGTAACAAATGAATAAGACGGAACTAGTAAGAGCTATTTCTGAAAAATCAGGATTAACGATTAAAGATTCAGAGAGCGCATTGAACGCTTTTATAGCTGCATCGACAGAGGTTCTTAAAAAAGGAGAAGAAATTTCGTTAGTCGGATTCGGTTCACTTTATGTAACAGTGCGTTCTGCAAGAATAGGCATGAATTTTAAGACGAAGAAATCAATTGAGATCCCTGCGTCTAGGGGGGTGAAGTTTAAGGCTGGCAAGAATCTTAAAGATGCTATAAATTAGTTTTATTAGAATGATTTTCCATGAATTGTATGCGTAATTCACCATATACTGTCGTGTCATATATAGAATCGTTTCTTATTTTTTGGCAAATTGATTTTTACAAGAAGCCATGAGATCATATATGCTATAAAGGTGGATAATTCCTAATGACAGATGACTTAACTAATGATATAGAATTGAACTACGACAAAGTCGTTAATTCTCTAGGGGAAACGCTTTCTTTTTCAGAATATTTAGATCGTTGCAAAAGATCACATATAGATCAAATAGATGAAGGCATGTTGATTGAAGAATACGAAAATCCCGTATCGTTACAATTTGAATTAACTCATAAGTGCAATCAGAGATGTCTGCATTGCTATAATCAATCAGGAATGGAAGCAAATTCCAAATGTGATTTACCTCTTGAAAGATGGAAAGAACTAGCCAGAGAAGCTGGAAAACTAGGTGTTTTTGAATGTACTATTTCCGGCGGAGAAGCTTTACTTTTAGGAGATAGTTTATTTGAGATAATGGATATTCTGTCAGAATATGATATCCGTATTCGTTTTATCACAAATGGAATGCTGGTAAATCAAGAGATATTAGATAGGTTTAAGACATATAAAATCAAATGGTTTCAGGTAAGCATAGACGGATCTAGACCTGAGTTGCACGACTATGTTAGAGGCACAGAGGGAGCTTTTCGCAAAGCAATTTCCGCAGCAAACTTAGTAAAGATAAATGGCTTTCCATTATTAGTAGCTCATGCGGTTGTAAAAAGTAATATGGATTACGTAGAAGAAATGATCGATACCGCTTATATTTTAGGCGCTGAAGCCATTGTAATAGCTCCTTTTGTCTATGCTGGTAGAGCCATAATAAACAAAGATAAGTTAGACCTTACTCCAGAAGAAGCATCATCTGTTTTTAATAAGATTCACGCTAAGAAGAAAGAGTATTATAAAAGGATGAATGTTATTTCTTCTCTGGAAGAACAAGGTAGATTGCAATTGAAGAATATAAGCGCAAACCAAGAATTGCTTATTAAGCCTAGCGGAGATGTAAAAATAAATTGTTCAATGCCATTCGTCATAGGAAGTGTTTTAAATAACAGCATTCATGATGTTTGGGAGTCTGTAGGGAAAAAAGTAAGGGATGAAGAACAGATAAAGGAATATCTGCGATCCGTGAAATCTTCTAAAGATTTTTTAAGACCATCATTTAGAAATAATGTGGATAAAGTTAACTTGAATAATTAAAAGGTAATGCAAAATATGAATGACATTGTAGCAGAAACCATCGGAACTAGAATCCCCAAACTGCAAGATTTTAAACTGCGAAAAGAGGGAAAATTTCACCTGGTACTATCACTTACGGATAATGATAGAAATATAATAAGCTTAAATGGAACAGCCGTTAGAATACTAAGCATGTGTGATGGCAATAATAACATCAACACCATAGCTCAAACTATAGCTAAGCAATTTAATACAAAGTTTGAAACTGTTCGAAACGATACAATTACACTAATCCACTCCTTGGAGGGAGCAAAAATAGTTAGCACAAATTTGTAGAAAAATCTATTAGTGATCAACCGCTACCGCTAGGTCCCGACACCTCGTTTTTCACTTCACAATCTATAGGATAAGCATAGTTTTCTATCGAAGTAAATCTAGCTTTTGGAGAAGTATACTCTTCAGCATTACTCCCTTCGGATAGATTACACAATGCTAAACCAGCCGCAATAGTAGCTAAATGAACGTATTGATTCTTACTTAATCTGTTCTTTTTAGATGTTGTCATATTAACCTCTCTTTAACCATAGAAAAATAGAAAAGATGCAATGATCAACCGCTACCGCCAGGACCGGCTAATTCGTTTTTTACATCACAATCTACGGGATAAGCGTAGTTTTCTATCGAAGTAAATCTAGCTTTTGGAGAAGTATACTCTTCAGCATTACTCCCTTCGGATAGATTACACAATGCTAAACCAGCCGCAATAGTAGCTAAATGAACGTATTGATTCTTACTTAATCTGTTCTTTTTGGATGTTGTCATATTAACCTCTGCTATGAACTATCTATTCATAGAATACAAAATTATAATGTCAAAGCAAAACAATTTTTTATATAGCATTTGTCGCAAACTTGCAGAAAAAACCATCAATTATAAGCACTCAACAACACTCTACACATACGGTATATTAATGTACGCTTGGACAAAACATAAATTTTTTTAATTCTGGCACAAAAAATTATATCATTGACATTCAATTATATCTTTATGCTGCGATACTTCTTACAATAATAAAATATATAAAATTCCACAACCGTCAATCTATATTTTATTAATATAGTCTTTAACAAAAGGATGTTCCTTTCCATAGATGAATGAAAATATCTTTAAACTATTTTTTAAGCATGTTTTTATTTGCAATTCGTCTGTAATAATTTCGAAAGCATTTTCGTTAAGCAGCTTTTCATAGTCATTTTTTTCTAAAAATCCTTTACAAAACTCTCTTATAGAACCAATAAAAGCCGCAAAATGCTCAAAAGCCAATTTATAATCCTCCTGCTTATATTTAATAATAAATGCATGATAAAAACATATACAAACAAGTAATTTTGTATAATTATCAGAGCTATTACCTTTTTGCTTGATTGCATATTGAAAATCAGAATACGCTTCATTTAATCTATTTAATCTTACCAAAACCTCGGTTTTGCTGACTATGGCATGTAACAGATAATAATTATCATTTAATTCCTGTTTTTTGATTATAACCTTATTAAGAACATCGAGAGCTGAATTTAAATTACCTTTTCTAAGTAATGTATATCCACATTCTATATCAATAAGAGTTTTGTTAAGTATATGAGCAACTGTATTTTTGATGTTTGTTAAATTATTTTAAAAATATTCTTTTCCTTCA